>CAMVFY010000008.1 GCA_947166895.1 uncultured Candidatus Saccharibacteria bacterium
GCTTTTGCTTTGGGCATTGTTTTACAACTTTCGTGCTATACTAGTAGAGAGGTAAAATTAGAAAATGAAAATACTAGTAGTCGGCGGGGGGTCCGGGGGGCACATTACTCCAGCCGTCGCCGTCGTTCGTGAGATTATTAAGGAAAAACCCCGTGCCGGGATTGAGTTTTGGACTGATTTCAAATACTACAAAAACGTCACTAAACTCACCACAGAAATCGGTGTGGCGTGGGGCGAAGACAAAAAATCTTTTCGTAAAACCCCCTACATCCGCGTTCGTCGTTTGCCGGCCGGCAAATTTCATCGTTATGCGAACTGGACTTTTAAGGATTATTTTGTCAATCTAGACACAACATTAAAAGATCTCATTTTTGGTAATATCTTTGGTTTTTTTGGCTTTCTGGCGGGCTTAATTACCAGTTTTTTTCGTCTATTGCCAAAAAATTCTCGCCCCGATGTTATCTTTCTTAAGGGCGGGTATGTTTGTCTACCAATTGGCCTTGTTGCCCACCTTTTCAAGATCCCCTACGTTATTCACGAATCTGATGTTGTTGCCGGTCTCGCTAACCGTATTCTAATGAAAAAAGCCAAAAAAGTTGCCTTTGGCATGCCTCTTTCTGATGAAGTTCTCGCAGCTCATCCAAATTACGTCTGGACTGGTATTCCGGTTGGCCCAGAATTCAAGGCGATTACGCCTGCCCGCCAGCTCTCTCTCAAAAAAGCTTTTTCTTTTACTCCCGAAAAGCCTTTAGTGGTTATTACTGGTGGCTCACAGGGTTCCAAAAACCTTAACGAAACTACGCGTAAAATTCTTCCAGAACTGCTCGAATTTACCTCTGTTGGATTGGTCGCTGGTCGTAAACACTACGAAGATATGGTTGATCTTAAGAAGTACGAAAACTGGGACAAAGCCTCCCTTGACTCTAACTTTCGAATGTGGGAGTTTAACACTACTATGGATGAGCTTCTTGGCGCTGCTGACGTAATTGTCTCGCGGGCCGGTGCTACCACAATCGCCGAGATGGCCTCTCTTCAAAAAGCCACTATCCTGGTTCCTTTTGAACGCTTGCCCGGCGGTCATCAGGTCAAAAACGCCGAACGCCTAGAGGCTGTTAAAGCTGCTATTGTGATTAAGGATTCTGAAATGGTCGAGCATCCCGAGCGATTGCTTTCTGCTGTTCGCCACTTGGTTAAAAGCCCTCGTGAACGTGCCAATATGGCCGAACGTTTGCATGGTGAGGCCCGCTCCGACGCCGCCAAGCGCCTCGCTAAGATAATTCTGGAGGAAGCATAGTGGAATTCAACAGACGCTCCTCGGCGAAAGGAATACGCGTAGGTCGTACTATTGCCGAAAAAAGGGAACGTCTCGAAACTAAAAGCGAACGTGCTGCCGCTCGCAATAAAGATAAACGGAAAAAAGCCTGTCGTATCATTATCACGATCGTAGGATTCGCTACAATTATCGTAGCCTTACTAGGGCTCTATTTTGCCTTCCGTAATGCCGAAACCGAGCTTGCCGTTATTAATTCTGGGAGTCAAACCGCGAAACCGACCATTGAAGTCATTGACGAAGGGTCCACTTCTGCTGGCGAGCATCTTAGCTCTCGAATGATTGATTTTATTAATCAAGTCTCAAGTTATCTTCGAGAACTCGGAGTTACTCCAACTAAAGTCGTCGTTCCCATGGGCTCCATCCGACAGGTAAATTTCTACCTCGATGGCTACACCGGTTTCGTTAAAACTACTATTGACCGAGGTGCCGGGGTAACTGCCGAAGATACCGAACGTTTGCTCCGCTATCTTGCAGAACTAGGAGTTTCGGATTTCGAATACCTCGATGTTCGCCTTGATGGCAAGGCTTATTATAAATAGCCGGCGCAGGGAAGTGTTCGGTTTTTGTTCGATTCTGGTTCTCTTCTCTTCTGTTCGGTTTTTGTTCAGTATTTTTAAGCAATTGTTTTAGCGGGGCGCGTAGCAGTACCCAAAAAAAACAGGGAAAACACGAAAAAGGGAAATAAAAACGGGGAAATGTCAAATCGGCAAAAATCCGGCAAAAATCCGGAAAAACCCCGTAAAAACTCGCCAAATAAGGTTAATGGCTAAATACATGGCGACTAAGGAGCGATTTCGCAGGCCCCAGCAGTCAAAAAGTAAATAAAATATATGTTAGCTAACACAATGAATGGTGTGTTCTGGCTTATTCTCTGGCCAGAGATATATTCTGCGTATTAACGATGATAACTTAACCGTCATAAATCCAAAGTGCCAATGTCTTAAAATCTATATTGTACGACATTAAACTCATGCTGAAATCACGATTTACCATTCAGCCAAAAAAGCCGGGTTTTTAATAAAACCCGGCCGCCCCCGCTTTTATTAGTTCCCTTAATGTTTAATCGCCAAAAATCCATCCACCGAATTGTCTTTTTCTGCATACTCATCGGCTCGTTTAACAGGTTCCGACAAGGAGATTGGTTTATTAGATGGTTGTATTTGTACGGTGGATTTTTCTTGATATTCCACCTCTGGTTTAACAGGGGCGGGAATCGACACATTTTCTTTTTCCCTCTTCAACGTCTTTTTGCCCCTTGAAACTTTCTTATTTCGGCCACCGTCAGCGGGTTTTTTAGTTTCCTGCTTTCCTGCCTCGACGATCCGTGCCAGGTCTTTTAGGCCTAGGCTTTCTTTACCTTCAGCCTCGTTTGGGCTGAGATTTTGGCGGCGAAAATCTGCTTGAGGAGTAGAGGTTTTTAAGTTCGGTTTTTGTTCGGGATTAGACGAACGGACTGGACGAAACACCGGTTTTTCAGAAGTACTAATCACTAGCTTTGGCTCGTCTTGGCGACCGGAATCCGATAACTCTTTTTTGTACTTTTCCGATTGCTCAATAGTCGCCCGAATTTCCGCCTCAACTTCCATTCGTGGCCTTGCAAAATATTCGCGTGAATGGGCAATAATTGCGTCGATATTGTCTTTCGGTGAATCCGGAATCGAAAGAGTGGTAGCAGAGAACGCCGGTACTTTTTCGCCATTAATAATCATTGATATTACAAAATGCCGATTATTGAGCTGGATAATGTCGGATTCCTCAAAGGTTGGCTCAAATTGTTTTATAAGCACTGGAGCATCGTCGGGCGAGACTCGGAAAGAAATTGTTGTACCTACGTTGCCAAACACCGCATCGCGCACCGACTCGGTCATTTGCGCTACGTATTGGTTGGCTACGGTGAGATTTAGCCCATATTTACGCGCCTCAGAGAGTATTACCGCAAACGAATCGGTAGCAAAGTTCTGGAATTCATCTACATATAGATAAAATGGGCGCCTGTCGGCCACATTTGGTATATCAGAACGAGACATAGCCGCAAGTTGCACTTTTGTGACGAGAAATGCTCCCAAAATTGCTGCATTATCTTCGCCAATTAAGCCCTTAGATAAGTTCACGACCAATATCTTACCCTCGTCCATGATCTTACGGATATCAAAAGATGATTTTTCCTGGCCAATAATGTTACGGATAATCGGGTTGGCCGTAAACGCCCCAACCTTATTAAGTACCGGAGCAATTGATTCATTCACTTGCTTTTCGTTCCATTGGCCAAATTCATGTTTCCAGAACTGAAGTACGGTGACATCTTTACAATAATCCAGAGTTTCTTTGCGGAAGTCTTTATCTGTGAGCAATCTAGAAATATCAAGCAAAGTCGTAGAAGGACGATCAAGCAGGGCTAGCAGAGTATAGCGGAGAATATGCTCTAGCCTCGGCCCCCAGGAGTCACCAAACATCCGTTTAAGTACTCCAATCACCTCTGAACAGATATTTGGTTTTTTAGCCGGGTCGGAGACCTCAAGCGGATTAAATGCTACCGGGAAAGCCGTATCGGCCGGGTTGAAGTACACCACATCTTTTATTCTCGATTCTGGGATAAAACGTAGGTTATCTATTGCAAAATCGCCATGCGGGTCAATGATACAATATCCCTGATTGTAAAAAATGTCCGAAAGCGCCAAAAGCTCAAGCATTCCACTCTTTCCTGCTCCCGTTTGGCCAATGATATAAACGTGACGTGAACGATCGCGACGAAGTAGCCCAAACTGATGGTTAATTCCCCGAAAATTCGTTAGTCCAAAGGCCGAGATATTTTCATCGATCGAAATATCACCGGTGAGCACCGGGAGTTTGGCCGGAGGTTCAGCAGTTTTGGAAGATGCCCAGACGATATTCGGCGTCTCTACCGAAGTGTGTGGCAAGTGGTAAACCGAAGCCAACTCGGAAATATTTAAAATAAATCCACGGTCAGAAAACTGCCGCATCTTATAAGCATCTAGATCTGCTGCGTTGAAGCTCCCACCAATTTGTTTAAAACCATTTAGATTTGTTGAATTATATTGTTTAAAGGTTCCAACTAAAGCTTGCATATTGAGCTTTGCATCAGTTTGGTCTTTGCCTAGATAAGCTAACCGAATTTTTACTTCATAACCGAGTTTGGTGGCTTTTTCTTCGGCTTTAGCAATACGTGTTTTGTCCCTCTCTGATAAATCCACCTTAACCTCGGAGTTAGTCCCGCCAGCCGGCGGCCTAAAAAGTGCACCGAGAGCCTCCACCAGCCAAGTCCAATCAATCCCCGTTCCACCGAGAATAGAGCGCCTGCCGGATTTTATTTTTCTAATCCACTTATCCGTTGTATTTTTGTGCCAGTCGTCTGGGATCGGCCGTGCTAAAATCTGAATCCAAAGCTCCTCAGTGTTATCAGGACTTAATTTCGCCAAAGTTCCAGTAATACCGGCCAATGGATCCACCTCAAAATTATCAAAAGTTTTAATCGGCAACGCTTCATTATCAACTAGACCAAGTTCTGTCGAATAATTTACGGGATATTTAGCACGATTATCAACGTAGTCCTCATTCATTTTGTAGATTTGCACGGTCGGATATTGTGAATAAATTTGACCTTCAACAAAACTTTGCAGAATTTTTGGCACCCATACATAAAAACGAATCTGGCCCGCCGTAGAGACAATTTCAAAGGATAAATGTTCCTGCACTCCACCAGAATTTTTTAATTCTTGTTTATCCCTCAAAATACCGTGTAGTGATGCAAACAGTTGTTCCGCTGCAAGCTCCTTTTTGTCATTTTCGCGTGGAATTTCGAGCATCAAAAGTACCGAATCAACATTCAACACCTTTAGCCTATTAAGCTTCCTGTAATTACGATATGTTAAGAATGCCAAAATTGCTACTACCGGAATCCAGAATATCGGCATTAAGATAAAATGTATGACTTCTTCCATAAATCTATTTTATCACATTAGGCTAACGTATATGAATTTTTGTCAACCTTCTTAAATAGCTTTTTGTTCTGTAAGTTTAATAAAATGGTGGTTTCTTTAACCTTGCGAACTTTTAAGACCTGCTTTACGATCTCTTCGCGCGTCATTGGAGCAGATGATTTCTCTAGGATGGATTTAATAATTTCAGAAATCGTTCCCTTTTTATATCCCCAGGCACTCAAAGCGTAGATTCCTCGTCCAATTAAAATAAACCGAGAATCCTTGATTAGCTCGTTATGGATTGCTTGAATTGTTACATTTTTGCGCTTAAAATTAGACTCTTTAATCTCTTTAGCAATATCCGAAAAATGCATCGGTTCTTTCTTGGACTCCAAAATAACAAAGATTTTATCACGAATGTTTTTAGGGTTAACTGCCGGCCATTTAGCGAGCCCCCAGAGGTCATTTAAAGTGGCAAGCAATTTCGAGATTGACGCTAATGCCTTTATGTGGTCAGGGTGTTCATAATCCAGTTTATTGTCAAGTTCATCAAGAGTCATTGGGGATTTGTTGCTTTTAATTATCTTTACAATTTCATCAACCCGACTTCGAATAACTAGGCTATCGCCATATTCTGCAATCCCGATTGCAGCGTTGTAGCTGTCGTTCTCTTCCACAACGGTTAAACCTTTTGAAAAGGTGGCAATAAAATAAATGCCGGTCTTTTCTGACGCGGTCGTAGTTCTACCATATACCTTATCGGCTAGGTCTGAGAGCTTAGCCACTCTTCCGACTTCTGTCAAATTGCGGATTAAGATCTTTTCGGCGGCGGCGAGCTCTGGGATTTGATTTTCTTCTGCGGAAATTTGAAGACGAATCAAAATGGCTTTTTCAAGTTGCCTCACCCTTTCTCTGGTAATTGATAGCATTTCGCCGATTTGTTCAAGTGTTTCCTTGTTGCCTTCTAGACCAAATCGTCGTGAAATAATTTCTTTTTCGCGCTCTTGCTCAATGATTTTCAGGCTACCCGATATTGCTTTTTTTAGGATTTCCGCATTTTGATCCATTAATTTTCCCTCATTCCACACCACTGTTAGTGATAATAATTTATACTATAATATCATAAGTTCAGCCTTATGTCAACTATGAAATTATCATATTTCCATATTTATTGTAACACACTTTTTACAAAGTCCGAAAAAAATTATAAAAGTCAAAAAAAGCTTATTGTTGTCAGGCTTTCTTCCGTCCACCTCTTGTTCCGCGTCGAGTCTTCGTAGTTCTACGCGGAGTTTTTGGCTTGTTTTTTAGCATTTCTTCTGCCTGCTCTAGCGTGATAGTTTTGGGATCGGTATCTTTCGGAACCTTAACATTGTTGCGACGCCCGGGCCCTTTTACATACGGCCCATAAGCACCGTTAATGATTTGTATCTCACCCCAATCCGCAATCATTGAATCGATTTTCTTCTGATAAAGCGGCAAGACTTCTTCTAGGGTTACGATGTATGGATCAAAATCCTTCATCGGGATATTATATTTTCCAGCCTTTAGATATGGCCCGAATGGTCCATTTGCTGCAATGAGTTCTGTGCCATCAGAGGCCTTGCCTAGCGCACGCGGCAAAACCGGCAAAGCCAACTGTTTTAGTGCTTGTTCCAAAGTCACTGTTTTTACCGATTTCCTTTTTGGCAATGGTGCAAAGCGCGGTTTTTCCTTGGTTTCCTTTTCGTTATCGCCTAATTGAATGAAGCCACCACTTTTGCCAACCTTGGCATAAATTGGCTTCCCAGTTTCAGGATCATGCCCAAGTAGTCGTGCGTTATTATACCTTTCAACACCATTAGCGGTGAGTACCGTATCGCGGAATGGTCCATAAAAATCCTTCAGCATCTTTACCCGTTCTAGTTTTGCATCAGCTACCAGGTCCAAATCCTTCTCGATATTAGCGGTAAATTTATAATCCACAATATTCTTGAAATTATCCGTAAGAAAACCAGCCACCAGCTCTCCAATCGGGGTTGGAATTAGCTTCCCCTTGTTCGCCCCAAATTTCTCCTTGACTACAGTGCGAACGACGGTGTTTTTATTGGCAGGACCCGTCGAGAGAACAACCACCTCACGTTCTTCCCCTTCCGATTCGCCCTTCACGACATAGTTTCGCGCTTGAATTGCTGACATAATCGATGCGTAGGTTGACGGCCGTCCAATCCCGAGTTCCTCCAGCTTTTTGACTAAAGAACCTTCCGTATATCGAGCCGGTGGTTTAGCAAAAGTCTGTCGCGCCGTAAGCTCCAGACATTCCATTTTGTCGCCCTTCGCCACTTTTGGGAGCTCCAAATCTTTACTTTTCCCATAAACCTTCAAAAACCCATCGAAAATAACCACTTCGCCTTTTGCGATAAAAGAACCAGAAGCCATTTCTGGTTTTATCTTGATGGTCGTTTTGGCGACTTTAGCATTTGCCATTTGTGTTGCCAGCGTCCTTGACCAGATTAATTGATAGAGTCGTTTTTCGTAAGCATTTTTCCCTGCGCTCGCAACCGCAATATTAGTCGGCCGGATTGCTTCGTGTGCTTCCTGAGCCGAGGCATCTTTTGTTTTAAAATGTCGTACCTTTAAGTAATTCGCGCCAAAATTAGCTTTTATGTAATCAGAAATTGCCGCAATAGCCTGGGCAGATAGATTTAAAGAATCAGTTCTATGATAAGTAATCAGCCCAGCCTGATAAAGTCCCTGCGCTGCACTCATGGTTGTACGCGAAGAGAACCCAAGCTTACTGTTTGCTTCAATCTGGAGGGCTGCCGTCGTAAACGGCACCGGGTTAGCCTTAGTTCCCTCGGTCTCTTCAACATCTACCACTGTAAATTCCGCCCTAGCCAAATTCGCTAGCAGCTCCGTTGCGGTTTCCTCGTCTTCTGGCGCTTCTCCATCCAAAACGGCTGAAATGGCTTCTCTCGGGGCGCGTCGCTCGCTCCCGTCGCCACGGGGCTCGCGCGCTAATCCTCGCGCTGCCGCGCTCCGGACCCCCTTTAAGAAGCCATTTTCAGCCGGTTTTTGAGTAAACTCACCCGCAACTTTAAAATTGAATTTCGATTCAAACTTTTCAATTTCCTTTTCACGCTCTACCACTAGGCGGAGCGCTGGCGACTGCACCCGCCCCGCCGAAATCGCCCCCGGCACTTTTTTTCGTACAATGTCTGACAAATCATAGCCTACTAGCATATCAAGCGTCTGGCGTGCCTGCTGCGACGCTACCATATCCATATCCACAGTCCGTGGATTTTTGATGGCATTTTCAAGCGCCGGCTTAGTAATCTCGTGGAAAGTAATCCTCGCCGTATCTTTCGGCAACTTCAAAACCTCACATAAATGCCACGAAATCGACTCGCCTTCACGGTCCTCATCGGTCGCAAGCCAGATTTTCCCTGCTGCCTTAGCCTCTTTTTTAAGTTCAGTGATAATAGATTTATGCCCCGGATCTACTTCATATGTTACATCAAAAGTACTCTTATCAACTTTTGTATCTTTGCGAATATGTCCCACACTCGCGAGCACCTTAAAATCACTACCGAGATATTTTTCAATTGTGTGTGCCTTTGCCGGGCTCTCTACTATCACTAAATTTTTTGCCATATAAACAATAATACCATACCAACACAAGCATAACCATCAAAAAAGCCTCAGGTAAGGGTGGGCATCACCTGAGGCTATTTTGGCCCTCTAACGCTTCACTACTATACCGGGTGAACCCCGGAGCGTAACCCACCTCACACAAATTGGGGCCCGCCGGTTAGAGGGATTGCTAAGCCTTCGAAAGCATCCTTTCAAAAGTGGAGGTAATACTTATTAGTCTTTAAACCTTTGAAGAAATTTAAAGCCCGAAAGGGTTTCAAAAGCTCGCAATTTCTGCTACACTAAGAGTAGTATAGCTGAAATTATAACTTATTTAGGTGCGGTGTGGCACGTTTTTTCGTGCCAACTGTCGTAATTATATCACAGGAGAAAAAATATGTCAACACTTTTTTCACACTTTTTTACAAAAATCAATCAATTTTCACCCCTAGAGTATGATTTTACAGAGGTGTTAGAATCTATTGCGCTTAAGCCTAAAACATTGTATTTTTATGGTAAAATACCACAAAATATGGTCAAAAATGGCAAACAGGGGCGACCAAAAACCGTTGCTGTCGTCGGCTCTCGCCATAATACTAAATACGGCGAAGAAATCGCCTACAAACTCGCCCACGAACTAGCAAAACATAATGTCATCATCGTTTCGGGGCTTGCCTACGGCATCGATTCGATCGCTCACCGAGGTTGCCTCGATGCTGGAGGCACAACTATCGCCATTCTAGGTACTCCAATTAATCAAATTTACCCCGTGTCGCATAAACCTCTCGCCGCCGAAATCATCGACAAAGGCGGCGCTGTTATCTCTGAATATGCTCCAGATACACAGGTTTTTACTAAAACTAGTTTCCTCGAACGTAACCGCCTCATCTCTGGTTTATCAGATGCGGTTGTAGTGGTCGAAGCCGCCGAGCAGTCCGGGTCACTAAACACTGCAGCCCACGCCATTGAACAAGGTAAAACCGTTTTTGCGGTCCCCGGCAACATAACTAACCCCTATTCCCAGGGTTGTAACAAACTTATTAAACAAGGTGCCATCCCCTATACCGAACCAAAGGACATTTTAGAATTTCTTTTTCCAGAAGAATATATCAAAAATCATCAAAAACTTTGCCAGTTTAACCTGTTAGGCGATACTGACGTTGAGACCTTAATTTTGCAGGCCCTAGCAAGCGGGCTTCGCTCTGGTGAGGAGGTCATGGCAGCAACCAAACTCCCACCTGAAATCTTTAACCAAACCACCACCCTACTCGAAATCAAAGGCCGCATCCGTGCTCTTGGCATGAATAAATGGGCCCTCAGTTAACAAAATCGTCGATCTTCTTGCAGACCTCCGCCAGCACCTCTGGCAGCTTGGTTTTCTCCTCAGGTGTAAATTTAGACAGCACAAAATCCACGTCACCGAGCCTTCGCCTTAATGCGTCGTTACCTGTTCCAATTCGAATTCTTGCATAATCCGAAGTCTGGAGCGCCGCATCGATTGACTTTAACCCATTATTCCCCCCTGCTACGCCAGTAGAACGAGCACGTATTTTGCCGAATTCCAAATCGAAATTATCGCAAATTACCAAAATATCAGAGATATCAATCTTATAATACCTCATATACTCACGTACTACCCGCCCAGTGTCATTATAAAATTCTTGTGGTTTAATAAACAAAACATCGTTTATTTGGCCAAAAATAGCCCCTAGGCGCTGTTTATCCCCCCAACTCGCCTTAGATACCTTAAAATAAAAGTCGAGCGCCAAAAATCCCGAATTATGTCTTGTAAAATTATATTTTCCACCAGGGTTTCCTAACCCGACTACTAGTTTCATACCTGTTATTATAACATAAAAATACCCCGCAAAAAGCGGGGTACTGACAGTTAGGTGTTTATAAAATAGTGGCTCGAAAGTCGTTCCGCAATGTGCCTTGCTGCGGCGGAGCGTACAATCTCATGTGTATTGTCGAACGAAATCACTGCTGCCAGTGGATCGCCGGCCAACTTGCTCGCCGAATAGCTCAGCCCATTACTGGTCTTATTTAAATGCGGGTTCGTAGTCTGATTGGGATCACCCAGGACGACGATTTTGCTTCCGTCCCCTATTCGCGAAAGTAGCGCCTTTGCTTGTCCTCGCTCCATGTCCTGAAATTCATCGTAAATCATAAAAGAGTTCTCGATTGAGCGGCCGCCCATGTAAATTACCGGCTCAAATTCGAAATACCGCTTACGGTAATCTTCTACCATAGCCTTACGAGGATTTGCTTCGGTATCGTATCCGCGTTTGGCTTTGCGCGATTCGGGCTCATCGGCAGGTTGGTTTTTGGATTTAATATCCATTAATTTTAGGACAGAACCGAGATTGTCGATAATCGGCGCGGCTTGGGGCAAAATTTTGTCAATTTTATCCCCCTTAAGGAAGCCGATTTCGCGTCCCAGGGCCCCATCACGCGGGCAAACAAACACTTGGTCATATTGCTCGTCAAGCACTTGGGCCAGACCAGTCGCAACGGCCCCGAAAGTTTTTCCCGTTCCGGCTGTCCCCGAAACAACCACGATTGGAAGTTCGTCAACTGGGGCAAGTAAAGCATCAAATAGCATTGCCTGGCCAGGCGTTTTTGGCCGAATCCGACTAAAGGCGGGATGTCCGATACGCGTCGTTCGAAGCGGGACTACCGCTTCGCCATCAAAACGACCGATGTTTTGATAGGAACTGTCAATTTGACTACCGGGATCAAAGATTAGCTCGACATATTGGTTCATGAGGAGCGGCTTATCCGGGAAAAGCTCATCCCAAACGTTTTTAGGGATTGCGTGTTGTGTCCACCAGTAACTTGCGAGATCAATCGGAAATTCCACCCTAACTCTGCCGGTATAGACGTCCGGATTAACTCTTGCGATGTCAATGCCATTAAAGGCTGCCGGTGTTGCCAGCTGGTCGCTACCAGTCATGATAGCTACGCTGTCCTTACCTAGCTCTGTTTGCAGAGTTTTTGCGATAGCAATAGCATGAAATTTCGAACTGGCATATTTCTCGCTCGAACCATGTGGCAGGCCGCGAAAGGTCGGAGACTCAGGGAAATCAACAAATTTTAATTGCATGCCATTTTTCATCGTAAAAGTGTCGACACCCTTACGATTCATCATCTCAGATATTTCGCCAAAAATTGCGGTCAGTTCACGAGCTGACTCGCCTCGGTTAGTTTGTTCCTTGTAAAAATCCAGAACACGATAAATATAAAACGACGGGATGAAGAGCGTTTTGGCTTTCAGTTTCGTTTTTTCATTTGGTGTGAGAAAATCTGGATCACTGATCAGGACATCTAAGCCGGGGACGATGTTGTCGTGGAAACCACCTTGACTCATAGAGGCACCTCCTGTCTTGTTAAGGGACGCTGCAACTAAAATACCACCAGCTGAATGCTGTGGCCCACCAAGTTACAGATACAATACTAGTATAACACGTTACTTGTCATTACGAAATGAAAACTTAATGGGCGTGCCTACGAAGGGATATTTTTCTCGGATTTTTCGCTCCAGGAAGCGTTTCCATGACCAATGCAAAAGCTCCAGGTCGTGCCCATGCACTACGAACCAAGGTGGGCAAACATCGGTTTGTACAATGTATTTTGGTTTTGGTCGAGTATTTTTGAGCCCCGCTGGAGTATGCGCTAGAATTGCCTCGCTTAGTATTTTGTTCAGTTCAGAGGTCTTAACTTCTGTGCGACGCGCCGTATCAACTTGTAAAGCCAACTCAAAAAGTTGAGTGACATTTAATCCAGTGGCAGAACTCGTGATGACGACCGGCACATAAGGTAAAAAGTCAAAGTCGTGTTCAAGCGCATCGATCAAAAAATCTGCTGCTGTCCGGTTCTTGATATTTTCTTCGCCGAAGTAGTTTGTTGGCGCCGAATTCTCTAGAAGGTCAGCTTTTGTTACTACCATAATGATGCCTTTACCAGCATCGACTATTTGTCCGGCCAGGGCCTGGTCTAGCTTTGAATGCGGCTCCGTAGCGTCAACTAGTAAACAGCAAATATCGGCCTCTTCTATTGCGGCGAGTGTTCGGATTGCAGAAAACTTTTCAATCCCAACTTCACGCTTACCTGGCTTGCGTAGCCCCGCGGTATCTAAGATTTCTAGATTGCGACCTTTATAACGTACTTGTACCCTGTTTACATCGCGAGTTGTTCCCTGTCTTGAACTTACAATCGCTTGTTGTTTTTTCCCAAGTGTGTTAAATAGGCTCGACTTTCCCACGTTTGGTCTACCGATTAGGGCAATTTTTAAGATGTTATCCAAGGACGGTTTTGATGCTGGGCCTGAAACAACTCCTTGTCCTAGCAGCTTAAAAATTGCCGTCTTGACCTGGTTGACACCCTGTCCGGTTGTTGCTGAAACGTAAAAAGTATTTTCAGGCGCAACGCCCAAGGCTCTAAATTCTGTAATCGGCAAAGAATCGCCAAGATCGCATTTATTTAGTACCAAAAACACTGGCTTACCTGATTTTAGTGCATCTTTAGCGATTTTTTTATCACGGTGATCGAAATATTTCGCTGAATCTAGCGTTACCAAAATTACATCAGCAGTGTCAATTGCGTCAGCGATTTGCTCTTGAATTGAAGCCTCAAAATCATCGGTAGGGTCCTTTAGTCCTGCCGTATCAACTAGGACAAACTTATCGTCAATTGTTGCCACAACATTATCGCGAGTTGTTCCTTCTTCGCGGGCCACGATTGCGATATTTTTCCGAGCCATCCGGTTTAAAATACTAGATTTCCCGGCGTTCGTCTGTCCAATTAGTGCAACAATCGGTAATTTTTTCATAATTCAAAAATGGTGACCTCGGCGGGAGTCGCATCGAAGATTCGTGTTCCCCGCTTTTTGTCGTGCACCGTCAGGTGCATGGTGACCTCGGCGGGAGTCGAACCCGCGATTTTCTGGATGAGAACCAGACGTCCTAACCACTAGACGACGAGGCCGTAAAAATATTCTAGCATATTTTTAGCTAATATTCAACACCGCCATAATTTGGCACCGCTGAAACAAACGTTTGCCCGGGAGCGAGTTTTACCTCGTTGCCATTTTCATCAAAGAATTTTATCTGGTCACTTCTAGAAGCTTTATTCCAGGTCCCCTTGATGGCCACGCCGTTCTGAAAAATATAAACTGTTCCGGTGCCAATTGCTGTGATATCCTCATGGTAATTATCTGATGCCTTCTTCTCTGAAACCACCATAGCTACCACTACCTTTGGCCCCATTTGAGTCAAAACACAAATATCTTCCGGATTCCGTTCCCCAAGGTTTTCTGTTGGACAGGCATAAACTTCATGTGCCCTACCATTGCCATAACTTCTTTTATATGTGTTAGTAGTGACATCATACGTATAGCTTACATTGTAGGCCGGCACATTGCCGAAATAAAGGTTAATCGCTGATACCTGCGGGGATAATTCCGAAGTGTTTGACGCCGCTGGCTTAGTAATCACGAGCTTTTCTTTAACAAGATTATCTATTCGATCTCGTGTTGCTTCATCTGGTGTCATTCTGCTAAAACCATTTACATTAGAAGTGGCGTAACCCTTATCTGCGCTAAACTGTCGTAAATCTGTAGCCGTAGTAAATAAATTGTTCCAAAGCCGGCCAGAGTAAGTCCCGCGGTACATATAAGCGTAATTTTCGGTTAAATCTTTATAACCGCCTGCTCGCACCGCCGCCAAGGCATCATCCGCTCCCCCAGCATGCACGATTGTACAATCAAACGGTGTATCCCACTCAAGATAATATAGTCTAAGCGAACGAATCGGCCCTATCGCTGCGGACTGAGGATTTTGATAGATCGCTGCAAAACGTGTAATGCCAGCCTCAGCAATTGCCTCAAATATCACTCCGGCCTCGTTTAATCCAGCTTGGGGGCGAGCCCCATCCGTGCCATTAGGAGTTTGGATACAATATGTAGGAGCATTCAGCTGAGATGGGTCAGTTAGGATTTCACCACTTAAGTGGCTGTAAATCTGCTCCGTAGGTTCTGCCGAAGGAATAATTGGGAAAGTTAAGGCTACTTTTTCTGCGCGAGGTAACAAAAAGCTAACGAGTATAAGCCCAACGCCGACCACGAGGCCAGCCAATCCACCAATCAAGAAAAAACGCCACTTGTTAGTTTCCTTCTCGTTCGTGCTAGCTTCATCGTTCAGATTTAATGTAATTTTTTCGTCCACTTTGGCCCTCCTTTTTAATAATTATAATCGAAAACATAACTTTTTCCACAATTTTTAGTAAATTTTAACACAAAATTAAAATGGTTGTGTTATAATCAAAATTATGAAAAACACAAAGGTCATACGAAAAGTTTTCTTTGTTGTCATCATAACGGTCATACTACTTACTAAATCAAATAACATTGCGGTGGCCGATGAAGGTACAACATTTAATGTTAACGTTAAAGAGTCATTATCAGTGTCCGTCTCTACGCCTACGGTTTGGGCCAGTGGCGACGTGGACACTTTTTTGAGAAATAAGGTCAGCATCAGTGTTAGCTCAAACAACGCAGCTGGCTTTACAGCTTCTATGACTACAAAGACTGATAATACGGCTCTAGTTAACACTTCAAAAAACGCCGCCACTCTGCCAACGATCAATGCAACTACCTATCCGTCCGGCGTCCAAAGAGGTGCATTCCCAGCCAACTATTGGGGGTACTCGTTAAATGATACAGAAGTTGGCGATAATTCAAGTACTTACAGCGCACTAGTCGGTGCTAGCTCAACTCCAATTACTCTCTTAACTAGCGCTACTGCTACTACGGGCAGTAAGGATTTCTACTTTGGCGCCAAGGCTGACTTAACTCAAGCATCTGGTACTTACGTAGGGACGGTGGTCATTAGTGTAGTTTCAGGAGTGGTTGATAATTCCAATCCAGTTACACCAACCGATCCGGTCACACCGGGGAGCGATCAGGTCGCCAATTACGATGACAATAAAAACACAACATCCTATACCTATTCCTCTACTAGCGGTGACACCTCGTCAACCACCACGCAAATTAGCACCGGCGATAACCGCAACGCTTACAGCGGTTATACCCCTCCGCAGGGTGTGACTTACAGCACAAAATCTAATCTAAACACCGGTTCCACTTTGGCCACGGGCCTTGGTATCGCCGCCGCGATTGCTGCAACGTCCGGGTTCTTCTTCCTCACCGCTGCTCGTCGGGAAGGTGAAGACGACGACGAAGAAGACCAACGATAATTACAGATTGTGATATAATATAGCACATGGAAGTAGTTACTAGATTTGCGCCCAGCCCGACTGGTTATATCCACATTGGAAACGTTCGCTCTGCGATTTATCCATATCTTTTAGCGCGCCAGACGAATGGCAAAATGATTCTTAGGATCGAAGACACCGATCGCGAGCGTTTTGTCGAGGGCGCTACGGAATTGATCGAAGATACCCTAAATTGGCTTGGTTTGGAATGGGATGAGGGGCCTATCATCGGTGGTCCTCATGCACCGTATTTTCAGAGTGAGCGCAAGGAAATATACCATGCCTGGGCGCGCAAACTCATTGCAGCTGGCCGCGCCTATGCCGATCCGACACCACCGGAAGTGATTGATAGCTACCGCAGAGAATGTAACAGCAAGAAGGTCCCCTTCCTTTATCGCAATTTTCGTCCCGAAAATACACCAGAATGGGAGCCTGGTCTTCCACTGAGATTTAAAGCTGAACCCAAAAATTACGATTGGGTTGATGAAGTGATGGGTAAAATGCATACCGGCCCCGAAGTTCTAGACGATATCATCTTGATTAAAAAAGATGGTTACCCCACTTATAATTTCGCTCACATTGTTGATGATGCAGAGATGGGCGTAACTCATGTCATGCGCGGCGTGGAATACCTTTCTAGCACCCCCAATTATCTCGCTCTTTACGAAGCTCTAGGACTTAAACGACCAAAGTTGGTCTCCCTACCACATATTCTGGCCCCTCAAGGCAACAAAAAACTTGGCAAACGTGATGGCGCTAAATCAGTCACCGAATATCGTGCTGATGGTATTTTGCCCGAAACCATGTTAAATTATTTAGCATGCTTAGGCTGGAACGACGGTACTGAGCAAGAGATTTATACCAAGCAAGAGCTGATCGAAAAATTTTCACTTCAACGTATTCAGAACTCTGGTGCCCGTTACGATGAAACAAAATTGCTTTGGCTTAATGGGCAATGGATTCGCAAGATCTTTGTTGAACAAGGCGCAAAGGCTCTCTATGATCGCACTATCGGGTTTTGGCCAGAAGCTGCGAACTCATATCCTGAAGACTATAAGGTTGCTGTTCTTTCAATTATTTACGACAGGCTTAAGACCTTGTCTGACCTTCACACTATGACGAGCTATTTTTTCGAAGATCCAAGGATTGATCTTAACATGCTAGTCGATAACAAGTTCCTCAAAAAATTCTCCGAATCAGAGCTCGAAAATCTACTCAAGCTTTCTATCTCTAAATTAACCAATCTTGAAGCTTGGGACAAAGAAACCTTGCAGGATTGTCTTAACGGGTTGCTCGTCGAGACCAACACAAAGCCAGCCGAACTTTTCAGCCTCATCCGCATCGCTCTTAGTTTTGCCCCGTTCAGTCCAGCTCTTAATCTGACGCTGGATGTTCTTGGCAAAGAAACTTCTCTAGCTAGGCTTAACGCCGTAGCTAGGGCTATTTAATCTCTTACAAAGATACTGCAATAGATTTGATTTGTTTTTTGGTTAAACTACCAGAGGTTGTTTTTATGGAGAAAAATACGCCACCGTTTACCCATGAAGCATTGCTACCATCTACATATATCGTAAGACCTTGCTCCTTGACGACGGAATAATTATCACCATAAGCCTCTTTTATGTAGTTACTAAGCAGAGCGTCAGAATCCCAGGCCGACTTCTTCTCGGTTAGCGAAAAAGCTATGCCTTCAGACTGATTTTCAAAATTAAGGACTACACGCCCTTCTTCAGAAGTAATGCTTGATAAACTAAAATCCCTTGGTACGTAACTTGGGTAAGAGGCATCAAAACCAGTTTGCATTGCGGCAACCTTCAGTGAGATGTCTGGCATATTCAAGTTAACAAAATAAACGATTGCGAGTACGGCCGCTGCTGCACAGGAGAGTGCGAGCATTATGCGTGGAAAACCGAAATGGAGTTTGGGTTTTTTATTCTGTTCGCTCTGAGTAGTAGTTTGGCTAGCTTCTGACAGGGCCTTTGCTATTGCACGATTTTTTAACTCGGTAGCAGAAGGTTTTTTTACTGATTGAGGCATCGCTTGCCCACGACGCACCTTTAATTTAGTATTGGCAGTAGCTTGCAGCGGATGCATAGACGCAGCCTGTATCGGTTGTTCAATATTCTTACCTTGATTCATGTCAGCTACACGTTGTGTATTGAAATGCTTTATACTTGGAGCACCTTTTGTGGTAACAGTAATTTCAGTGCGGTTGGTCTGGGGCTTTTTAACGTATTTTCGGTTCAAAGTAGTAGAAGACTTAACCCTTCGGTGGGTACTTACGGCCGACTGATCGCTATGTGATGTTTGCATTTTTACCTCGCTTATCCTTAGCTTTATAATACTACTTATGGATTCAAAGCGCAAGAGCTAAAATTCATAATTTTCATGGTATAATATATTTCAGTTATGGATTTAGAACGAACAAGGCGACGCCAAAGTCTTAAAGTTATCATCTCTGAAGCTATTATGGTAATCGCTGTTATTTTGATGGTGACCATACTTGCTTTTATCGTTTCTGGTTATTGGGTTGGTTCGGACTTTAAGATTGAGCGTCAAGGACTTTTACAAGTTGCTTCCGTGCCGACAGGGGCTAATGTCGAAATTGACGGCTCCTCGTCATGGTTACAAAGGACCAACACTTCCAAAGTTCTATCTAGTGGCGAACATACAATTATTTTAACCAAGGACGGTTACGATTCTTGGCAAAAAACTATCACCATTACCGAAGGCCTGCTGTATCGCCTAAACTACCCTCGTTTATTTCTGAATAATCGTCAGTCAGAAGAGGTTTTGAATACCGTTGGTGTTACCGCCGCCTCAGTATCGCAAAATCGAGAGTTAATGCTTCTGTTAAACGGCACCACCGAGTGGACGCTGGCTAATCTAAACGGCGACGCCGTTGAGTACAAAAAACTCGATGTTTCAAAAGTCTTTTCTACGGTTAGCTTGGCCGACGACGCCACGGTTGGGCTATTCACCGGAGAAATCGTTAGTATGGATTGGGATAAAGACAACTCGCATATTTTGTTCAAAGTTGTTTCTGGTACAGGCACCGAATGGGTGCTCGTTGACGTCAGGAATGTATCAAATAGCATTAATCTAACCAAAAGCTTTGGTTACGATTTTGACACGGTCAAAATAATCAATAATTCATCCAGCGCTCTTTTAGCTACGCAAAATGGCAATCTTCACAAAATAGACCTTACTAATAAATCGTTATCTTCTGTTCTAGCAGAAAAAGTCATTAGCTTCAGCCAGTACGACAATGAAGTAGCCTTTTTTGCGTCTGAAACGGAAGTTAGTGGCGCAGAAACCGACAACAAGCCATATTTTATCGGCCTACTAAACCTTGGCGACAGTCGAGTTGATAAGCTTACGACCATCTCCACTCCAGGGCAAGTGGCTTATAGTAGATTTTATGATAATAAATATATTACCATTTTTACAGACGACGAAGCTTTGCTTTACAAAAAAGACGAATCATCGGATCCCATTTCATTTGAGTTAAAATTTACCCCGGATACTATTAAGATTGGTCATAACGGAGAATTCATCGCACTTTCTAGCGGCAACAAAATCGCCACTATTGACATGGAGTCCTTAAAGCTTTCGGAATGGCAAGCCGAAGGCAACAGTCGTTTTGGTTGGCTTGATGGCTTTATGATCTATTCCGTGACAGACGGTGAGCTGATTGTTTATGATTATGACGGGTTGAACCGCAGGGTACTTTCCAGTAATGTTTCTGCTAGGTTCCCAGTTACGATTACAAATAATAAATGGTTGTATTATTTTAGCGATAATAATCTAATAAGAGAGTGGCTAATTCCCCGTTAGCCAGTTCCAGATTCCTTCAAAGAAAGAAGGTTCGTTGGAAGGTAAATCCACTTCCTCATTCTTGTCGACAGTCGGTAGATCTTCGGATTCTGACGCTCCTTCATAGCTCGGAGAGATTTGTTCGGCGGTCACAAGCAAGCGATATCTCGAAGTTCCGAGTGGTGTACAAGTTACAAGAGTTAAAAGCGGCTTATCGGTGTCGACCACAAGTGCCGCTACGTTTGATGGCTCAACGACTTCCTTGCCAATTACGCGGTAAGTGTATCTAACGGAATTGTAGTTAACATAAATTAAATCTCCATTATCCAATCGCTCCAACCCTGAAAAAATGTATTTATAAGGGTTCGAACTATACACATCACCAGCTGAATGTCCAGTAATAACAAGATTTCCGATTTCGCCCGGGTATGCACTAGCCCCAGCGATGCGGTAATGCGCCACACCACGATTCATGGCCGACATCACATCGGATAATGGAATACCGAAACTAATTGGTACGTCAATATTAAGCTTCGGAATAATCAGCCGCGGATCTGCCGAAACAGTCTGTGTGATGGTTGGATCAATTGCTTCAATTTCGGAAGCAGGAGCATTCCCCGGTGACACATAAGCCATAATTGGCGCAAAAATCAGTCTGTTGTATTGCAAAAATAGTATCACTAACACCACGCTCACACCGGCTAGGATTGGAATTAAATGTCGTTTGCGTCGAGATTTTTTGGCATTCTCGGTGGCTTTTTTGCGGATTTTTTGTCTCAGATTTTCACGAATCCCGCCGTCATTTTCGGAAGAATCATAGGCGCTTCCTTCAGCCTTTGTTTCTGTTCCGAGCGACAAACCAGTTTTTTTCTCGGGCCTAGCACTTAGCTTCGTGAGCGAACTTAAAATTTCTTCCTCCTCGGCCTTTTCGCGCGCATCCTTCAAACGCTCTTTCTCAATATAAGTGCGTGCCGCTTTGGAATAATACTCACTGTAGTATTTTTGATAATAATCTTGCCAGGCCGAATGGTATTTTTTCCAAGATTCCGAATTGATTTTTTGCGTTACGGGCTCGTCTTTTAGCCTAGCACTACTTTCAGTCACTGCACCGGTGTTTTTTCTGGCCGCCTCAGCATAGGCCGCTAAAACCTTTTTTCTAGCCAGCGCTGCCGCTGCTTGTCTTTGCAGGTCACTCGAAGACTGCCCACCGTTTGTTGAATCCATGGCTAAATTATAGCATGTTTTAGCGGTTTATGATATAATCACTCCACGGGCGAGTGGCGGAACTGGTAGACGCGCTAGACTCAAAATCTGGTGGCAGCAATGCCGTGAGGGTTCGATTCCCTCCCCGCCCACCAAAGAAGCCTTTAATGGGGCTTATTTTTTATCTCCGAAGTTATTTATCCCAATCAAACCCCTCGCCGTAATGCCCGTAGCGAGCAGTGGCTTCGTAAATTGGGCGTTTCAAATCTAAGAACTTAATTATTCCATTCGGCGTCAAATCGTAGCCGGTGATTTCCTTAGCTACACCGTCGACTACCACAGTTTTCTCCAGAGGTTCAGCGTAGCCAATCGCATAGGCTAGCCGCACTAACACTTCGTGTGCCTGGCGTTTTCGCAAATAGTCCACCGCGATTCGCCTCGCCATATAAGCCGCCGAACGATCCACTTTAGTGGCATCTTTGCCAGAATAGCATCCCCCACCAATCGCCACGCGCGGACCATAATTATCAACAATCAACTTTCGGCCGGTCAAGCCAGTATCGGCGTCGAACCCACCTTGGTTCCAGTCCCCCGCCGGGTTAATATGGAGCTCCAGGTTGCCTGTTAAATTATTGGCGACAATAAATTCTCGTACTTTGGCTTCTAAATCATCATGCGATACATTCTGAAAACTCGCCACAATCGAATCGATCGAGCCGTCCGGCGCAATCGTCACCTGAGTTTTGCCATCGTACGGATAAGCCTCAAAAATAAACTGATTGAGTCTCCGCGCCAAAACCACCTCGCGTGGCAACATTTCGGGGGTTTCATCACAGGCGTAGCCAATCATAATCCCCTGGTCACCAGCTCCACCCGTATCCACGCCGGCCGCAATTTCGGGCGACTGTTTGACTACTTTAGTATGTACTTCGACATCTCCCGCAATTCGTCGCACGATTGCCGGAATATCCACGTCGGCAGTCGAAGTGATTTCACCAGTTACAAACACTACTCCGTGCCCGCCACATGTTTCCGCTGCGACTCGCGCATTTGGATCGGCTGCTAAATATGCGTCCAAAATCGCATCTGAAATTTGGTCGCAAAGTTTGTCTGGGTGTCGTGGAGAAACGCTCTCCGCTGTTCTGTAGAACATATCTTTCCTTTCTGGCCGGATTTACCACCTTGGATTTACTAGGTTGGCAGGAGGTCGTAGGGCCGTTCCCTCGCTCCTTCTTGATATTTATGTTATGATTATAACATGAAAATCGCATTCTTTTCGGATTGCTATTTAGACTTAACGGGCGGTATCGTTAGTTCCATTAGTGCACAAAAAAAGGCCCTCGAAAATCTCGGCCACGAAGTCATTATCTTTAGCACGGGCTATCCGAAGTCGAAACAAGACCTGTCAAAACTCGCCGAGCAAAACATTTTTCAGGTCCCTAGCTGTAAACTTTTCTTCTATAAACTCACACCAGTTTCGCGCCGCCCTAAAGTCGTCGAACGTTGGCTCCTAAAAACTCATCCCGAAATCAAAAATTTCGATATATTTTATATTCATTATGAATCCGGTTGTTCTATTGCCGGCCTCAGGCTCGGCAAAAAGCTCCACATCCCCACCGTCCAAGTTATGCATGGCCGTGAGGATATGGGCGAGTCGAACATCATCCCCGTTGGCTTTCGCACGATTGTCGCCACGGCACTAAATTTATTTCACTCCTGGTATTTACCGCACACGGTTGATATTCACCGCGACAACCACCTTGCCAACACTCGCGCCAAAGCCAAAATGTGGACGCTCATGGTCAACCATGCTAATTTCGCCGACCTCGTCCTAACTCCCTCTGAGCATTTTCGCGAAAAACTACTTAGCTATGGCGTTTCCACACCCATTGAAGTCTTTCCTAACGGATTTCCTGACGACAAATTCCCCCAAAATCCACCCATAAAAAAACTAAGCCCCGGCGAAACACTTAAAATTATTTGGCACTCTCGCGTTTCCGCCGAAAAACGCATGATGCCGTTCCTTCATGCACTCACCAAAGTTAAAGGAAAGTATCGTCTTGACGTCTATGGCGGCGGCGGTGATTTTTTCCGCGCCAAACGTTTTGCGAGAAGGCACGATCTTAATGTAGTATTTCATGGCAACATTAAATTCGACAGTCTCACGCGCGCTATTTCTAGGTCACATCTAGATGTTTTGGTTTCGTATAATTTTGACACTTTTGGCATGACCTTGATCGAAGCCGAAGCTTATGGGGTACCAGTCTTTTTTTGCGACCCCGATATGCTAGAAATAGTCCCAAAGGGTAGCTTCGTTATGAGCGCCGACCCTTCTCCCGACAAAATGGCCGAAGCCTTAAACGACCTGCTAGATCATCCCGACAAAATCAAAAAAATGTCCGAAATCATGTTAAAGCACCGACACGAAGTTTTAATTAGCCACCGCATCAAAACTTTGATAAAATATTTTCATGAGATACTTAGCTGATATCTTAACTTTATCAAGATTAATTCTAGCTATCACATTATTTTTTGTAGCGTTTTTTAATGGCTCGCCCGAAGCAGCTTTTATTATCTTTATTGTGGCCGAGCTCACCGACGCCTTTGACGGAACCTGTGCCCGCAAATGGCCATTTCCTAAGAACAAAACTCCCAAGTATCGCAAATACGCCGCCAAGTTTGATATGCTGTCGGACGGATTGCTGGCTGCCGCTCAGGTGCTTTTCCTTACCCTCAGAGTAAACTTGGTTGTAGGGATTATAATTATTGTTTATTATCTAGTCACATCCGGCGGTGGCGACCTCTTGGTTTATGGTAAACTCCTCGGTCACCCCGACGATTGCACCAAAAATTCCCTGGTTCGCAAAAATTTTCCTCTCGCCAAAAAAATCATCCTCGCTCGACGGTATCTTTATACGGTTTGTTTAGGCATCATTAATGCTTTGATCCTTTTTGCTACCAGTTGGCCGGCTCCGGTTAAATATAGTTTACTTGCTTTTGGTGGTGCCATCTTTGTCTTTGCATGGTTTTTCTTAAGTCAACGTCGTCACAATATTTCCCGCGACGCTGTGGATGTGGAAAAAGCACTTACCAATAACACAAAATCTTAAAAAATCAAGACTTGCGGGGGGGGGGGGGGGGAATTGTATAATAAGAACTAACTA
>CAMVFY010000009.1 GCA_947166895.1 uncultured Candidatus Saccharibacteria bacterium
TAGTTAGTTCTTATTATACAATTCCCCCCCCCCCCCCCCGCAAGTCTTGATTTTTGTAAGAATTATGTTGTACCTACTTATTAAGACGTGATATAATAATGTCATGCAAGGGCAAGAATACCTAGATCAAATCTCGGCACAAGTGCGATCAGTAAAGAGCACCAAGCCTGGGATTATGGGTTCGAAATTTTTTATGATAGGTATGGTTGGGTTGATAGCCCTGGTGGTAATTATTATTATCGGAGCGATACTGGGCGGCAATAAGGGCGGCGAAAAAAACCTTAGCTACAAGCTGAAACTTCATCTTGACAATACTGCTTCGGTGATTTCGGAATACCAACCGCGCGTTAAATCTTCGGATTTGCGTTCGCATAGCGCCTCACTATACAGTGTGCTTTCTGGCACTAATCGTGAGCTGACAGATTACTTGACAGAAAAATACAACTTTAAAGAGAAGGATATCAACAAGGATTTCGTAGAAGAAGCAACTTTGGCTATGGATGGGCTTGAAGCAGAGTTGTTTGAGGCCCGAATTAATGGTAACCTGGACAGAATTTATGCGCACAAGATGACTTACGAGATTTCTTTATTCATGAACGAAGAAGCAAAATTGATTAACTCAACAAGCAATGCTTCCTATAAAGAAATTCTGACCAGATCGTATAATAGTTTAAGTAATTTGTACGACAGTTTTAACAGTTTTTCGGAAACTAAATAAAAGAAAGGAAGGCGTATGGCTAAGGCCGAAGCAGAAAAAACTAATTCTAAAGCTGAAAAAGCGAAAGAGGCGCTAAGGGCAGCGCGTGAAAAAAGTGGTGGGTTCAAAAAAGAATTTGTAGAATTCATTAACCGAGGTTCGGTGGTGGACCTTGCAGTGGGTGTGGCCGTAGGTGGGGCTTTTACGGCAATCGTTAATTCCCTGGTAAATGACATCGTGATGCCAATCGTGGGGCTAATTGCTGGTGGAATTGATTTTACGAACCTGGCGATTCGGGTACCGAATTTCTTTGGTACCGGCGATGAGGCTGTAATTGCATACGGGAATTTTATCCAAAATGTGATTCAGTTCCTAATTATCGCATGGGTAATCTTTATGATTATTAAGGGAATGAACCGGTTGAATCGACGACGCGATGCAAAAGCAGCGAAGGCAGAAGCGAAGGCAAAGTTGTAGTTAGTTGCTCGGGGGCCTGGGGCTTGACTCGGACCCGCACGCATTATTTTACAAATTATTTCGTGAGGTTGTAGCTGAGGCGGATGAGGTCGGCGATTTCGTCATTTGTAAGCTGGCCGGCTGGGATGATTTCGATACCGCCGCGACCGAAATAGCGGGACTCCATGACGGATTCGTATTTTGAGCGTAGATGCTGACTGAGTTTATCATCACATCGCACTTCGATGGTGTGGGCGTTCTCAATCAGGAAGGCTTTGTCGCCCTTGTAGTAGATAGTGCGTTTTTTTTCGTGTTTGGCGGGGTTTTGATTACGTTTGACGGACTCTTGGTTATGTTGAACGGGTTTTTTGATAAATTCAACTTTGGTGGTATAATCGCCGATACCGCTTATTTTAGAAAGGTCAAGTACCATTTTAGCTCCTCTATACTGCCGTTGATATCATCGAGCGCGCGATGATTTTCGGACTTAGTAAATTTTTTGTGCAAGGCCTGCTCGAAATAAATCTTCCAAGCGGAAACATCAAGCATGCGATAGTGCAATTTGCTATTTAGCTCGGGCATTTCACGTTCGATAAACTTGCGGTCTTGGTGAATGGAGTTGCCGGCGAGATAAATCTCTTTGCCAAAATACTTGCTGATGAAAGCAAGCAGTTCCCTTTCCACTTCTTTGACTGGTTTGCCGGAGGCATTTTGTGCGATGAGGGCGTCACGAGATTTGCGGTTCTTTTCCCAAAAATCACCAACCATGCGGGATTTCATCAGCTCGTCATCGACTTTGACGACAGCTTCGTAAGTGGCGATTTCGTTTAATTTCATGTCGGTAGCAATGGCGGCGACCTCCAAAATCTTGTCCTTCGTGGGATCGAGACCGGTCATCTCGAGATCTATCCACAGTAGGACCGCCGAGCGGGTCCTGCCGGACCTTTTCCTCCCCCATGTCGCTGAGGCTCCATGGGGGGCCCCCTCCAGGTCCGTCACCCGCCCGTGTTCTGCTACATCATCCATAATTACATTTCCTCCGGGATTTGGATACCCAAGATATTGAGGCCATGAGTCATGGTGTCGAGATAAACTTTGACGAGCTTGAGGCGCTCTGATTCCTCATCGCTGCCGGTGACTTGGCAATTTTCGTAGAAGCGCGAAAATTCCTGGGCGAGGTCGTAGAGGTAATTCGCGACTTTGTGTGGAGCCATTTCTGTGACCGCTTCATTTAGGGTTGACTTATACTCTAAGATTTTTTTGATGAGGGCCCGTTCGCTTGTTTGAAGGCTTCTCGACCTCGTTCGCTCGCTCCCGTCGCCACGGGGCTTACTCAAAATTTTCTTGGCGCGGACAGCAGAATAGAGGAGGTAGGGGCCGGAGTTGCCGGTCATTTTGACGGATTCTTGAGGGTCGAAAATGATGTCGCCACCCATTTTGTACTTCAAAAATGCATACTTGGTGGCGGCAAGGGACACCTTGTTGTCGGAGGAATCATAGGCGGTCTTTAGCTCATCTTTTACCATGTTGATAACGTCGACGGCTTTTAAGAAGTTGCCTTTTCTGGAAGACATTTTGACGTTGCCAGGTAGTTTCACGAGGCCGTGAGTTAGATGGCTGGTTTTTGCGACTAGGTCGGGGGCGTATTGTTCGATAGACTTTAGCACGACTTTCATGTATTCGAGCTGCTCACTGCCGGTGATGACGACGGATTTGTCGAAATGATAATCGTCCCATTTGGTGAAAATCAGGCCGACGTCTTTGGCTTCGTAGGTGGGGACGCCTTCCTTGTTGATAAAAACGCGAGTGTGAAGGCCGAATTTATCACCGTTAAATATCACGGCACCATCGGAAACTTCGTAGACACCTTTCCTAAGTTCCTCTTTGACTTTGGCGAGACCGAGGCTGGCGACGGTGGATTCAGGATAGTATTTATCGAACTTGACGCCGATGGAGTCGTAAAACTCATTAAAATACTCGTAGGATAATTCCCTGCCTTTCCAATAAAGTGTGGCAAGTTTACTTTCTGGGCGGGTACTGCCGGCGGCATTGATTTGGTAGATTTCCTTGTTGAGCTTGGTGATTTCCTTTTTTGCTTCCTCATCGTCCTCGTAGGCAGCAGTGCCTTCGACATAGCATTTGGCGATGTCTTCAATTTGCAATTCCTTGATGTCTTTTTTTTGTAAGGCGTACATGGTTTTTGCAACGTGGAGCCCAACATCGCCACCAAAATTGGCGCGAATAACTTTGGCGCCAGCGTATTCGAAAAGCTTGCCGATAGAATCGCCGACGATTGATGTGTATAAATGGCCAACGTGAAGAACCTTAAATGGATTAGGATCGCTAAATTCACAGATGATGGTTTTGCCTTCGTACTCGTGAGAGGCAATTTCTTTGTTAAAGTCGTTGAATAAATTATTTACTTTATCGTGCAAATAATCGTCTGGTAAGGAGAAATTCAAAAAACCGGGTTGCGAAACATTTATATCGCACTCGGGGGCGCGTCGCTCGCTCCCGTCGCCACGGGGCTCGCACGCTAATCCTCGCGCTGCCGCGCTCCGGGCCTCCCCTCGTTGCAATATAAATGTTTCGATCTCACTGGCTATTTCCATTGGGGGCCTATGAAGTACTTTGGCGAGCTTTAGGGGAGCGTTGGATGAATAGTCGGCGTCGATATTTTCGGGTGAGGGGGTGAGCTCGGGATCAAAATCAAGGTTGTATAAATTTTTTATGGTTTGTTTTAGACTATCCCGAATCTCTTCCATGTTACATATTATAACATATCTAAAAGGAATGTGTTATAATAGGGGTAGTCGCGGGTATCGTATAACGGCTATTATGTATCCTTCCCAAGGATGAGACGAGGGTCCGACTCCCTCTACCCGCACCATTTTTTGTTGTTATTCTGTTTGTTCTGTACTGCTAGTATTAAGTTCAATAAACTCACTGATTTTGTTTTCTTCTTTGAGGGTGGCGAAACGTTTTTCAAATTCGGTAAAAGGAACTTTGATGGAGACAAAATTGACTTCGGTGTCGGTCTTATTGATAAGCTTGACAAAATAATACCCGTCGCCATTCATGGAGATAAATTTGCCACTGCTCTGCCCTGGCTCTAGCCGCATGGCCTCGGAGGCACGACCGCCGTCGATATTTTTGCTGTCAACTAGGCCGCCAGTCTCCTCATAAATTATCTGACTACCGAGTTCATCAATCGTAGCACTGTAATCGTTCCCGCTCGAAGCGAGAATTGACTCAACTTTGGCGGCTATTTGATTGGCATTGCTGTCGATAGCTGTAGCGACTTTGGCCTTGATGAGATTGAGATAAAGCATCCTGCGATATTCGGTTTTGGTGAGCCCGAAGTTATCTCCAATGATTTTGAGGAAACTGGCCTCGCTGCGGTTGGTGCCACCGATGGTTAGGTGCCGGGTAAATTCGTCGTCAATCTCAGAGTCCGAGACGGTGATGTTTTGTTCCTTGGCAAGCCCAATGGCAAAAGTATATTTTTCGGCTTCGGAAAGGGCGGAGCGCTTATACTCGGTCCTGAGATAATTAAGGGCGTCCTCGTTAGTTTGGTTGGCGGATTGACGTTCGATCGAAATAATGCTGCTGCGGTATAACATCAAGTAGTCTGAAAAGCGGACGCTTTCGGAGTCAACTGAGGCAACTGGAATTGGGAAAATTTGGGTAACTCTAAAGAGTAGTTCGTCGGTCATATTGAAGCGATACAGTGCAAACCAACCGCCCACAAGTACCAAGGCCAAAAGTACAATTGCAATAAGAATGGTGCTAGTAACGATACGAGAACGAGTCCATTGCAAGGGGTATTTGAATTTACGCCCAGTGGCAAGAACCTCTTCGCGACGCTCGGCAACGCGCTCTTGTTCGGTTTTCTTCTTGTCTTTCTTCTTGAGCAATTTCATGGTACAATTATAGCATTGTTGGCCTGGTAGCTCAATGGATAGAGCAGTTCCGTCCTAAGGAAAAGGTTGTGCGTTCGACTCGCACCCAGGTCACCAGAAAGATTTTATGCCTCCAGAAACAATTCGTTAGTTGGGAGTCGGACCTAACGGTGCGACTCGCACCCAGGTCACCATTTTTTGTGTTATAATAAGAATATGCATAAGCTTAAAACCGCGTTTTACTTCGTAATCTTTATCCTAGTGACGGTTGGTATGGGGGTAAGTGTATTCTTTTCGATTCGTGGCGATGCAGAGGCGGATTACATAGTGGAAACTAATGCGTTTTTTGCACCGTTTGAGTTTTATGAAAATCGGCAGATAGTGGGGGTTGACGTTGAGATCGTGAACCGCGTAGCAGAAAAGTTAAATAAGAAAATACAGATTAAGAATGTTGAGTTTGACGTGATAATTGATAATGTTGAGGCCGGCAAGATCGCTGATGCGGGGGCGGCCGGACTAACAATCACGCCAGCACGAGCAGAAAAGGTGAATTTTACGATTCCTTATTATACTTCGGTGCAGTATGTAATTTTTGACCGAAACGCTCCGCCGTCTCTTAGGGGTGACCATGTCGTATGGGAAGCTTTGGCAGGCGCCAGGCTTGGTTCGCAGGTTGGTGGTACCGGTTATATCTTTGCTGACGACGAAATCAAAAATGGAGTTCTTTCTGGGACCAACACAACCGTCAAAGGAATTGATTCGCATCAACTAGCAGCAGATGCTATCGGTGCGCATATTATTGACTATGCGATTGCCGATGAGCTGGCAGCAAAATACATTGTTAGCAAAAATCCGGGGCTTGATGCTTTGCCGCTATACTATTCGGGGCCGACGCGTGAGGAAGATTATCCGGTAGAGGAATCATATGCGATTGCAGTTAATAAAAGCCGGGGGGATTTACTCGAGGCCTTTAATGAGGTGCTAGCGGAAATGCTAACTGAAAACGAAAATGGCGAAACCGAAATCGATAGATTAGTTTTAAAATATATGGGGCTTTTTGATGAGTGAGTTTTTTTCTAAAATTGGAGAATTGTTTAGTACGCCGGAATATATTGATTCCCTACTACACGGATTCTGGCTGACTATCCAGATATCGTATTTTGCAATTTTGATTGGTGTAGTACTCGGAACGATTATCGCGCTCATTGATACGGCGAAGCCTTCAAAATGGCTAATAGTGCCGAAATTTATTTGTCGAATTTATACAACAGTGATACGTGGGACGCCGATGGCGTTGCAGCTTTTTATTATGTTTTTTGTAATCTTTGCGATCAAAGGATTTCCAAGTATCATTACAGCGATACTAGCTTTTGGGCTAAACTCGGCGGCATACACGGCAGAGGTGGTGCGGGGCGGAATTTTGTCGGTAGATAAAGGCCAAACTGAAGCAGGGTTGGCACTGGGGTTGTCGCGGATGACGATTTTTATGCGAATTGTGGCACCGCAAGCGATCAAAAATATCATCCCGGCACTTGGTAACGAGATAATTACGGTGATAAAGGAGACCGCGATCGTGAGCATGGTGGGGATGTACGATCTTAACATGGCAGCAAAAGACATTGGTTCAGGTCAAAATATGGCAAGTTATATCGTGCCGATGTTTGTAGCGGCGCTATTTTACCTTGCGATAATTTATGTGATTACATTTATCGTGAAACAAATTGAAAAAAGTTTGCGTAAAAGTGATTTGAGGGCGGAAAAATAAAATGAATGGTGATACGGATTTAAAAATTAAAAACTTGCGAAAGTATTTTGGTTCTAACAAAGTACTAAACGGAATTAACTTTGAGCTTAGAGAGGGGGAAAGAGTAGTGGTGCTCGGGCCCTCAGGCTCGGGAAAATCAACTTTCCTTCGTTGCATCAATTGGATGGAGGAACCAACGGCTGGCGAAATTATATTAGACGGTACACCTATTACCGAAAAAAATGTGCGGGCGATGAGACAGCGCATAGGTATGGTGTTTCAGCATTTTAATTTGATTAACAATTTGACGGTGATGGATAATTTGCTTTTGGCGCCGGTGAAGTTGAAGTTGATGAAACGTGATGCGGCGAAAAAGCGGGCGCAGGAGCTTTTGCGACATATTGGGCTACTCGACAAAGCCAATGCCTTCCCTGCCAGTTTGTCGGGTGGGCAAAAACAGCGCGTGGCAATCATCCGGGCAATGATGTTGTCGCCGGAAGTGTTACTCTTTGACGAGCCGACTTCGGCGCTGGATCCAGAATCAATTGGTGATGTGCTGTCTCTCATTCGCGAGCTGGCAGGGCGAGGTATGACTTTTATAATTGTGACGCACGAAATGAGCTTTGCAAAAGAAATCGCAACCAGGATTGTGTTTATTGATAAGGGCAAAATTATTGAGGAAGGTACGCCTAGAGAATTTTTTGAGCACCCAAAAACTCCCAGAGTGCGGGAGTTTTTGAAAAAAGTACTTTAGCGAGTGTATTTCTCGTTAAGGTCGGAATAGTCGTAGAGCTCGTTGGCGTTGAACCAGAGGTCGATTTCCTTTTTGGCTTCTTCGGCGTTAGAAGAAGCGTGAACAAGGTTCGGAACACCGGTGCCTTTGGCGTCAGAATAGCCGAAGCTCATGTGAGAATAGTCGCCACGGATGGTGCCCATTTCGGCGGATTTTGGTTCGGTAGGACCAACGATCTTACGTACCAAGGGGACAGCTTCGACACCTTCCAAGACCATTGCAATAACTGGACCTGTCATCATGTATTCGACATTATAGCGGAAAACTTGCTCGCCACGGCGAGTAATCATTTGGCCGATGCCTTCGTAGTGCTCACGGTACAAATGCTCATCGGGCATGACCATTTTCATGCCGACGATTTTGAGGCCGACGCGCTCGAAACGTTGGATGATTTCGCCGATGATGCCGCGCTGAACGGTGTCGGGCTTTAAAACTACTAAACTTCTTTGAATAAAATCTTCTGATTTTACCATAAAACTCCTTTTTGTAATTATATTAGAAGGAGGCAAAATTTTCAAGCGTGCCCTGCGGGCGACAGCTCCCAAGCCGCTCTGGCCAAGTCTTTATGTCCCTTAGGACACCTTAAAAATTTTGCCTCCTTCTGGTATAATCTAAGCATGGACGTCTATGAGCTGATCAATGATTTTCTGGAGCATCTGGAGATTGAGGCGGGGAGGAGCAAGAGGACTGTTGAGAACTATCGGCTTTATCTGGAAAGATTTGCGGAGCTTGCGGAAGAGATTTTGGGAAAGGGTGACTTAAAGGCCCAGGATATAACAAAGGAGCTTCTTCGCAAATATCGGCTAAAGCTGAACCGTTATGGGTCGGAAATGGGGGGCGATGATCTTAAGGTGATAACACAGGCTTATCATTTGATTGCGCTCAGAGGGTTTTTGAAATATCTAGCTAGGCGAGACATCAAGTCGCTTGACCCGTCACTGGTAGATTTGCCAAAGGCGGTACGGAAGCAGGTGACGTTCCTGCACTACGATGAGGTAGAAGATATGCTAAATCAAATCGATTTATCTACGGAGTCGGGGCTTAGAGACAGAGCAATTATTGAACTATTATATTCGGGCGGGCTACGGGTATCGGAACTGGTGGGGTTGAATCGTGATTCGATCAATTTGGAGCGGCGAGAATTTATGGTACGTGGTAAAGGCTCAAAAGACCGACCGATTTTTATTTCACAGTCGGCAGCAGATAGGGTACAGGATTATTTGGATGCAAGGACCGATTCCCTGCCGGCGTTATTCTTAAACAATTCGCGGAATTTACAGACGGCGGATACGTCGGGCGATTACCGGCGGATGACGGTGCGGAGTGTTGAGAGGATTGTCGAGAAATATGCACGACTGGCCGGCATTACTAAGCACGTGTCGCCGCATACGTTGCGGCATTCGTTTGCGACGGATTTACTTATGAATGGGGCGGATTTAAGGTCGGTACAGTCGATGCTTGGGCATGCAGATATTTCGACCACACAAATTTATACCCATGTGACCGACAAGCACCTGAAGGAAATACACGATAAGTTTCATTCGGAGACGCAATAACTAGTAATTTAGCTCGGGCGAGTAGCTGAAAGTTTGTCTTGTCACGATGCGACCGTCTTTATAGGCAAAGACATTCCAATATCTACCATTTCCGGGGGCTTCGTTAGAATAATAAGTAATCGTGCCTAGCGACGGGCTAGTCACGGTAACTACGGCATTACCGAATCTACCGCTACCGCTGTAATTGTGAACGTAATAGTAATAGTTTTTGCCACCAAGAGTATTTATGGTAAAGGTCTCGGGGCCAAGCCCTCGTGTAATATCATTGTCGAGCGAGGCAATAGTGCTACCGTCGATGTCGCTGCCGACCTTGTTGCTGTAGTAAGCGTGAAATGTGGTGCCGTTAGATTTTTGCCCTTCGACGTGGGAATCGAGATCATTGGGGGTGAAGCCCCAAGTAAGTACGACGGTGATTCTTTCGTTTCTTGCTTCCCATACGGCATATAAAGTAGTCCTGGCTGCCGTTGGGGTGAAAAGTTGACCGGAGCCATAGGCTGCGGTAGTGGCAGACGGTGAAGTCGACCAACCTAGGAAACGGTAGCCGGAGCGAGAAGGCTCTTCGCTAGAGAGGAGACAATCGGTCTTGGATGCGCAGTAGGTAGTCCCCGGAGCGTAACTACCACCGTTAGCATCGTAGTTGATCTCATAACGCTCCCATACTGCATAAAGTGTAATAGAGGTGCTACTTGGCCTGATCTTGTCGCCTGGCCTGTAGGCCACGGTGGTGGATGATTTTGAAGTGGCCCAACCCATAAAGCTGAAACCGCTGAGTGAATCTGAGCGTGTAGGCACGAACGAAGAAACATAACAATCGTCATAGCTGTAACAGTAAGAAAAACCTATGTTCGTGGTGCTATCACCGGCCTTGCTATTAACATTGTAGTTAATCTTGATGCGATCCCAAATTGCATAAAGATTGAGGACCTGAAAACTGGATAAGTGAGTAGGGGCGCGATAGGTACTGCCAGGTAGGTATGATTGACCGCTACCGTTTGCAAAGGTATTCCATTTTACGAAGTTAAGCCCTTCGTTGACGAAACCAACGTTCGGGATGGTGGTTGACTGCCCTGGTTTTAGCGTGATTGAATTCATAGAGCCGCTCCCGCCGTTAGGATAGAAGTTGATTCTGACGTTTGGCGTGGTGTAGCGGTCGTTGACATCGGGAGGATTATAAAGGCGAATAACGGTAGATATGGTGGAAGGAGTATTGGCCCCGGCGCCATACCAACACGTACGAATATAAAAATCATAAAAGCCGGAACCTTTGCTTGGTGAAGTGTCACCGACTATTTGAGTGGAGTTATTATCCTTAACAGCGATGACATAAATGCCTTCGACACGGGAAACGGCATTACCGATGGGCTGGCCAACCAATATGTCTGTCCCCAGCATTTCACCAACGGTGTTGTAGACTAGACGAGGAAAGGTAGAAGCGGTCCTAAAGATTGAACTGTAAGGAACGTATGCACCGGCGGGGTTTGTCCCGAGAGCGCGAGGGTTAATGATGAAGCCATAGTTTTTGAGGGTGCTACTGTTTTGGACTTCTTGACAAGTTTTGGGGGAGTAAGACAGATAGTCGGTGTTGGTTTTGGGATCGATTGCTCTACTTATAATGTCACTCCAAAGCCCGACGTAAGGGTCGTCTGTGTCAGCTTCGGCTCCAGCAATAAACGCCGAATGGATGAACCGGAGAGCTTCGGCTTGGGTGTCGATCTCCTCACGCGCGAGGGTAGTCTCAAGAGCAGTTTCGGCACTTGATGTACCGCCAGTCATAACAGCAACCACGGCAATAGCAACCATTGAAAAAATACCGATAGCCAGGGTTACTTCGATTAGTGTATCACCCACTCTTTTCTTCATACGCTTATTATAACATGCTTATGAGAAAATCGGCAAAGGAAACGGTCAAAATGAAAGCCGCCACCATAAAGGGGCCAAAGTGGATCTTACGGTTCCGCTTCCCTTTTTTCTGAGGGAGCATAGTGATGCAAGCCAAAAAATTGGAAAGAAAAAGAGTAATTAAAGCGAGCCATGGGCTCATAAGTGCAAGCCCGATAGCGGTTCCGAGGAGCCAGTCGCCGTTACCAACCCATTTGCCTTTTGAAATTAAATAGAGCACCAAATATAAACCACCGAGAATTAAAACGGATAGAGTGGGGGCGAGGATATTTTCGGGTGAGAATGGGCCAATTAGGAGTAGCGTCCATTCTTTGAGCAATAATATAATTATAGCACAGATAATAGAAATTGTCAAGCAGAAGCTTGGTAGTTCCCCGTAGGCACCGTCGTAAATAGCTAAAAAGCCTAGGCTTAGAGTAAGCATAAGAGTCATAATGAAAATGGACCATTCAAGAGGAGTGGCGATAGTAATGTCGATAGTGACGCCTAGGGCTAAAAAAGCTAGGGCCATTCCAATTTCGGATAAGATTTCGGTGGTGCCGATTTTTTTGCCGCATTTGCGGCATTTCCCTTTTAGCATGAGCCATGAGACGATAGGAAGATTGTCGTACCATTTGAGTTTTGTTTTGCAGTTAAGACAAACTGAGCGGCGGCCAAGTGATTTGTGTGATTTTTGGGTTTCCTTGAAATGTAAACGGCGAGCCTCACAGCACAGGAACGAACCAAAACAAGCCCCAACGATGAATAGAAAGATAAAAAACACAACCTGCATATTTTTATTTTAACATAACTTGTTTTATCCGGAAAAATAATTTATAATGGGTTTAAGCATAAGGAGTATTATGAGGAAAGGTGGAACAGCAAAAAAAGGTTTTACTATTATTGAGGTGATATTGGTACTAGCAATTGCAGGGCTTATTTTCTTGATGGCGTTCATTGCGTTGCCAACTTTGCAGCGAAACGCACGCGATGCTCAGAGGCGGGATGATATGTTGATGTTTGCGGATGCACTAAAAAAATTTCAAACAAACAACCGAGGGGTAATGCCGACTACGACTGGATCTTATTCTACTACCGTGGTGGCAACGGCATCGCTCTATACTAATACTAGTATTAAGGCTAACACGTGGGCGGGATTTTACCGCGATTATTTGCCGAAGCCTTTTACGGATCCTGGTGGGGGTAGTTATAGAATTGTGGCGGTGCAGTGTGCTCCAAATGCGTCTGGTGGATGCACCGGAACGGCACAGAATTTGATAAACGACGTGGGTAGTAATACTAACCAATCTATATTTGTAATTCTCCAGGCTTCGTGCCAGGGGGAGACCGCAATCGGATCATCAAACCCCAGAAAAGCCGTGATAATGTACAATCTAGAGGGTAGCGGGGTTTATTGCGGAGACGTTTAACGGATAAATCTAGACACAGTGAAACCGCTCTTGCTTTTTTGATGATATTTTGTTATTTTATAAGTAAGGACTGTGCGGTTCGGACGCCAGAAACGCACAGAAAAAATTAAGAAAGGACTAAATATGGCTAAAGACAATATCAAATCTAAAAAAGGCTTTACCATCATCGAAGTGGTGTTGGTGCTTGCAATTGCAGGTCTTATCTTCCTTATGGTGTTTATTGCATTGCCAGCGCTTCAGAGGTCACAGCGAGACACCCAGAGGCGAGATGATATGGGTAGATTTATCGCGCAGCTAGCACAGTACCAAGCTAATAATAACAACCAGGTGCCTGGAAAACCAGGAACATTGAATGATTGGAATAACTTCATCACCAACTATTTGCGTGTTGGCGGAGATACTTTCCAGGATCCTGATGGTACCAACTACTCTGTAGCTAGCGTATGCGTAATGACAAATAATACAACTTGCGCGAATACTTCTCTTGGTACAAAGATCAAACCAGACGCTGCGTTGACTTGGGATGCCAATAAGAACCAGATTATGGTTTATACCAATGCTCGTTGCGATGGTGAAAAAGCAGTTTATGTTGCCAATTCGCCAAACCAAATTGCTGTTCGCTACAAGCTTGAAGGTGCGGGTATTTACTGCGGCAATAACTAAACCAAGATGGCACAAAAAAATCACCTCGCGAGGGGTGATTTTTTGATGGTTTAGACTTGGACGGAGTTTACCAGTGAGTAAATCGGAAGGAGTGTACCACCAACGACGACACCGATAAGGCCGGCCATGATAACCATAAGGATTGGCTCAATCATGGTGGAAATGTTATTGATTTGCTCATCGAGCTCGGTTTCGTAAACTTGGGCAGCTTTGCCAAGCATTTCGTCGATTTTACCGGATTCTTCACCGATGGAAGACATCTGCGGAACGAGCGGGAGCATATATTCCCTGTCGCGCAAAGATTCGGAAAGTGGCTTACCTCCCTTGATAATTTCAAGAGATTTGCTGTACTCTTCTTCGACAACTACGTTGGAGACGGACTCGATAGAAATACGGACTGCATCGAGCATTGGCACGCCGGTCGCAAGCATCATCTCGCAAGTACGAGCAAATCGTGAAACATAAAGCTTACGGAAAAGACCACCGAAAATTGGGACGTTGATTTTGAAAGTATCCATGGCTTTGCGACCAAACGATGTACGCTTGACGAGAAAATAGGCACCCGCTACGAGACCGCCAACCATAATAAAGACTAGCCACCAAAATTGACCAAAGAAGTCTGAGATGGCGGTTAGGACTTTGGTAAGGGCAGGCAGATCTTTATTCATATCGGCGTAGAGGTTTTTGACCTGAGGAACAACCATGATCATCATGAAAGCTAGTACAGCGATAATGACAACGAGAATAATTGCTGGATACACTAGTGCGCCACGGATTTTACTCATCATGGCGGCGTCTTTTTCTTCCTGATCGGCAAGACGTTTCAGCGCTATATCAAGAGTACCGGAAGTTTCACCGGCTTGGATGAGTGCAAGATAAACACCATTGAAGACATTTGGAAATTGAGAGAAAGCGTCGTGGAGGCTTTTCCCTGACTCTACAGCGGTAAGAATTTCTTCGACGATGGATTTCATGCCTTTACCTTGAGTTTGTTCAACGACGGTGCGAAGGCTACCTGCAAGCGGAAGACCTGCGCCAATCAGGGTGGCTAGCTGGCGTGTAAAGGTGATACGGTCTTTATTGGTAACATGAGTTTGCCGTTTGCCGAGAAGGCCAACGCCTTCTTCGGTGACAGATTCTGGAATGTAGCCCTGGTCGATTAGGAGACGTCCGGCGATTTGTTCGGTTTCGGCTTGGATGCTTCCTTTGACAGTTTTGCCGGTGGCTTTTTCTTTGGCTTTATAATTAAAACGCTTCATTTTAACCCTTTACCAGACGATTTAATTCGTTGATATCGACAGCAAATTCGCGAGCGGATTCGTAGGTGATGACACCGGTAATCACAAGCTTGGCTAGTGTACGGTCCATAGTCTGCATGCCCTGATCAGCGCTGGTTTGGATAGCGGTGTCGATTTGGTAAGTCTTACCGTCGCGAATGAGGGCGCGGATAGCCGGGTTCGCAATCATGATTTCGGTGGCGGCGATGCGCCCACCGTTAATGGCAGGAACAAGACGCTGCGCGCAGATAGCCATTAAAATGTTTGAAAGCTGGGTACGAACCTGTGGCTGTTGATGTGCTGGAAAAACGTCAATCATGCGGTCGATAGATTGGGCGGCGGAGTTGGTGTGAAGTGTAGCAAAAACGAGGTGCCCTGTTTCGGCAATAGTAATAGCAGCCTGGATGGTTTCGAGATCGCGCATTTCACCAATTAAAACTACGTCGGGATCCTCACGAAGAACCGAGCGAAGTGCGGCGGCAAAACTAAATGTGTCATAATGAACCTCACGTTGAGCAATGACAGAACGTTTGGAGCGGTGAGTAAACTCGATTGGATCTTCGATCGTAATAATATGAGTGGATTTTTCCCGGTTGATTTTGTCGATAAGTGCGGCTAGAGTGGTAGATTTACCAGAGCCGGTTGGGCCGGTGACCAAAACAAGCCCCCGAGGATAATCTGCAAAAGTCTCAACAATTGGCGGCATGCCCAATTCGTTAATGTTTTTGATTTGGTTAGGAATTAGACGGAAGGCCGCTGCAAGTTTTCCCCGTTCATGGAACGCATTGACACGAAAACGAGCGATATCTCCAAAGGCAAATGAATAGTCGAACTCTTTGTCCTTCATTAAGATTTTTTGTTGCTCTTCATCTAGGGTGGCAAAAATTAAGCTCCTGACTACGTCTTCGTTCATGGCAGGGAGACTAGGAATTGGGGTTAGGGCGCCATCTACGCGCAGTATGGGGGGGAGACCATACTGGAGATGCAAATCGGAAGCATTACGACGAACACACTCCTCAAGGAGCGTTTCGATTTTTACTGTATTCATTGTTCGCCCACTGTTTTCCATAATGATATTATAGCACAAGCGTTACGAGAGGTCACTAGCAACGCGGTTGACCTCCTCTATTGAAGTAATACCAGACAAAACTTTTAGAATACCATCTTGACGCATGGTGACAGTTCCCTTCTTTTTGGCCTGACGCATGATTTCGTTGGCTGTAGCGTGGCTGATGATGAGTTTTTGAATATCTTCATCAACATCGATAGTTTCATAAAGACCGGCCCGACCTTTGTAGCCGCCGGGAGTTTCTTTGGTATCCATGCCTTTTGCGAGCATGTAATGGTCGTCGTTTTTGACTGGAAGTCCTGGATAGCCGAGATCTTCACTGACTTTGGCGACAGATTCTTGATCTTTTGGAAGCAAGTCACCAACGATTGAGTTTATACCTTCAGTTTCAATAGAGCTGGATTTATAAATTTCACGTTTTTCGGTGATACGCCGAACGAGGCGCTGGCCGATGACGACGTTTAGAGTGGAAGCAAGCAAAAACGGCTCGATACCCATATCTAGGAGGCGAGGCAAAATACCGGCGGCAGAGTTGGTGTGAAGTGTACTAAAAACAAGGTGGCCCGTCAGCGCAGCCTGGACGGCAAGACCGGCGGTTTCGGAATCACGAATCTCACCGACCATCACGACGTCTGGGTCCTGACGAAGGATAGAGCGAAGGCCGGAGGCAAAGGTGAGGCCAGCATCAACATTGACCTGGATTTGGTTGATTCCGTCCATCTTATATTCTACTGGATCTTCCAAGGTAACAATGTTGATTTCTTCGGATTTAATTTGTTGAATAAGCGCATAAAGCGTAGTGGACTTACCAGAACCGGTTGGGCCAGAAGTTAAAATCATGCCGTTTGGCTTTCGGATACCAGCAAGCACCGAACGCAATGCCCGACCGGACATACCCATTTTTTCGATTTCCATGGAAACGCCAGTTTTGTCAAGAAGACGAATAACGACTTGCTCTCCCCAGGTTACTGGTGAAATAGCAATACGGAGGTCGATTTCCTGATCGTCAACTAGAACTGTAAACTGACCGTCCTGTGGTATACGATGTTCGTCAATTTTGAGGTTACTTAAGATTTTGATGCGTGAAACGAGGGCGGGGGCGACGGTTTTTGGTAGCTCCATGATTCTACGTAAGACACCGTCAATACGGCAACGAATAATAAGTGAGTTTTCGAGTGGTTCGATGTGAATATCAGAAGCTTTGGTCTTGGCAGCGTAGCTTAAAATCGTTGTGAGTGCTTTTGAGATTGGTGAGTCCTGAACGATAGTCTTGACGTTGGACTTTGCTTGTTCGACGGCTTCCTCACCGGTTTCCCTGACGGCCTCCTTGACACCCGAAAAATCACCATGGTATTTATCGAGCATTTCGCGAACGCCACGTTCAGATGACATCCACACCCGAATCGGCTGGTTGATGAGGTTAGACAAATAGTCGATGGCCTGGACGTTTGTTACGTCCACCATGGCGACATTTAGCAGGCCGTCTTTTTCACCTAGAGGTACAGCAAGAACACGGGCAGAAGCTTCGCCAGGGATTTTTTGTAAAATGTCTTGGTCGATAGTGATATTTTTGAGTTCTACATAGGGTACACCGATGATAGCTGCAGTGGCGCGAGCAACCATGTCTTCGCTAATGAGCTTTTGTTTGATGAGCTCGGCGAGAACTGGTATATTTTTGGACTTAGCTTCTTCTTTGATCTTATAAACGAGGTTCGCGTCAGCAAGCCCCTCACTGAGAAGAAGGTTGGTGATTTTTTCTTCAGCTTCTTTTGTAAGGAGTGCCACTTTTAGCCCTCCGGGTTGGTGTCGAGGTTAGTTGTTTCGTCTTCGTTGTTCGGATAATCGGCGTCTTCTTGATTGATTACTTCATCGATACATTCACCATTTTCGTCATATTCAACGCAACCACCGACGAATACTTCGACGGTAGGATTTAGAGCCTTGTAGTTAAACAATTCGATATTTGGCTCGATATACTCGGCGCCGACAGATGGGTCGACCGTTGTATAGGTAAAATCTTCGATTGGCGGAATGAAGATATTGGTGACAAAGTAGGCAACTAGTACACCGACAACTCCCGTAATGATAGCTGTAGCCAAATCAGTTTTCATTTTATTCTTCCTCCTCCGTGGTTGTGTCATCGGTGCTAGAATCATCGGCCTTGACCGTTTCGGTGATGGTTTCGATGACAGATTCATTCATGTAGTAGGCCGTTGCCTGTGCACGCAAGATTAATGATTCGTCGCCGCCCCACTCAATGGTAGCTTGCTCGATGTTAAATTCGCGAATTGAGCGTTCGATATTGCTCAATGTGTTCATCGTAGTGTTGGAGTCCGCCTCGACTGACAGGTTGACCGAGATAGAAAAGAGGTTTTTGCCAATGTCGGTGGCTTGGCTGGTGCCGCTTGGGCTGAGGGATTCTGGTTCCCAGTTTGAAATAATGAAAAGCCGATTAAGGCTGGCAAGTAGAGCCTCTTCGTTTTTGAAAGCTGGCAAAGCATCTGGAATGATACGAAGGGCTGAGCAGCTCTTGATGAGCTGGCTAGCAGCTGAAAGTTCGTCGGGACTATTCGCATCGTCATAAATTTCGTTCAGCTCTGCGTAGGTGAAGTTTTTTCCGGTTGTGGGATTAAGGCAGTCGGAGTTGTCTTCTTTCGGAACGGAATTTAGCGCATTATTTGCGGCGAGGTTTTCGAGAATGTTAGAGCGAAGAGTGCCTGGGATTTCGGAAACGTCGATGCTGTCGGGATTACAGTTGTTGAGCTCTGTGTCGGAATAGATACTTCCCTGCGGGCTTTTGCAGACACCGGTGGTTTTAATAACTTCGGAATAGGCCGCAATGGCTTGTTCTTCACCCATGATGATTTTGGTGTTAAACGAAATAACCTTTAAGAAATGGCTGACCAGAGAGATGGCAACACCAAGAAAAATGGCGGCACCAAGCACGGCGAGTATCATATATTGTTGAGCTTCGGAAATTTTGGCGCGTTTGCCGATTGCTACTTCACTAGCCATTAGTTACCTCCTTTACATGCGGCATCATCTTTGGCGCAATCTTTAGCGCGCTGACCGAACATAGCTTGAATTTGGACATACGAATCGGTAACGTTATAACGGCCAGACGGAGCAAGGGCTAGCATGTGTTTGTTGTTAAAATTGTATACTTCGGGAGCAAGGGCTATAGTCGCAGAAAAACGTAGGACCAATTCGTCTGATGCATCACGGCCATTGGAGGATTCTGAAATTACAATTCCGTTATCGCCATCCGGTACTAGCAAGCAACTATTATTGGAAGATGACCATTTGACAGTATTGGTACTTTCTTCGATTTCACCGCTATAGCTGACGCAGGAACTTTCAAAGTGCGGAACATTTGATATCGCACCGCTAAGATCTATGCTGGGTTCTTTGTCTGAAGGATTTTCTTTGTACCAGCTACTAAACTGCGGGGTACGCCAAACACGAACGACCGGAGTACCGTTGTAATCTTCGGTGGCGTAACCGTCGATGATATTAGCTGGTTCGTCCTGGGTTTCGGTTTCGACATCGGTGTCAGGACTAATAATGTCATTATCTTGTTCGGTCGAGGTGGAAGGATTACACCCATCGCCGGTAATATTCCAGTAAGCGTAAATATCTCTTGTAATTGGCTCGTAAAAGAAGGCGCCCTCAGAATTAGTCTCGATCATGCAGTAGGCTGGAATAGTAGCACCATATTTATCAACATAATTACCGTAATCGTAGCGCATGTATTTCATGCTTTTTTTGAATGAATCGAGAACATTGTAGTCAATGTACGGTGGGGCACCGGCGTTGGCTTGTGCGTCAAAGGCAAAGATAGGAGCTTCGGCAGATAAGTCTACATTTAATTCGGAAATCCTAATTGAGTCGGCGCCGGTCGGGAGCAAAGCTGAAAGTACATTGAAGGTGCGGGATAAGACTTTTTTATTATCGGTAATGTCGGAAACGTTGGATAATTGATCTTTGATGGTAAGGAAATCGTTAAGATCACTGTAAGATTTAAGCTTTTCGGAAAGATTATCGATGGTGGATTTTTTGCTACTAATCGCGAGTTGTTGACCGCCGGCGATTACCCCAAAAAAGATTGTAACACCCGTGCTAACAGCTGCGATTACGATACAAAGGAAAAAGATAAAATTACGGAGCTTTAGGGATTTAATCATCTCGCCTTTGACGTCGGGTACGAGATTGATTTCGTTGTGTTTGCGGTAGTAAATCTTCCTAGTTTGGCTAGATACTTTCTTAAAAACGTCCGAGAAATTATATTCTTTGGCCATTAGTCGTTACTCCTTTCTGATAGGCCAATAGCCACAGCAAATTCGCTGGCAACGCCCATGAGAGCCTGTTGTTGCTCTGGGGTAGTGCGAACGAGTTGCCATGGGTTACCCTTCATGGTGGGGACACCAGTTTTGGCTTCGATATATTCTGAAAAGAGTGGCGTCATACTAGCATAACCAGTAAGTACAATTCCGCCGACTTTGCCACCGAGATATTTGGTGCCAAAGAACCTCACGGATTTGGCGAGCTCGGATGCGAAATTGTCAAGGTAGGTGTTGAGAATTCTGAAAACTTGTCCTTCGATTTGGTTTTCGTCGAGGCCAAACTTTAAGATAAACTGACGCGACTGGTCCTCTCGGACATTGAGACCACTCGCTACGGCTTTTACCAGAACGCCAAAGCCTCCAGGAATGGAACGCACGAGGCGGGGTTGATTTTTATAAACTATAACGATATCGGTAGATTTTTCACCAAAATCTACTATCATAGTGGCATCGATGGCTCCGGGGATGGCAAGTGAACGAGCCATAGCAAGTGGTTCTGGTTCCATTGCGACGATGTTTAGGCCAGTTTTTTCGATCATCTCCATGGTTTCTTCGGCATAGTTCTTTGCGACGGAACTAACTAGGACTTCGGTTTTGGCCGGATCGTTAGGGCTAGGGCCGAGAATATAGTAGTCGGCCTTCGCATCGCTCATGGACATAGGGACGTATTTGTCTATCTCGTACTTGAAGGATTTGGCAAGTTCGTTGTCGGGGAGGGTTTCGGTTTCGGCAATTGAAGTGAAAGTTTTGCTGGCGGGCAAGCCTAGCGCGATGTTTTTGGTCTTGATGCCGGCTTGGTTGACAGCACCGAGAATAGCCTCGCCGAGGCGCTTTTTGCCAAGTTCGGAAGCGTCCTGAACTAACTTTGGGTCAACCGGGATGTAGGCATATCTTTGCAGCGTCCATCCATGTTGGCTGTTACCAGAAAGCTGCACGATTCGCATCGAATTCGTTCCGATATCTAGGGAAAAGAAGTCGCCCACTCCATGCAATAAGTTCATGCTTATAATTATAGGGTATTCTTTGCAAATGTCAACCAGTAAAATCTTTCTCGGTTACCGGTTTTGCCCTTTAGGTCGTTGTCGTGCTTATTAATAATCACAAAGTCATTTTGTTTGAGCCAGTATTCGAAGCTCTTGATAATGTCGCGGCGAATTTTGTCGTTTTTGACGATGCCTTTATTTAATTGGTCGGGGCGAGCCTCGAACTGAGGTTTTAGCATGATGAGAAGATCGGTGTTTTGTTGAAGTTGTGGCTTGATATGATGAAGAACTTTGGTAATGGAAACAAAAGAAACATCCGCAACAACGGTGTTTATTTCACGATTTAGCACAAAATCGAAAATGTCGGTTTTCTCGTGAAGGGCGATGCGAGGGTCGTTTCGGAGTGGGGATTTCATTTGGTTAGTTCCCTTTTCGACCGCGACGACTTTTTTTGCGCCGTGATTCAAAGCATATTCGGTAAAGCCGCCGGTTGATGAACCGATATCGAGAACGGTTCTGCCACGGAAATCAAAATTGAAGGCGCGACAAGCACCTTCAATTTTGAAATAACCTCTATTTTTTGCGTTCGCGGTAGGCATAAGTTTCCGTGTCAACTGAGACGATGTCACCCTCTTTGATGAAAGCGGGGACTTTGATGACTACGCCAGTTTCTAGAGTTGCGTCTTTCATGACGGAAGTAGAGGTGTCGCCTTTGACTGCGGTCTCGGTGTAGGTGACGGTGAGCCAAAGATTTTTGGGAAGAACGAGGTTAATTGGGGTACCATTGTAAAATTGGATTTCCATCTCGTCGCCGTCCTTCATGAAATCTTTCATATCGCCGACCATGTCGGCCATAAGTTCGTATTGCTCGAAAGTCTCAGGATCCATGAAGTAAAACTTTTCATCGTCTTTGTAGAGATACTGGACTTTACGAGTAGTAACTTCGGCGGGTTCGATTTTTTCCTGACCTTTGAAAGTCTTAGGAAGAAGAGCGCCGGTGATGAGATTTTTGACTTTAACGTTGACAATGGAACCGCCCCGGCCCATGACTTTTTGGGAGTACTCTACCACCTTATACGGCTGTCCGTCTAAAGTGATAAGGGTGTTTTTCTTTAGATCTGTTGGTCCGTACATGTTGCTCCTTAATTATTTGATACAAATGGCAAGAGGGCCAAGTGACGGGCGCGCTTGATGGCAACCGCGAGTTGGCGTTGTTGCTTGGCGGAGAGACCAGTCTTGGCGATTGGTTCAATCCGGCCGTAGTTATCGATGTAACGCCCTAATGTTTTGACGTCACGATAATCGAAATACAGATTTGGATCGCTTTTAATCCTTTTCATAAGTATACTCCTTCGTTATGGTTGTTAGAATGGGACATCGCTTAGATCGATTTCGCCTTCCGGGATGTCGTCGGGAAGGTCGGAGGCTGGGGCTTCTGAAGCCGGGGATGCATCACCAGAATAGCTTGATGTGCCGCTACTATCGCGACCGCCGGTGAAGTTAAAGTCCTCGACGACGATTTCGACACGAGAACGGCGAACACCATCCTTGCCCTCAAAACTACGTTGGTCGAGGCGACCAGAAACTAGTACGCCAGAACCTTTTTTGGCATATTGGTTGATCATTTCGGCGAGCTTGCCCCAGGCGGAGCAGTCGATAAACGAGACATCTTCCTTTTGCTCGCCGTTAGAATCACGATAAACACGGTTGACAGCAACGGAAAAGCTACAGACGCTGGCACCATTTGGGGTAGTGCGAAGTTCCGGATCGCGGGTGAGGTTACCGGTGATGATAGCTTTAGAAAATCCACGCATGTTATTCTCCTTTTTCGGTGGTTACTTTGTCGGCCTTATCGGTGCTGGCTTTCTCGGCGCGGCGAGCGGCAAATTTGGCTTTGCGTTCGTCGACACGGACGAGAAGATAACGTAAAACTTCATCGGTGATATTGAGGACCGATGAAATTTTGGCTGGCGCTTCGGCTGGCAAGGCCACATCTAGGAAGTAATAGACGCCGAATTCTTGGCCTGCGACGGTGTAAGCGAGACGCTTTTTGCCGTCGTTTTCTTCCTTGGTGATGGTACCGCCGGCTTGGTCGATAATTTTTTTGACTTTGTCGACAGCGGGGTCGAGATTCATCTCGAGATCGGGATGAAAGACGACTGTTAGTTCGTAATCTTTCATAGAACTCCTTTGGTTAAAGTAAACGCGGCTCTCCGATACGGTCGGGTTGGCTCGTTTACTGAGCTAATATTATAGATGTATTATACCACAGGGAGTGAAGAAATGGAAGGGGGCGCATTATTCCAGGAAGATGGCACCCCTAAAAACCAAAGGAACCAAACAGTCTACAACCGACTACTCGCCTACTAAGCACCTCATCGAGTTACCGACGTTGCGGCTATCATCATCGTCTGCGCGGATACTAATAGAACTCACGGCTAGTTCGTACATGTCGCTGCCACTGCCGTAAGTAGATGACCACCAGCCGCCCCAGACATTCTGATTGATCGCCGAGCTACTGTAGAAGAAGCCCGACATAGGGGTAGATAGATTGTATTGTAAGGAAGCTATGTCGGTGGCATCCTCTGTAGTACCATATTCGTCAAAGAGGGCTGGGTATTCACCGTTGTCCCAGCCTGTAGGCATTCTCCAGTTGGCTGGGCAGAGGTCTTGATTTGCGTCTATATCGGTGTTCGGTAGGTCTACGCCCTGACCTTCCGTGTAACAATAGGTACCTACCGTAGCAGCACAGAAGTTGTAGTAGATGCCAACTTTGGCCTGGCCGTTAGTTGAGGCTGGGCCATAACTTGTGACGAGGGTGTCTTTGCTGGCATTGTTAACATATGGATATGCGTAGGCATTGTTAGGGCTAGTCGTATCCCAACCAGTAGTTTTATTTACTACTGCCACACTGCTCCAACCCGCATTGCTTCCAGTGTTACCACCATTTAGATAGTTAGCAATAGCTTCATTGGTGGCATTGGTGTTTCCTGCATTTAGGTTTTGGGCAGTGGTAGAGTCAGTGGGATCTAGGGCTAAGTTATCTAACATCCAGCAGTTACCGTCTTTTAGTTTACCAACCATGTAGGTACTGTTATCACGAGTATCTTTTAGGGTTTGGTTCTGGGTGATAGCAATAGTATTACACATAGACTTAGTGAGTTCTTGTTGTTTGTAGTAACCATTGTCCTGTGTTTTATTAGCTCTAGTATAGGCTTCAGTGAAGGTTAAGCCTCGCATTAGGTCTATGGTGGTACCACTAAGGGTAGAAGCATTGTTGTTTAGGAAAGAGATCACCTCGGATTCGTCGGTGAACTCATAATGAACATTATTGATATCAGCATACCAGGAACCATACCAGTTGGTGGTGGTGGCGTAGGTGCCAGTGTCTACGGTGGCTGCATAGTAATCTGCTGATACTTCGGTGTTTGGCTGTTCGGTGGTGTAGAGAGGATAGATTTTAGCATAATAGCCATAATCGTTACTAT
>CAMVFY010000010.1 GCA_947166895.1 uncultured Candidatus Saccharibacteria bacterium
GGGAGCCGTTCGTCTGAATAGCCCAGCCGCCGTTAGAATTAAGGCTACGTTTATGGTAGCCGCGCGGTGTTTTGTAATATGCGTGATAGTCTTGAAGGAACTCAGGCGCATCGTTTGGAACTGGATCTACCACGCCACCAGCGAGCTTATATTCGCCATTTTTATAATCTTCGGTACGTTGATTATTTATTGCCTTGCGAGCATTTTTGCGTGCGTCTTTATTATTATCGGCATCGAAATAACCATTTCCAGCTACGCGCGTCATGTCATACATCGTGCTAGCAATAACGGCTTTAATGCGAGTTTCAAGACAAGCGGTTTGAAGCGCCATGCCACCCCAACCGCAGATACCAATGATGGCGAGTTTGTCTGCGTCCGCCTCGTCTAGATTAGATAAATAATCTACGGCGGCCTGGAAATCTTCTACATTTAAATCCGGGGAAGTCATGTAACGAGTTTCACCGCCGGATTCGCCAGTAAATGATGGATCAAAAGCTAGAGTCAGAAACCCACGTTCCGCTAAGGTTTGAGCGTAGAGGCCAGATGACTGCTCTTTAACTGCACCGTATGGTCCAGAAATAGCAATTGCCGGCAACTTGCCGTTTCTTTCTTTTGGTTCGTATAAATCTGCCGCTATTTCAATTCCGAAATGGTTTTTGAAAGAAACCTTTCTGTGGTTTACTTTGTCGCTTTTTTCGAATACTTTGTCCCATTCGTTGGTTAGTTGTAATGCCATAAAGGTCTCCTTTTAAAGATATAATTGCTCAATATTCTAGTTACTATTATATCATTGACACTGTATTTCTTTTATTTTCTTCATTGTCATTGTTTTAAACTCTTGCGACCCAAGTAAGGCCATATATCCTTAAAAGTTCGAGTGGAGCGAGCTACACTTAAAGTATTTTCAAGCGAATGCCAACAACTCCGTACTCTGATTGTTTTTCCGGAGCATAAAACTCACTAAGTACGCCTAGTAGTTCGTCTTTTGTCATTGAAGCATCGGCCAGAATAGAAATATCAAAATCTTCAAACAAGTCCTTAAAGGAATTGTAGCGGAGAAGACCGATAACTTCAGCTTTTAATTTATCATTTTCAGACTTAGAAAATTCAATAATATCTCCAAGCTCTATCTGGCTTCGTTTTTCATCATAAAGGCGAAGCTCAATACGCTTTGTTCCGTCTTTCATAAAATCGAAGTACTTGGGTTGCAAATTCATTTCATGTGTTTTCATATTTTAATTATACCGCTGACGTTATTTTTTATTGTTGGTGTTTAGAGGGATTTGATTATAGGTTGCTTAGCCAATCATCTAGTTTTTTGATGCCGTCGTTTGTGCGTGCGGTGGAGCCGGCCATGCTAAAGCCGTCGCCTTTTAATGTTGCGCCGGTCATTTTAGATTTTAAAATATCGTAGGTGCCAGAATTGCCGGAGCCTTCATGGGTGTTGAACGGGATTACGGTTTTGCCGTTCCAATCATGCTTTTCGATAAAGCTGTAAACGACCATCGGCATATCTCCCCACCAAATTGGGTAACCGAAGAAAATCGTGTCGTAACCAGAGATATTCACGTCTCCAATATATTCTGGACGAGCATCGGACTTCTGCTCCTTAGCTGCGCGCTCAATCGCTTCTTGGTAGGCGGCCGGATATTTGTCCTTTGGTTCGATTTTAAATTCATCGGCGCCGTTTTTTGCTACGATTTCTTTGGCTAATAATTCCGTATTGCCAATTTCTATAGTGCCGACATTGTAATTTTCCCCCGCGTGTGAAAAATAAACAACTAAAATTTTATTCATATATTTATTATATCTTATTTTTTGATCGTTGAAACTTGGTGTGTAGTTCGGGTAGCCTTATTTTCGTAATTTTCTTAAGTGGGTTTTTATTTCTGGATCTATTCGGTGAGAATCGCAGATTTTTGAAATAGTTTTGTTATAAGTCCATTTTGGTAAATGAGTTGTTTTTAGGAATGCGAAAGTTTCTTCTGGAAATTTAACAAAACATTCAGATAAAAGCCAAGCTGTCGCCATTTTAATATAATATTCTTCTTTTGTTGCTAGCATTTCTATTCGGTCAAAAATGACCGCGAGATAATCAAAATCAATATACGCACATTTAAGCATAACGAGCCCTGCTCTTACTGCATATTCTCGACTGTCGTTTAGTAGCTGCTTGTTTTTTGTGTCTAGGAATTCGGCGCGATGTTTTTTAACTAAATTGGCTAGGCCAGAGCAAAAAGTGTCGCATGTACACCAGTCATCAATTTGGTTGATTTGCGAATCGAAATATTTTAGCATTTCGTCGTAAGGCAGTTTGCAAATTATCATACCGCGTGCCAAAACTTCTTCCAGAGCTATGGGTTCTATGCTTAAGAAGTCCGCATAAGATTCGGGTGCAATTTCACCAACGAGTTTTCGGATTTGAGGTATTTTGACTCCAAGGAAGGGGCGTTCGCTCGGTATCCCGCGCATAGCGAATTCCCGGTACTCATCGTCTACCAGGGAAGCGAGCTTTGTTTTGAATTCTGTCGGGGTTTGGAGCATGATAATTAAAATTGTATCACAGCTTCTTGACGTGGACCCTACCACCATGTAGAATGGTGGTAGGAAGCAAGCTCTAGAAACTTGCTTTTGGTTGAGGTTCGATTACCATTCTATGCGGATGGTAATCTTTTTAGTTTTGGAACCGAATCTGAATATGAAGCAAAGCTTAATAGACATATCGTTCTCCTTTCGTGTTTGTTTTTACATTAGACTAGGGAGCCTAGGCGGGATAGGTGGGTGAAGAAATATGGTAAGGTTGATAAATAGGGTAAATGTAATTATAATTAGATGTATGGATGAATATGTAAAGCAATCGATCGCTGTGCGAAAGGATACGTTTGGGGCGAATTTTGAAGTCGATGCGGAGGTGCAGGGGAAGATTGATGCGTTATTTAAGGAGATTGAGGAGCTGGGGGCGAAATGTAAAGATGCGGGGGAGTTTGAAGCGGAGTTTGCAAGGAGCCCGCTAAATCAGCGTTATATGGATCTACTTACTGAGGTCGCGACGAGAAGTGCGACTAAGAATGCGGCAAGGGGTGCAGCGGTTGGTGCAGTGCAGAGCGTGGCGGAGCAGGCGCTCCGGAACGTAGTGCCAACACGAGCGGCAGTGCGCCAGAAGGCCTACGACGGGGCACGGGACGTACCAGTTTTGGGCGATGCGATTGATGTCGCAGAGAAGGTTGGATATGCGGCACATCTTGGTAAATTGTTTAAGAAGAAAAAGTGATTGCTGTGGCGGTTTTGGACGTCGCCTTTAATATCGTTTGAGGTTAGTTTTTATTATTTATTTGCACTTTTCCATTTTCTGACAATTTGACGCCTTCGGCGAGGAGGCGGGCTTTTTGTTCTTCATAACCGCCGAAACCGAAGTTGTGTGCGAGCGAGCCATCGACTGCGACAACTCGGTGGCAGGGGACCCAGAGCTCTTTCGGTATGTTTGATGAGCCCCACTCGTAGGGATTCACGTGTAGGGCGTTGCCGACAGCTCTTGCTGCGTTGGGGTGGCCTATCATTTTTGCCACTTCGCCATAAGTTGCTACGTGGCCAGGTTTGATTTTTCTGACTGTGGCGTAGACTTCTTCGCGAAAACTCATCATATACATTATAGCGAAATCATGGGTAAATATAAAGAACCAGTGTATTATAAAAAGCAGTTGCATTTTTGACATAACTATTGTAGAATAAGATTAACCATAAACGGTTATACATAAGAAATAAACATAATTAACTATATGAATGTATAGTGGACTGGTAGGGCGTGATGATCGATAAGGCGGGAATGGACAAAAACGAACACTATGAAACCAGTCATCAGATTTTGCGTCAAGTACCTAGTGGTAGTGGTTGCGCTGTCTAGTTTTTTGAGTTTGATTTTTAATAATGATAATTTTGCTTTTGCTTACACGTTGGGATTGGCTACTTCTGGTACTGTAAATCTTGATGTATCTACCGTCGGAAATGGCACAGCGGTGGCAACGGATAACTTGGTGGCTACTTCTACTTGTCCACTAGGTTATACAATTACGATTCAAGGACCGAGTGATTCGGGCTTGTATAAGGATGGCCACAGTGTCAATGCGCCTGCTAATAATATAATTGCGGCGTCTGCTGGTACCCCAACTAACCCGGCTGTTATTACGGGGGAAAACCGCGGTACTTGGGGGTATAGCCTTACTTCGTCTACGGGGACGGATGCTTTCATTGGTCTTACCTCTACGCCTACTACGCTTATTACTAAGAATACAGCTTCTGGTGATGGAATTGTTGATTCGGATACTATTCCGGTACATTACGGCGTATCTACTCGTTTTGACCAGGAACCAGGGCTTTACACGCTGAGTAATGGATCGACAATTAATTATGCAATCACTGCTCCTTTATCTTGTACTTCCAATACGGTAACTCTGATTGTATCTGGAGCTTCGGGCATCATTGTGGATGGTGTTACTTATCCATCTGGCGTTACTGTAATTTCTCTAGCTTATGGTACGCACACTGTTTCTGGAACCTATCTTGATGGCTATGAATTTAATATTTGGTCGGCTGATGGTAATGTTGCCATTACGGATGCGACTGCTGCTTCCACTACTATCAATGTGACTGGGGAGGGGAGATTAGTGCTTAGTGGTAAAAAAATTTACATGCAAGATTTTACTTTGACGCGGTGCCAAGCTAACGTTGGTATGGGAGGTAATGCGGCGAATGTTGGCGATGTAATTACGGTTTTTGATAAGCGTGCCGGTAATTACTTTAATAGCGATGAAGCTTCGTATACAGTCCGCTATATTAATGGTGCTTGTTGGATGACACAAAACTTAAGAATTACGGGTAATATTTCGGCTACATATTCTAATTTTAGCACCAATAGCTCCTTTAACCCGTGTACTGGTGATTTGGACGCTGGGAGCTCCGCTACCGAAGCGAGGTGCCATGATTCTGGCAACACAACTAATGGCGTGTGGTACAACCTTGTAGCCGTATCGGCGGGAACGGAGGTTGGAAGTGGCTCTCCGAATGATATCACGGAGGATATTTGCCCAGCAGGGTGGCATTTGCCGATTTATGATGTAGCCAACTCGGCGGGTTCGGTTAATAGTTTAACTACGCTTACAGATGTAAATGTCTTTTCACCAGTTACCGGCGGTAACTATAATAATGGTAGTCTCGCTAACACTTATTATGGTTATTGGTGGACGTCTAGTGTCGGTGTCAATTTTGGGTGGAGTGTTTTATATTATGGGCACGATAGTCTGAACGTCTCTGATGGTGCTCTTAGAAGTCGTGGTTTTTATATTCGTTGCGTTAGAACCTAGATTATATTGTTGGAAATTTTTGTAAAAACTATTGCAATAAAAATAATTAAGTATTACAATAAACTTAACCATAAAGGCATACTGTATTTACTTAATACAGAAAAACAAAATTAAAAAATAATTGGTAAGGCGTGAATGAAAGATAAGGTAGAAATAAATAGCTTAAAAGCCGTAGCTAGGGTTGCTGGGTTTTTGGGTGTATTATGTGTGGGATTAGTAATACAACATCCGGATTCGGTTTTTGCTTCTACCTATTCAGTCGGCCTCACCACTTCGGGTACGATTAATATTGATGTATCTACTTCGGGGATTGGTGCAGCCGTAGCGACAGACAACTTAGTAGCCACTTCTACTTGTCCACTAGGATACACTATTACTATCCAGGGACCAACTGACACTAATTTATACAAGGATGGTAGTAGTAGCAACAATAATACTAATACTAAAATAACCCCATCGGCTGGTACTATAGCTTCTCCACTACCTATTGCTGGCGATAATGGTAGTGGTGGTACCTATAATGGCACTTGGGGATATAGTCTAACTTCCTCTACTAGTACTGGTACCTTTATAGGTCTTTCTAACACCTCTGCTATCCTCACTTCTAAGAATACTGGTTCTGGTGATGGTACTAGCACTACTGACACTATACCGGTTTATTATGGTGTTTCAACTTTACCCACACAGGAGCCAGGTATTTATAGCTTGGCTAACGCTGGTAAAATAAATTACTTTATCACTACTCCATTATCCTGTACTTCTAATGCGGTAACGCTTAGCTTGACCGATGCTTCAGCCATCGTGATAGATGATACGCCTTACACTGCTTCGGACTCACCCGTCTCCTTATCCTATGGTACTCATACTATATCAGGCACCTTCTCACAAGGCTATGAGTTTGATAGTTGGTCAACTACTGGTGATATTGCCATTACTGATGCGTCAGCTAGTTCTACTATCATTAATGTAACTGGGGATGGAACACTAAGTCTTATCGGAAAGAAGGCTACCCCCCTCATACTTTATGACGCCGTCGCCGCCATGAGTAAAGGCACCCAAACTCTAGCAGGGCTTCGGACCGCTATCACCACTGCCAACTCCGGTGTCTATGAATATAATACTAGTGTCTTCGGTGCAGCAACGGACGCAGCTAGTACCCACACCCTCTACTACTATCGTGGAATCCTAGATCAAACTACTGGAAGCTATGGTAGTGATGGCGATGGTAAAGCCTGGCCTAATTATGTCATTCTAGATGAAGATGGTACTAAAGATACTAATGATACCTGCTGGCGGATTATCCGAACTACTGGCTCTGGTGGCGTTAAAATGATCTATAACGGCAAATGGACTGGTTCTACTTGTGCTAATGCACAATCTAATGCCCAGGTCACTACTAAAACCTTTGGTGGCACGGCCGAGGCGGTTTATCGAAGTATTGTAGGTGTAGGCTATACACGAAACGCTAATTATACAAGCACTTCTGCCACTACTGCTACAGCTTATAGCACGCTCTTTGGTTCTGATACCAGTTATTCTGATAACAGTACCGCTTCCGACATGAAGACCTATCTAGAAGGTACTTGGTTCACCAACATTAGTTCATATGAAAATATACTAGAAAAGTCTGCTGGCTGGTGTAATGATAGGTCTATTCGTTCTAGTAATTCTTCTACCACTGTAATAGGGGATTCTACCACCATAGTTCCATATGGCACTTCCGGTATGACGGAGTATTACTTTGGCTCCTATGTGAGAACTAGAACTACTTCTGATAAACCCACCCTTGGCTGTCCACGTAGTAATGCAGATCTTTATACTACCTCCAGTGCAACCAATGGTAACAAACAACTAGGAAAACCTGTAGCACTTATAACTGTCGATGAAGCTGCTTTTGCTGGATCTGGTTATAATAGTAGTACAATCCCCTATCACGCTAACTCATTTCTTCGCTCTGGGTCGAACTTCTGGTTATTCTCGCCGTACGCCCGGTTCTCGGGCGGTAATGCGAACGGGTTCCGCCTGAGCTCGGACGGCTACCTCAGCGGCTACGGCGTGAACAACGCGTTTGGGGTGCGCCCGTCCATCAGCCTGGCCTCTGGGATAGTGCCTGCCAGTGGTTCAGGTACCGCCACTGATCCGTGGGTTATATTACCTCCCCCGACAATGCAGGATACAGCGGTAGCAGACCTAAGCGAAGGTGAGGAAAAAACCGTCATCGATGCTCGCGACGGCAAGGATTATACAATTAAGAAAATTAATGGCCAACTTTGGATGACCCAGAACCTGCGATTTACTGGCACTTCTGTCCCGGCTGCTACATCCAATGTCACCGCCGACAAAACCATCACCTACTACCAATTAGATACTGATGGAGATGCTAGTGGTGAAAAATGCAATGGTACTACTGGTTACAGTAATGCCTGTATCAAAGATTCTGGTAGCACAACTACCGGTGTCTGGTATAACTACTATGCCGCAACTGCTGGTACCAAATCTGGTTCATCCAACTCTACCGCCGCCTCACAAGACATCTGCCCTAAGAACTGGCATCTACCTACTGGACCTAATACTACAACTAATAATACCGATATTAACAAATTGGTAGGCAACACCACATCTGGATGGCAAGACTCCACTGCCGGCTTAACTGCTTTTGGCGCAGTCGCAGGTGGCAGCTACCGCAATGGCTCGCTCGGCAATACCGGATACGGCCACTGGTGGTCTGCTACTGCCAACGGTACCACGGATCGCTACACCCTGAACTACAATAGTAGCGATGGTCAGTTCCGCGGCGATGGCTTCAACTACCGGTACTACGGTTACTTCGTCCGTTGTGTGCGGTCGTCGTAGCTGGGCGCGTGTACTGTCGCCTTGCCCTATCGACCTCCACCCCAGGAGAACGCGTCTCGGCCTGAAGCTAAGACGTGGGGGTAAAGAGCGAGTAAATGAACGTGTGGTATAATAGATTTAACATTTAATGTGGAGAAAATAAGATGTGTGGAATTGTAGGATATGTGGGGGAAAAGAACGCGCAGGATTTTTTGGTGTCGGGGTTAAAGCGACTAGAGTACCGGGGGTATGATTCGGCGGGAATTGTGACGTTAGCGGAAGACGGTGAGGCGACGCTGATTCGGGCGAAGGGGAAGATAGCGAACTTGGAAGAGAAGTTAGCAAAAGCGAAGCGAAGCGATACGATCGGGATTGGTCACACGCGGTGGGCCACACACGGGGAGCCGAGCGAGAAAAACGCACATCCACATCAAGCCGGGCCGATTTATCTCGTACATAATGGGATAATTGAAAACTATAAGGAGCTAAAGAAAGCAACCAATGGTCACGAGTACCAGTCCGAAACGGACTCGGAAGTGCTAGCGGCGCTAATTAACTCATTTTATAAAGATGGGAAGCATCCGTTGATTAATGCAGTGGTGCAGGCGCTAAAACTGGTGAAAGGTACTTACGGGATTGCAGTGGTATCAGTATTAAAGCCGGACGAAATTGTGGTAGCGCGGAGTGGGTCGCCACTCGTAATTGGTGTGGGGCATGACGAAACTTTGTTAGCATCGGATGCGTCGGCACTGGTAGGACACACGAAGCAGGCGATTTATCTGAATGACGGTGAAGTGGCGAGGCTAACTCGGAATAGTGTTGAGATTAAGACTTTGAATGCGGAGCCGGTGTCGGCAAAGGTGGAGGAGATTGAAACAAACCTCGCGGCGATTCAAAAGGGTGGATATGAACATTTCTTACTGAAGGAAATCATGGAGCAGCCGGAATCATTGGTGGAGACTTTGCGTGGGCGGGTGAATGCGGAAGCGGGGACGGTACGGCTGGGTGGTCCGGGATTAACCGAAGAGGAGTTAAGAGGAATAAAACATTTGGTGATTGTAGGGTGCGGAACGGCGTATCACGCGGGGTTACTGGCGGGATATTATATTGAGAAGTTCACGCCAGAAATTACGATTGAAACAGTGATTGCGAGTGAGTATCGTTACCGGCAGGCGTATTTGCCGGAAGGTTCGGTGGCGCTCATCGTATCGCAGTCGGGAGAAACAGCGGATACACTGGCGTGCCTGCGTGAGATCAAAAATCAGGGGGTAAAAACGATTGGAATTGTGAATGCGATTGGCTCGACCATTGCGCGGGAAGTGGACGGGGGGACTTACGTGCATGTGGGGCCGGAGATATCGGTGGCTTCAACTAAGGCCTTTACCTCGCAGGTGATTGCGATGGTGATGTTTGGGCTGACGATTGCGCAAGCGAAGGGTGTGAAACGAGCAATTTTGAAACCGTACGTGGAAGAGATTGCGAAACTTCCGGAAGAAATTGGTAAGGTGCTAGGTGAGGCCGAGGCAGAAGTGAAGTCGATAGCGGCAAAATACAAAGATTTTGACCATGCGGTGTATCTTGGACGCGACACAGCTTATCCGACGGCGATGGAGGGGGCTTTGAAACTGAAGGAAGTGTCATATATTGATGCAAATGCATATGCGTTTGGTGAACTAAAACACGGGCCACTAGCCCTAATTGATGATAGGTTCTTTGAGGTGGCGTTTTTGCCGGAGGGAGAACTGTACGAGAAAGCGGTATCGAACGTGCAAGAGGTGCTAGCGCGTGGCGGGCATATTATAGCGGTAACGAATGTGTCGGGATTTGATTTACCGGTAGATGATGTTGTAAAAATTACAACACCCGTGGAGATATTTGCGCCGGTTTTGATGAATTTGGTATCACAGCTTTTGGCATATTATATTACAGTGGCGAAGGGCTTAAATGTGGATCAGCCACGCAATCTTGCGAAATCGGTCACAGTAGAATAAAATATAGATATGCGGAAGAAGTCCGATTATATTTTACGAACTTGTTTGATTTTGGGGGATGCGGTGGCGCTGATACTGTCGTTTGCGATGGCGTATTTTGTGAGGGTGCATGTGGATCCGAGGCCATATATGTTTGAGTCGCAGCTTTTAGATTTTACAATCACGATTGTTTTCTTGGTGCCGATAATGCTCGTCGTGCTCGCGGCGCTAGGGCTTTATAAAAAGTCGGTATTTTTGGGGCGGTCGCGGCTTACGGAAGTGGGGAAGTTAGCGCTCGCGGCGGTGCTCGCGGTGGCGTCGCTTATTGTGTATGATTTTTTCAAGGGGGAAAACTTATTCCCGGTACGAGTGATGGCGGTGACGGCAGTGGCGTTGTCATTCGTTTTCTTGATGGCGGAGAGGTTTTTGGTAAGGCTCGCGATGCGGACGATTTTTCGGAAGGACTACGGGACGAAGCGCGTGGTGATCATTGGGAATTCTAAAAACACGGAATACTTGGCGGATTACATTGCAGCGACACCGGAGTCGGGATATCGGTTGGCGGGGCTGGTGGCAAACCGGCGGTTTATTCCGAAAGATCTAAAAACACATCAGTACTCGTCGCTTAAGGAAGCTCTAAAAAAGGCGCGGGCGGATGTAATTTTTCAGACGGATGAAAAATCTACAGAATATGTGTATAAGCAGGCAATTAACCGGCATATTTTATATTATTTTGTGCCAAGCGAGACAGCTTTGTCGTCACATTTTGGTGAGATGGAGCTCATCGGAAATACGCCGGCGGTGCTGGTGATGACAACGCCACTCACCGGTGGAGCGGCGGTGATTAAAAGAGTGTTTGATATCCTGTTTAGTTTGGTCGGGATTTTGGTTGCAGCGATTCCAATGGCGATTGTGTGGTTGATTTTGAAGTTGTCTGACGTGCGACACTCGCCGATTTATAAGGACGATCGGCTGACTCGGTATAATAGAAGATTTAAGTGTTACAAGTTCCGGACGATGAAAGCGGAATATAGCGGGATGACGCCGGAGCAGGCTTTTATTAAAATGGGGAAACCGGAGTTAATTCGTAAATACCGGAAAGGTGGTGATTATTTGGCAAATGATCCACGGGTGACTAAAGTGGGACGATTCCTGCGGCGAACTTCGATCGACGAGTTACCACAGTTATTTAATATCTTGAAGGGGGACATTTCGCTAATTGGACCGCGGGCGCTACTTCCGGGAGAACTCAGAGATTATGGGGATAGATCGTTGATACTAACGGTGAAGTCGGGACTCACTGGGTTTGCACAGGTGTCGGGCAGGCGGGATATTTCGTTTGAAGAACGGCGAGCGCTGGATATTTACTATGTGCGGAATTGGTCGCTGATGCTGGACCTCGCGATATTTTTTAAGACGATTGCAGTAGTCCTGAAGGGTGAGGGGGCAAAGTGAAGGTCGCGATTGTTTGCGATTGGCTGACGAACGTGGGGGGAGCGGAAAAAGTATTATATCGGGTACATAAGTTGTTTCCGGAGGCACCAATTTATACGTCGCAGTATGACACCAAGGGGATTGACTGGTTTTCTGATGCGGATGTGAGGGTGGGATCGATGCAAAAGTATCCGGCGAAGCTGAGGCGGTTTCTTGGGCCACTTAGGCAAAGGTATTTTTCGCGGCTGGATTTGTCGGAGTATGATTTGATTATTTCGGTGACTGGGGCGGAGGCAAAAGCCGTGAAGTCGGGAAAGTGGCTTCACAAGCATGGGAAAAAGTCATTGAACCCGGATGGAATACATGTGTCATATTGCCACGTGCCAACACAGTATTATTGGCAGATGTATGATGATTATATTAAAAATCCGGGGTTCGGGATATTAAATCCACTAGTGCGACTGTTTTTTCGGTTGATGGTAATACCGCTTAGGCGAGCGGACCTTAAAGCGGCGCGAAGAGTGGATTATTTTGTGACGATTAGTGATTACGCAAAGGAGCAGATACGGAAATATTATGGCAGAGAAGCTGTGGTAATTCACCCGCCGGTGGAGCTTGAGGAGTTTAGCGCCAAAAAAGGTATTTCTCGGGGCGCGTCCGGCCGTACGAAAGCCACGGGCGGCCGGCGCTCGTCCTCGCCTTGCCAGGCTCCGGATCCCCTCGAACTACCTTTTTCTGGCGCTTACTACATCACGACTTCACGGCAGGTGAATTGGAAGCGGATTGACTTGGCCGTGAAGGCTTGCATGATGACGCAGAGGCGACTGCTCGTGATTGGTGAAGGGCCAGAACATAAGAAATTGGTGAAGCTAGCGAAAGATTCGGGATTGGTGGAATTTTTGCCGATGATGGATAAGAAAAAGCTGGCGTCGTATCTTGCCGGGGCGAAGGGGTATTTGTTCCCGAGCCTCGAGCCGTTTGGAATTGCGCCGGTGGAGGCGCTAGCTTGTGGGTGTCCGGTAATCGCTTTTCATGAAGGGGGCGCACGAGATTATGTGGTTGAAGGTAAAAACGGGGTATTTTTTAAAGAGCAGACGGCGAAGTCGCTCGCGGAAGCGATTTTGAAATTTGAAAAAATGAAGTTTGATCGTGAAAAGGTTTCGAAAAGCGCAAACAAATTTGATGAAAAAAGATTTGATCAGGAATTAAAAAAATTTATTGATGGAAAGTATAAGTAATAATTTAAAACGGAAGTCCTCACGCGGTGATAATTTTTACAACGGGTCGGGCGGAGCTCACATGAAATTACAGTTTCATGATTCGCTCCGCGACCGCTGTAAAAATTACGCCGGTTCGGGCTTTTTATGTTTTAAATTATTACTTATACTTTTCCCGATAATATTTTTCTTTTCCTATTATCCGGTGATTCGGTTGGGTTCGGATGGGGCGATGTATTATGAATTGTCGCTGCCGCTGATTTGGCTGGTGGTGTTTGATGTGGTGGGGTTGATTGCGTTGATTCTGGAAAAGAGATTATTTTCGGGCCTTAAGAAAAAGTGGGTGTGGTTAGCTTTGCCAGTGTTCTTAACGATTTCGGTGATTTGGTCGGCGAATAGCGTGAGGGGGATTTTGACCGCGGTGGTGCTGTGGCTGATTTGTTTTGCGGGGTATACGATGGTGAGTTTGAAGGATTTGCTGAAAGGAGAAGAGTTTAGACGGAGTTTTTGGAAGGTGTTTTTTGGGGCGACGTTGGTGATATGCGCGTGGTGTTTGGTGCAGTGTATGTTGGATCTTGCGGGAATGTCGCGAGAGTGTAGCTTGATGTGTGAGGGGTGTACATATAGGAGCTTTGGGTTCCCGCATCCGAATGGGTTTGCGGTGGAGCCACAGTTCATGGGGAATTTGTTGCTCGCACCAATAATAGTGATGGCATTTTTCATTCTTTCTCGGGGCGTGAAAAAATGCCATTGCATTATTCTATTTATTCTCGTCGCAACTTTATTTTTGACATTTTCGAGAGGGGCGATTTATGCGTTTATTGTGGCGCTGGTGTTTATGAGCGGTCTTTATGGCTCGAAATACTTGACTCGGGACCGTAAGCTTGGGCGAGCGCCCTTGAGCGTGTCCCGAGGCAAGTATTTGCGAGCCATGGCATCTATTTGGGTAACAGTAGCCCTCGCGTTTGTGTTTACGCTGAATCTGCAGGGGGTGATGGCACAGGTTAGCCCGACAAATGATACATATTTTAGTGGAGTGGCAAAGGTTTTGAATCATTTGTCGCTAGGAATAATTGATGTGCGGGGGCCAGAAAAACCTGAAGAACAGGTTGTGGAAAACTCTGTGGAAAACTCTGTGGAAAACTCTGTGGAAAACTCTGTGGAGAATTTTGTAGAGAACGGACAAGAGGAGTCATATTTTGATGGATATGTAGCGGAATCTACTGATGTGAGAATGCAGTTAAACAGGGTGGCACTCGAGTTGTGGCGGAAAGACCTGCGGACGATGATGTTTGGTGTGGGGCTTGGTGGAGCCGGACAGGCACTCTATAATAACGGTTTAACGGAATGGCCGAAGGAAATTGTGCAGAACCAATATATTAGTTTGCTACTTGAAACTGGGCTAGTAGGGGTGGCGCTTCTTATTTTAACGCTGGTGCTTGCCGTGAGAGCGGTAATTAAAACGGCGAAAGGTGGCGTGATTTTGACTTTGATGGTGGCGTATGGAGTGTCGCTGTTATTCTTTGCAGGGCTTCCGAACGCTCTCCATATCTATTTGATGCCTGTTGTGGTTATGTTATTATTATAGTATGTGGCATGCAAAGACGCCTGAATGGGTTTATGAAAAACTAAAGACGTCGGAAAATGGGCTTACTAGCCGCGCGGCGAAAGAGCGACTTGAAAAAGAAGGGCCAAATGTTTTGCCGCGAGGCAAACGGCAAAGTCTGATCAAGATATTTTTGATGCAGTTTGTGAGCCCGATTATCGCGATTCTTGCGGTCGCGATAGTACTAGCTTTGATTACGGGTGAAATTGTAAATGCGATTTTTATTGCGATTGTAATCATGATAAATGCGATACTGGGGACGGTGCAAGAGTTCACGGCGGAAAAAAGTGCAGAAAAATTGCAGGAGATGATAAAAGTCAACGTAAAGGTGATGCGAGATGGCGAGCGGTTGACGATTGATTCGCGAGACTTGGTGATGGGGGACGTGGTGATGTTTGATTCGGGGGATAAGGTGCCGGCGGACATCAGGGTGACGCATGCTGAGAGTTTGATGGTGGACGAGTCGGTGCTGACGGGTGAGTCTGAGGGAGTGGAAAAGGTAACGCGGACTTTAGACGAAGACGTGAGTGTGAGCGACCGGATAAATATGTTGTATGCCGGAACGATGGTGCTGTCGGGAAGAGGTGCTGGCGTGGTGGTGGAAACAGCGGCGAACACTGAAATTGGCAAGATTGCTGACAAAGTGATGAATACGAAAGAAGAGGATTCGCCACTTACCATTAGGGTGAAGAAGTTTTCGAGACAGTTGTCGGTGACATTTTTGGTGTTTGTGCTCATAATGTCACTATTTTTATATTACAAGGGTTATATGGTGAGGGAGATTTTCTTTACGGTGGTGGCGCTTACGGTGTCGGCGATTCCGGAAGGGATGATGACGGCGATGACGATTGCGCTTTCGATCGCGTCGAATCGGATGGCAAAGAAAAATGTGATTGTGAAAAAACTGAATGCGGTCGAGAGTCTTGGAAGCTGTACGGTGATTGCGAGCGACAAGACCGGGACATTGACAGTAAATGAACAAACTGCCAAAATAATTAGTTTGCCGGGCGGGGAAGATTATCATGTGAAAGGGGCGGGTTATGAAGTGGATGCGGGGTATGATTTTTGGAAAGAAGTGGAAGTGGGGCGGCGCGAGCAGGTGCGGCTAATTGCGGAACTAGGAATGATTAATAATGAGGCGGAGCTTCGCTATGAAAACAGAAAGTGGAGTGGGATTGGAGATTCAATCGATGTGGCGTTTTTGGTGCTAGGCGAGAAGTTAAAGTGTAAAATTGCGAGGGATGATGTGATTTCGCGAATTCCGTATGAGTCGCGGCGGAAATATTCGGCGGTTTATTATGAGGACAAAGTGGCACATCGGCATTATTTTACGGCGAAAGGCTCGGTGGAGAAGATTTTGCAGTTTGCGGATAAGATGTTAGTGGACGGGAAGGTACAGAAAATTGATGCGGAACGATTGAAGGAGCAAAACGACAGGTTGGCGACGGAGGGGTATCGGGTGATTGCGGTGGCTTATGGCGAGAAGGCGCATTTAGAGAGTAAAGCGGTTTATGATGAGACAGATTTGCCGCGAATGACGTTCGTGGGGCTCGTAGGGTTTGTGGATCCGATTCGGGAGGACGCGGCGGAGGCGGTGGAGTTTTGTCGGGAGGCTGGAGTGAAGACATATATGATTACAGGTGACCATCCGTTGACGGCTTTTTATATTGGCAAGAGACTTGGGATGGCGACGGATTTAAAGGAAGTTGCAACTGGGGATGAGATAGAGGAGAAGTTGGCGGAAGGGCCGGAAAAGTTTGATGAGTTTATCCGAAGTGTAAGGGTATGTGCGCGCACGACGCCAATGCAAAAACTAGAAATTGTAGAGTCTTTGAAAAGGCAAGCTGAATATGTAGCGGTGACTGGTGATGGCGTGAATGATGCGCCGGCTTTGAAATCGGCAAACATTGGTATTGCGATGGGGAGTGGGTCGGATGTGGCGAAGGAAACAGGGGACATGATTATCGCGGACGATAATTTTGCGACAATTGTGACGGGGATTCGGGAGGGGCGTAAAGCCTATAAGAACATTCGGAATGTGATTTATTTGTTGCTATCGACAGGGCTTGCGGAAATAATTCTTTTTGTGATGTCGGTGTTTGCGGGGCTGCCGATGCCACTCACTGCGGTGCAACTATTATGGCTGAACTTGATTACGAATGGTGTGCAGGATAATGCTCTGGCGTTTGAAAAAAATAGCATTGGCCTCATGAAGGAAAAGGTGCGGGGGACTCGGGAAGGGATTATTGACCGGTTGCTGCTTAGCGAAACGTTTGTGGCGGCACTGGTCATTGCGATAGTTGGGTTTATTTTGTATTACTATTTAATTCGGGTGACGGGGATGGATACGGAGCTAGCTAGGACATATTTGCTCGTCGCGATGGTATTTATGGAAAACATTCATATTTTCAACTGTCGGAGCGAGAAAGTGTCACTTTTCAAAGTGAAAATACGGGATAACTGGTGGGTGGTGGGGTCGCTTGTGATAATGTGTATCGTACAAATAATTATTGTGAGCGTGCCGGGGTTCGGGAAGTTTCTTGGAATTGATAATTTGCCGATTATTTATACATTAGGGTTGATACTGCTGGCAATTCCGGTGCTTGCGGTGATGGAGATTTTTAAGTTGATTTGGAACAGGGCGACTAAAACTCGTAGCGGAAAAAGTTAGTGTCGTAAACTGAAGCGCCCTTCTTTTTGTAGAACTGTTGGGCGGCCTCGCGACCGTGACCACAAGTGAATTCGAGGCGGGCGCAGCCCTTTTCTTTGGCCCAGTCGATCATGGCATCCCAAAGTTTGCCGCCGATGCCTTGGCCACGAACACTGACGTCGGTAACAAAATCTTCGAGATAGGCGTTTTTCTTGATGCCGGGGCCCATCATGACAGACATTGAAGCGAGACCGACGATTTTGCCGTTGTCGTCTTCGGCAATGAGTAGGTCGTGCCAGGGGGAACTGATAATGTCGTTAAACCAAGTTTCGGGGATTTCGCCTTTATCTTTGCCGCTTCTGGATAATTGAATCAGTAATTCACGAACGCGAGCCGCGACTTCGGGTGTATACTTATCTAATTTTTTAATAATCATAAAATTCCTTTCTGACGAGTCCTGCTGTCACTTTTCCCCCATCTCGTCAAGCTCGATGGGGGACCCCCAAGTGACATCACCCGTCATATTAAACAATTTGTTAAATTTCTTTCTAGCTCGTGAGCTAATCTATCAATAACGTCATAGTCTTTACCCCACATGGTGATGCGAATTAATGGTTCGGTACCGGAAGGGCGGACGAGCAGGCGGCCTTTGACGGATTTTAGTTTGTCGTCGTACTCTAGGAGGAGTTTTTTCGCTTGGTCAGAAGTTTTGAGGGCTTGTTTTTGTGTAGGAGTAGCCTCGAGATTTACGATGACTTGGGGGTATTTTACCATGATGCTTGCGAGGGTGTGCAAGGATTTATTAGTTTCGGAGACAACTTTGGTGACCATGAGGGCGGTAAGCACGCCGTCGCCGGTGGCTTCGCCGGGAAGGATGATGTGGCCAGATTGTTCGCCACCAATTTCGATATTTTGCTCGCGCATAGCGGCGGCAACGTTGGAATCGCCAACGGCGGTAATTTCGGTTTTGACGTTATTATCGGTGGCCCAATTGAGGAGGCCCTGGTTAGCCATGACGGTGATGGCGATTTTGTCTATGTTTAAATAATTAGCGAGGATAGCGATGATTTCGTCGCCGTCAACTTCGTGGCCTTTTTCATCAATCATGAGACAGCGGTCACCGTCGCCGTCAAAAGCGACACCGAAGTCGAGATGTTTTTTGGTGACGAGGGTTTTTAGAGGTTCGAGATGAGTGCTGCCGCAATTTGCGTTGATGGCGGTGCCGTAATTAGAATCGGCGTTAATGAGCTCTACTTTGGCGCCGAGTTCTTCGAAAATTTGACGGTTGACGGTGGAAGTGGCGCCGTTGGCACAGTCCATACCAATCGTGAGACCGGAGAAATCGGCGATTTTGAGGTAATTTAGGAGATGTTCTTTGTAGAGGTTTACCGCTTCGTCGTGTAAATCTTCCCTTAAAGTGGGTGAAGCAAGCGCGTAAGTTTTTTCCGATTCGAGAGCGGATTCGATTACTTTGCAACCTTCTTCGCAGAGCTTTTGGCCGGAAGTGGAACCACGTTCAAAAATCTTGATGCCGTTGTCGGTGTAGGGGTTGTGCGAAGCAGTGACGTCGATAGCGAAATCAAAGCCCATTTGGTAAAAACAGTAGTTGATGGCAGGGGTGGGCAGGACGCCGACATTGCCGTATTCGATGCCAAAAGTTTCGCAGGCGGATTCGAGATCGGAGAGAATCCATTCGGAAGATTCGCGGGTGTCACCGCCGAGGAGGACTTTGATGTCGGAGCCGGCGTAGTCAACGAGACCAGCGACGACTTTGGTTAAAAATTCGGTAGTAAATTTGTCGGCGGGCTGGCGGATGCCATCAGTGCCAAAATATTTCATGGGTTAGTTCCTTTCGAGTTGTTTTTTAATTACGTCGAGTGTGAGCTTTACGTCTTCAACGGTGCTGCCGCGCGAGAGGTCGGCGAGCGGACGGTCGAAACCCTGGATAATGGGGCCGGCTACGTGGAAGCCACCGAATTGTTCGAGAGATTTGTAGAGAATATTACCGGAATTGAGGTCGGGGGTAATAAGAATGTTAGCTTGGCCTTGCAAGGGACCTTCGGGGGTTTTCTTGGCGGCGACTTTTGGATTAATCGCGGCATCGAGTTGCATTTCGCCGTCGATAGTCCAATCGGGGTGATTTTGCTTGATCTTTTCGATAACGAAATAGATTTTGTCGAGATCGGGGTTTTTGCCGCCGGAGCCATAGGTGGAGTAGGAGAGCATGGCGATTTTGGGTTGATTATTGGTGTAATTTTGGAAAGTGGTGGCGGTGTCTTCGACGATTACGTAGAGTAGTTCTTTCGTAGGGAGTTTATTTACGCCACCGTCGGCGAGAGCGAGAACCTGGTCGCCTTTTTTGCAGATGAAGCAGCTGGAAAAATAGGTAGATTTTAGTGGGATGTGAGCCTTGTAGGCTAATAGAACGTCGCGGGAAGAGTAATCGAGGCCGGAGATCATGGAGTCGGCTTGGCCTTGGCTTAATATTTCGGCGGCGGTGTCTAAATCTGGGGCATCAAAAAACTCAATCTCGGGAAAACTTTGAATAGCTTCTTTAAAGATTGAGTTTTTGAGTTCGGGGACGATGATTTTCATGTCCCAATTATAGCATATTATTTATCGACTACTTCGCCTTCGACGGGTTCGTCGTCGGACTTTTTGGAGTCGGTCCCGCCGTCCTTCTTGGCGTCATCGGTGCCGGCTTGATAGAGCTTAGCGCCAATAGGCATAATTTTGTCGGAAAGTTCTTTGGTGGCTTCTTCAAATTTGTCCTTGTCGGCAGCGGTGTCGTTTAGGACTTTGCGCGCGTCTTCGACAGCCTTTTTGATGGTGTCTTTGTCTTCGTCACTGATTTTGTCCTTGTAGTCGGAAGGCATTTTTTCAGCTTGATAGATCATGTTTTCTAGGTGGTTCTTGGCGTCGATAGAGTCTTTCTTTTTCTTATCTTCTTCGGCGTGAGCTTCGGCTTCGGCGCGAGCTTTTTCAATGTCTTCTTTGCTCATGTTGCCGGAGTTTTGAATAGTGATGGACTGCTCTTTGCCGGTGCCTTTATCTTTAGCGGTGACATTTAAGATGCCGTTAGCGTCGAGGTTAAAGGTAACTTCGATTTGTGGGACGCCACGAGGAGCTGGTGCAATACCATCCAAGATGAAGCGGCCGAGAGATTTGTTGTCGGCAGCAAATTCGCGTTCGCCCTGAAGGACGTGGATTTCGACCTGAGACTGATTGTCGGAAGCAGTAGAAAAGACTTCGGATTTTGACGTGGGAATGGTGGTGTTACGATCGATTAATGGAGTGCGGACGCCACCCATAGTTTCGATACCGAGGGTAAGTGGAGTAACGTCGAGAAGTAGGACATCCTTGACATCGCCCTGGAGTACGCCGCCTTGAATGGCAGCACCAACGGCAACGACTTCGTCAGGGTTGACACCTTGCATCGGGTCCTTGCCAAAGATTTTCTTGACTTTTTCGACAACAGCTGGCATACGAGTCATGCCACCAACCATGACGATTTCGTCAATGTCTTTGGTGTCGAGCTTGGCGTCCTTTAGGGCCTTTTTGACTGGCTCTTCGAGGCGATCTAGGAGATCGGAAACTAGCTCTTCGAGTTTGGCGCGAGTGAGCGTGGTTTCGAAGTGCTTTGGGCCATCGGCATCGGCGGAAAGGAAGGGAAGATTGATGTCGGTAGAGGTGCTGCTTGATAGCTCCTTCTTGGCTTTTTCGGCTTCATCTTTGACACGCTGCATGGCTGCGGCGTCACCTTTGATGTCGATGCCGGATTCTTTTTTGAATTCGTCGACGAGGTAGTTTACAATGATGTTGTCGAAATCTTCACCACCGAGGTGAGTGTCACCGTTAGTGGACATAACTTCGAAGACGCCGTCGCCGAGTTCGAGAATAGAAACATCGAAGGTACCACCACCGAGGTCGAAAACAACGATCTTTTCGTCTTTTTTGGATTCGAGACCGTAAGCAAGGGCTGCGGCGGTCGGTTCGTTGATGATACGCTTTACTTCGAGGCCGGCGATTTTGCCAGCATCTTTGGTGGCTTGGCGCTGAGAATCATCGAAGTAGGCCGGGACCGTGATGATAGCTTCGGTGACTTTTTCGCCAAGGAAAGCTTCGGCATCGGCTTTGATTTTAGAAAGAACCATAGCGGAGATTTCCTCTGGAGTGTATTCCTTACCATCCATTTCGACAGCGACGCCGTGGCCTTTTTTGACGATTTTATATGGGCTGATTTCGAGATCGTGTTTGACTTCTTTGTCGTCGAATTTGCGGCCAATCAAGCGTTTGATGCCGTAGATGGTGTTTTTTGGGTTGGTGACTCTTTGTCTTTGTGCGACTTTACCAACTAGACGCTCGCCTTTTTTGGTGACGGCTACTACTGATGGAGTAGTGCGGTCGCCCTCGGCGTTAGTGATAACTTCGGGTTTACCGGCAACCATGTAAGCAAATGCGCTGTTAGTGGTGCCAAGATCAATACCGATAATTTTACTCATTTTTTCCTCACTTTCGTTAGTTTTCGTTGGCACTCGTGTGTAGTGAGTGCTAATTCTTCTCTATTGTAGCAAATTGGCACTCGGTTGTCAAGTCTGCTAAATAATATAAAATACTATTTCATGTTATAATAGACATATGGCAATTGAGAGGTTAGTGGAGCCGACAGCAGCGTCGAATGATATGGACGAGGAGCGGATTGAAATTTCGCTTCGACCGATTACATTTACGGAATATATTGGGCAGGAGCATCTCAAGAATAATTTGAAGCTTGCGATTGAGGCGGTAAAAAAACGCGCAGATGGGTCAACGCTCGACCATATATTATTATATGGGCCGCCGGGGCTTGGCAAGACGACGATGGCGGGAGTGATTGCGCATGAACTCGGTGCGTCACTTCGGGTAACGTCTGGGCCGGCGATTGAGCGGGCGGGGGATCTGGCGTCGATTTTGACGAATTTGAAAGACGGGGACGTGTTGTTTATCGACGAAATTCATCGGTTGCGCCGGGCGGTGGAAGAGGTGCTATACTCGGCGATGGAGGACTATAAACTTGATATCGTGATCGGGAAGGGACCGGCAGCTAGGAGTGTACGGCTGGATTTGCCGCGATTTACAGTGATTGGCGCGACAACGCGGACCGGGTCGCTCGCAGGGCCACTTCGGGATAGGTTTGGGATTATTCATCGGTTAGAGTATTACAAGGAGCCGGAGATTGAGCAGATTATTAACCGGACGGCGGGGATTTTGAAGACTAAAATCCAGCCAGAGGCAACGAAACTCCTCGCTACAAGATCGCGATTGACGCCGAGGATTGCTAATCGGTTGTTTAAGCGGGTGAGAGATTTTGCAGATGTGAACGGCGACGGGATAATTGATCGGGAAATTGCTACGCGCTCACTTGAGATGATGGAAATCGATTATTTGGGGCTTGATCCGGCGGACCGGAATATGCTCAGACTAATGTATGAAAATTATGGTGATAGACCAGTGGGGCTTACGACGATAGCGGCGCTTACTGGCGATGAGGCGACGACGATTGAGGATTTTTACGAGCCGTATTTGTTGCAACTGGGCTTAATTGCGAGGACGCCTAAGGGAAGAGTGGTGACTGAAAAGGGGCGGAAGCATTTACAAAATCCCGAAAATAAGGTATAATTATAAAAAGGAGCATTTATGGATGAATCACTGGTGAAAATTCGACACGAAAGGAGTCTGAAGGATTTTCCAGGGCTTAAGCTTGACGACGATGAGTATGTGGAGTTTGCTTTTACAAGGGCAAAGATTTGCCTTTTTATGATTATTGGTGGCACGGCAGCGGGGCTAATTTTTATTTTGCTGGCGTTTTTACTGGTGCTAATGAGCCAAGTGATGATAGATGAGATGGGGCGACACTTCTTGTTTATTATTTTGTTTGCTCTGCTCGCGGCGGCTTGTATTATTTGTATCGTATCGCTTCGAATTTATCGTGGGAATAAGCTTTTTATCACCAACAAACATGTGACGCAATTCGTTATGAATTCCTTGGTTTCGACATCGGTAAATATCATTGACTTGGGATCGGTGGAGGATGCGAGTTTTCGGCAAGAGAGCTTGCTGCAAAAGCTGTTTCATTATGGAACATTTAGATTGTCTACGGTGGGTGATGAAACGACCTATACTTTTAAGTATTCGGATATTTCGCCGGCAGAACTTCGGGCGGTAACGAAATTAATCTCTAGCGCTAAGGCTAAGCTAAAAAAAGTAGCTAATAAAGATTAGTTGCGGTTATATTTGAAGTAAGTGTCTTCTTTTTCGAGGTCGGCTTTTAGAACGTATTCTTTGCATTTGCCATCTTTGCAGTTGGCGGCCTCGTAAGAATAGGAGCTTAAGGGATCGCCGAGGTTAAAGCCAGATGGATCGGTCCAGAGAGCCGGGTCGATAACTTTGATATTTTCTTCGGAAATAGTTTCGGGGTAGTAGCCATGATCTTTGTAAAAACTTTCCTCGAGGGCGTAATACATGGCATTGATGGCAATCTTGCGATCTTCGTCACGTTTCATGGCATCGATGTTGGACTTTTGGACGAAAAAAAGAATAACAAGAAGTGACGCAAAAAAAGCAACGATGATGAGTTCTAGGATGGTAAAGCCTTTTTTTGTGTCCATGCTTTTATTATAGCATAATTTATGATACAATATGGAGTATTGTGGTACCGTAGCTCAGCCGGTTAGAGCGTGGGACTCATAAGCCCGAGGTCGGTGGTTCGATCCCACCCGGTAC
>CAMVFY010000011.1 GCA_947166895.1 uncultured Candidatus Saccharibacteria bacterium
TCTGGGAGATTTTGGTTCTTCCATTTTTTAAAGATAAGAATATTTAAAATAAATAAATAAGTGCAGCGACGGTGGACGTGACGGCGACTTCAGTGGTGGTATCTTCAACGCGAAAACGGGCCCAGAGGACGAGTGCGCCGATGGGGATGAGGGCGAAGGAGATATATTTGACGATGTTATTCATAAGAGTAAAGAGCTTAGAATCGGCCGTTTTGATGGTGTGGGCGGAAGATTCGAGCTTCGCGACGAGGTTTTGTTCGCCAACAGCGGTAGCGGTAGCTTTACAGGAGCCGGAAACGATGAAACTGCCAGAAATGAGTTGGTCGCCAGGGGATTTTCTGATATTGTCTTGTTCGCCGGTGATGAAGGACTCGTTAACTTCGACGGTGCCTTCTTCGACCTTGCTATCGACAATGACTTGGTCGCCAAGAGAAAAGACGAGAAGGTCGCCTTCAACGATTTCCTGTTGACTGATTTGTGTGGGCTTACCCTCTCTTATTACGGTAGGGTTTTGTTCGGCAATAAGACGCATTTTATCGACGGTTTTTTTGGCACGGATTTCATTTATCACACTGATAAGGGTGTTTGCGATAGCGATGAAAATAAAAAGCATGTTTTTGTAAGAGCCGACAAGAGCCACCATGACGGCGAGGATGACGTTAACGAGATTAAAAATCGTGAGTGTGTTCCTCGTAATGATTCTTGGGATAGAATTAGCGGATTTGCCGCGAGAAACGCGATTGACTTTTCCCTGTTTGATTTTAGTTTCTACTTGTTCTTTGGTGAGGCCGGTGAGGTTCATGAATTTATTTTATCATACAGGAATTTGATAAATTGTGCCAGAAATGCTCAGCAAACAAATAGTTGCAACAAGAAACCGATTACTTTCAAAAACTTTTCACGTTAAAAATCCCTTACGCAACGAACAAAGTACCCGACTTCTCTGCTACTATTGGTTGTACCGAGGAACTGGCCGCTATACTGACTACTGCCAGAACCGTAGCTCATAATGTAACGGCGGGTACCGCTATAGGCAGTAGCGGCCCACCAGTGTCCGTAATTGGCGCCTTGGAATAAGCCGGCGCTGTAGTGTCCTCCTGCGACTGCACCGAAAGCTATTAGACCTGGGGTGGGGTCTTGGTAAACTGATGTAGTGTTGCCTATTAATCGATTAAAGTCTGTGCCACCGTTTGCGTTAGGTCCGGTAGGTAGGCGCCAATTTCTTGGACAGATGTCGTGGGAGGCAGAGGTGGAATTAGAGTTTCCGTAGATAGTGCCGGCAGTAGCGGCATAGTAATTATACCAAATACCTGTAGTGGCATCACCAGAATCATAGATACAAGCGTTTCCATATCCATTTGTAGAATTACATTTGCCAAAATAAGCACCCAAGTCACCCGCATTGGAAGAATTTAAACTGTAGTAAGTAAGTTGCCTACTAGTGGAAACGTTTGAGGTAGCAGCCGAAACTGACGTGTCATTAAACCTTAAATTCTGAGTCATCCAGAGCTGATTGTTAATTTTCTTTACGGTATAGGTCTTATCGTCGCGACGATCTTTTAGGGTATATTCCACGCCCTCTGCGGCCTCGGAAAGACTAAAATCCTGCATATAACCATCGTTGTACCTTACGCAACGAACGAATATACCGCCGCTCCTAGTGCTCGAATTGTTGGCATTAAACATACCGGTGCTAGAACTGAAACTTAAGCTATAACTGGATGTGCTACCGCTGACGTTGTCGGACCACCAATACCCGTTACCAATGAGAACTGGCGAGCCATTGAAGTAGCGACCGCCTGTGACTGCACCAAAAGCAACGAGGCCAGCCGTGGCATTCTGTTGTCCGAGAGTAGTGTTACCTACCAACCTGTTCAGATCTGTGTTGTGGATGTTGGCTGATCCGGTGGGTAAATGCCAGTTCTTGGGACAGATATCTTGAGAAGCTATATTATAGTTAGGTGAGCCGGAGATAGTGCCGGCAGTAGCGGCATAATAATTGTACCAAACACCGATAGTAGTATTGCCGGAATCGTAGATGCAGGCGTTATTGTAACTGTTAGTTGAATCGCAGTGTCCAGAATAGTCGCCGAGGTTCTGCGTATTATTAGAATCTAGACTATAGTAGTTGATGGTTTTATTTGCAGCCACATTAGATGTGTCGGGCGAAAGAGATACTCCGGTGAACCTAAGGTTCTGAGTCATCCAACAGTCGCCATTAATATAACGAACGGTGTAACTTTTGCTGTCACGCGTATCGTAGACGACAATATTATCTCCTACACCGATGGCATTGCCATTGGTGCCGACATTTTTTTGACAGGTAGAGAGGGTGAGATCTTGAATAGGAGATGCTTTTTGCCAGTAGGCATAGAGAGTAATGGCGCCTCCAGCGGTCGCAGGGCTATGGATCGTGTCGCCAACAGCGTAAGAAATACTAGGACAAGTCGTTTGGGGTGACTGTGTTTGGTCCTGAACACTACACCATCCGGCAAAGGCGTACCCATATGGAGCGGTAAAGCTGGCTTCGGGCAGAGCGAAAGGCTCAAAATTATAGATGTTGGTACTGTTTCCCATATTCCCTGTACCGCCATTGGCGTCGTAATTAATAGTGTAGGTGCCAGCGACATAAGAACTGGGGTGAATAATTGTATATTTAACTTTTCCTGTATAGGTGCCAGCGGCCTGGGTGGTATCGACGTAAATTCGGTAGGTAGCTTGGAACTGAGAGCCGGCAGTTGCATCGGTTAGCGACAAAAATGTAGCGACTTTTGTAAATGTGCTTGGTATGACATGAAAGACAGTGAAATCCTCGGTGTTGTTGATGCCATCTGAGATGGTAGGAGTATATGTACCAGCAACTGGTGTAAGCTTCATGGCCCAGCTGGAATTTGGTCCCGATGTAGTAAGCCCGGTGGCAATGTTTGGCTGACTAGAGTCACTATTTATCATGTCGGTGTTGCCATACTGATCGTCTGAATAACCGATGGCATAAACGCTAAATCCACCATTGTCGTTGCAAATAATTCGGAAATTGTGATTGCCGATGTTGTCGTTATAGCTACCCGGCGTAATGTTGACTGCGTGATTTGCGGTCGTTGTTGCTCCGGAAAAAGTACAGGAAGCCGAGACGTTTACAGAGGCACGGCTGGTTGAAGCAGTGTCAGCATGGCTTGTGCCCTGTTGCACGGTTGCAACCATGATGTTTGAAATGACTAGGCTGACACCTATAATTATTGTTGTCAATATAAGTTGATTGATTGGATTAGATTTCATGCACCTTTACTCTAATTCGTGTTTATGTTTAATATAATAGCATAAAAATTATAAAAACAACAGTTTTGGTTTTTATAACTGGCTGGTCAGATAATTAGGCGCGGCGAAACAGATGGCCCAGAAAACGCGTGGATTGATAGAGTTTGTACTTTATTGGGTTAATGACAATATCGTATGTACCAGCGTAGTGAACCTCGTGGCCGCCGAATGATTTTTTAAATTTAGTAAAGCCATACCAGGGGTGGGATGTGTCGGCACCCTCGGGGGCAATTCCCCAAAAATCAAATCGCTTGATTCCCTGGTCTTTCGCGTCTAAGACAGCAGTAGCCAGTAGCGCAACCGTGGCGGGGATTTTTTTGTATTCATTATTTGAGGCGGACTGCATGTAATAACGTGTGCCACCGTAGTCAAAGAAAAGGCTAGCAGCGAGGACTTGGCCGTCCCTAGGTAAATCTGGCGATGAGGTGGTCGTGTCGGGTTTTTTATATTTGACTAGATAAAGAGTTGAGAAAGGCTGCTCAAGCTCAGTTTTGAGGTAGTTTTCCGAGTAAGTGTGGATGTTTTTTTCTCTGGCAAGCGTATGCTGGAGCTCAACTAAGTGCTTGATTTCGTCTGGATTTTTGGTGGTCTCAACAATGAGACCACGTTTTTTCGCAGTGTTGTAGGGGTTGCGGACGCCGTGTGAAAATCCCAATATGATTGATTCCCTGTCTTTCCCTGCGAGATCGAGAACCCAAGTATCTTTGGGACTTAAGTCTTTAGATTTAAGTGTGTTTTTGGGGAGAAGCTTGGCGTAATCAGGGTTTTGTGGTTCGATACGAGCAAAGATTACTTTTTTTGTTTTGGCGAGTTTTTCGAGTGCTTTTAGAGACGCTTTGAATGCGGCTGGACTAGTTGCGACTGGGCCATATGGTAAATACAAATAATCTCCCACTGGGGTATGTTTTGTGACGGCTAAAAAGTGATAGCCTGTTCCCTGTTCAAAAAAAGACTCTGTCCCCAGGTCGTTTTGAAGGTTTTGCCACTCTTTCGTTTGCGTTATTGGTAAATTCATGTTCTAATATGTTTAATTTCACATGCAAAAATTTGACTGCTTGTGCTTATTATGTTATAGCACTAGCATTTTGACTAATTTGATCGAACTTTTCTCCCTACTAGCAACGAGGTTGCTAGGGGTTAGTTTTATTTTAGCGGGAGCGGAATGTTTTGTCAAGTGCGGTTGCCAGCCGCGGTGGTTGCTAAACATATGGGAATTAAAAGATTTTCAGATTGTGTTTCGGTGGATAAACATGAGGATTATTGGTGCAAATGCCCTTTCGAGAGTGTGCTACAATAAGGCCATGGCTTATATTAGAAAGTTTAAGACGACGTCGGGGGCGACTGGAGTGCAGGTGTGCTACAAGGAACAGGGAAGGGTAGTGCGAACAGTACACGTGGGAAGTGCGTCGTCGGAAAAATCGCTCGAAAAATTACTGCGCAAGGCGCAGGGAATTATAGATTCCGAAAAGGGAACTCCAATGTTTAATTTGGATAGATTTAATAAAAAATAAGCCCCTGTGGGGCTATTTAGAGTTCTTTTGCGACTGTACACTGGCTAGCGAGTTTGTGGTCGAAGGTCCAGAGGGGGGTTTCTTGGGTGGTTTTGGTTATGGCTGCGAGGTAGCAGTCGACAAAGGATAGTTTTGGGTGAGAAACGTAGAGATTGAGAGAATCTTCAATGAGACCTTTGTTGCAGACGAGATTCTCGATCCGCATAATGTCTTTGATGTTGCTTGCTATTTGTTCGCGTTTTTGTTGGTACAATTTTCCAGAGAGTACATAAACAACTTCCATCATGGCAGCATCTTCAAAAACGTATAGCTTGTCTTTATGGGAGAAAAGTTTCTTGGCACGTTTGACCTGTTTTGGTTCGTCGTTCACTATGAGACGAACTAAAATATTAGTGTCGATACGCTCGACGCCCTCTTTGCGATTGATTATACCCATGTGTCGCCCTCTATTTCTTTGGACATTTCGAGTGACATTTCACCAACACTCATATGTTTAGCGCGGGGATCCGGTTTTGGTGTGTTAAATTTTTTATTGGTTGCTTCTATGCTTGCCATAATCTCATCGAAAGTCGGTTGCCTTTTTAGGGTGAGTGACTTCTTTTGCTCGTCGACTTCGAGTTCGAGTTTAGCGCCTTTTTCGAGACCGAGAAGTTGGCGGACCGAGCGGGGAATGGTGATTTGACCGACCGAGCTTAAAGTTAAAGTGATGCGAGGTTCCATTTTAAAATCCTTTTCTGCTTTAAATTGTATATTATTTTTAAATTATTGCATTTGCTTTAATTTTAGCAGAAATTAAAAATGTGTCAAGTGCGGCGCGTACACAAAAAAATTAGATGAAACTGAACAAACAATGTAAAATTGTGTCGGCATAAATGATGACCAGAAAAACCCCGGCCAGGGTGGCCGGGATGGAGTGATTGCAACTGGGTGGCTTTGCCAGTAGGGGAGAAACTCGATTGGATCAAGTGTAATTCACTGACAATAATAGTGGCGGATGGGCTACGTTGTGCCTATTATTGGCTCGCGGGGTGTGGAGCGGGTGGTTCTGGGCGGCGGCGAGATTCTAGCCATTCAGGGGTGGGGACGAACTCGATGCGGGACCAGCCATTTTTGCCGGTATTGATGTCGGTTTCGGATACATCGTAATAGAGTTCGTAGATTTTGCCGACGGAATCGAAGATGGCGTCTTCCATTTTGAAGCCGAGTTTTTGAGCGGTGGTAGTCATATTTTCCACTGACGAGCCTTCGATTTCTACGTAGGTTGGTAACCAGGGCCAGGTGTCAATGTCGATTTCGGCACCGTTATATTCCCAGGTTTCGCGGAGGGATTCTTCGTAGGATTTTTCGTGTAGTTCTAGTACGCGAAAAAGCTCAACGGCATTGTCGTAGCTATCCACTACAACATTAATTTCTCTGACACCGGTGACGGTGCTATCGAGGAACTTTTTGTAGGTGACGACAGTCTTGTCGCCTTCGTCGCGTACTCTCAAGAAACTACGTTGTTTGGTGGCTGGGTTATCGGTCTTAAATACCGTGCGAATCATTTTACGCTCAGGGACAATTAGTTTCGCGCCGAGCTCTTTTAATTTGGTGCGAAGTTTATTTTTATCTATATTTATAAATACCGCCTCGATCTCTTTTTTCATGGTTTTATTGTAACATGAAAGCTAGATGAGAGAAAGTTGGGTTTTGAGGCGAGAGGTGAGGGCTTCTTGTTCTTTGATTTGGTCGGTGGTTTCTTTGACGAGGCGGTCGGGAGCTTTGGCGACATAATTTGGGTTGCTCATACGAAGATTTAGAGAATCAAGCTCGCGGCCGACAGAGAGGATTTTTTCGGTGAGGGCATCCTTATATTCCTCGACAACTTTGGCGGGAACATCGAGATAGAGTTCGTGGCTCGCGAGAGCGAGACGAAGGCCACGCGGGGAACCGTCAAGGGAGTTAATGGAAGGGACCTTGGTCAGAGTCTTAATCAAAAGTTGGTTGTCGTTCACGAGACTGTCGTTGTCGTAAAGTAGGGCGTATTTTTGGCTGTTATTGGTGCCTGGAAGGCTCTGTAAGGTGGTTCTGACTTCAGACACGATAGTTCTTATGTTTTCGAAGTTCTCGGCTGAAATGGGGTCATAATGCAGCCTGGTGGGCCAATTAGCGGTAGCAATAAAGCCGTTGGTCCAGGAAAGGTTTTGCCAAATGGCTTCGGTGACAAAGGGGGCAAAGGGATGAAGGGCAATAAGGATGGTTTCGAGAGTTTGCTTTAAGAGATCGGCGTTTTTGAAAATCTTTTGGGACTCAAGGAACCAGTCGGCGTATTTGTCCCAGATAGTGCTATACAGAACTTCAACGGCTTCGGCGAAACGGTAGGTTTCCATGTCATGTTCGACTTGCTTCAAGCATTCGTTAAGCTCGCGACAAATCCAGTCTTCGCCCATGTTGAGAGTGGTATAGATCGTATTCGGATTAGTCTGCTCGTCGTTGCGCTTCGCCGACGCCTGCCGTCGCAGGGTCGGCTCGCTAGTCCTCGTCGTAACTGCGGCAACGACTTGCAGGCTATCCGAATCCGGACCAACTCCTTCATCGACAATGGATTGGACGAGGCGGGAGATGTTCCAGAGCTTGTTACAGAGGTTGCGACCGGCGATGACACTGTTTTCGGAGAAGGCTTGGTTCATACCGGCGGAGCGACCGCGGAGAATACCAAGACGGAAGGCATCGGAGCCATATTTGGTGACAAGATCCATAGGATTAATGACGTTGCCCTTAGATTTACTCATCTTTTTGCCATGAGCATCAAGAACGAGACCATGAAGGTAGACCTCGCGGAAGGGAACTTCGCCGGTAACGTAAAGGCCCATCATGATCATGCGAGCAACCCAGGCAAAGAGAATATCGGCGCCGGTTTCCATGACGTTTAAGGGGTAGTAAGGGTTGAAGTTATCCTCGGTCCAGTTAGTACAAACAATCGGCCAGTGGGAGCTAGAGAACCAGGTATCAAAAGTGTCTTCGTCGCGGACGTATTTGACGCCGGCTTTTTCGATTTCTTTGAGGTTGGTACGGCGGTCAAAAATCCAATCTGGCTCGTCGGTAGCGGTGTCGTCGATCTTTTTAAACATTGGGATAGCAATACCCCATGGGATTTGGCGGGAGATATTCCAGTCCTTGAGACCTTTTAGATAGTTGATGAGGACTTTTTTCTTGTTCGCTGGGTGGAAGATAATCTGGTCAGCTTCGAGGGCTTCAATGGCGGTTTTGGCAAGCTTCTCGACGTCAATAAACCATTGGTCTTTGAGCATCGGCTCAAGCACGGTGCCACATTTGTAACAATGAGCAACAGAGTGAGTGATTTTGTGTTCGCCTTTTAGTAAGCCTTGTTCTTTTAGATCTTTTAGCACCTGCTTACGACATTCAGCCGTGGTGAGGCCGTAGTATTTGTCGGGGACGTTAACCATGGTGCCAGATTCGGAAATAACCTGGACTGGTTCAAGATTGTGGCGCTGGCCGACCTCGAAATCATCGAAATCGTGAGCTGGGGTGATTTTGACGGCGCCGGTGCCGTACTCGGGATCGGCGTGTTCGTCGGCGATAATGGGGATAGTTTTGTTTGTTAGGGGTAAATTGACGTATTTGCCAATCAAGTCTTTATAACGTTCGTCGTTTGGATTTACCGCGACGGCGGCATCACCGAAGAGAGTTTCTGGACGAGTGGTGGAGACTATGATATCGTCATAGGCGATATCCCAGAGAGTGCCGGGCTCGTCTTTGTGCTCAACCTCAATGTCGGCAAAGGCGGTTTGGTGCTTTGGGCAGTAGTTGACGAGTTTTTCGCCACGGTAGATCAGACCGTCGTTCCACATTTTTTCAAAGGTGGTATAAACGCGATCGATGACGTTTTCGTCTAGTGTAAAAGTAAGATCTTGCCACGAACAGGAAGCGCCAAGGGCGCGAAGCTGAAGTTCCATATTACCACGTTGCTTCGCGACAAAGTCCCAGACGCGGGCGTAAAGTTCTTCGCGAGAATACTCAAAACGGGTGTGACCGGCTTTTTCGAGCTCTTTTTCGTAAACAACCCAGGTCTCGAAGCCGGCATGATCAGCACCGGGGATATACCAGGAAGAAGCGCCGCGAAGACGGTAGTAGCGGGTCAGGGAATCTTCGAGCGCTACGGTGAGGCCATGACCGATATGTAAGTTGCCATTGGCGTTCGGGGGCGGCATGACAATGCTGAAGGTACCAGACGAATTAAAAGATGCATTTTGCAACGTACTCGGCGCGCAGTCGTCATTTTCACAACGGGTCAGGCGGTCTCGTCCTGATATTTCAGTATCAGCTACTCGACCGTGATCGTTGTAAAAATGACTGCTGGCGCCTGCGTAATGTTGTGAAATGCTTTCTTTTAATTCGTCTAACCTATCATCTACCCCATCGCCATCGTCGTCGACAGGTTTTGTGGTGAGTTTGGGATCAAAAATGCCACTGGCTTCCCAAGCGGCGTAAATATCAGATTCATATTCCCCCGGTTCGTAGCTAGATGCAAATTTCATGCCTCTATTATATCACAATGCGAGCTTAGCGCGGACCTCTTCGAAGTCGTCTGGCGTCATGGGGATTTCACGGCCCTGAAACCACGTTTCGTCAAATGGGTAAAGGTGGACATGTGCATGGGGAACATCACTGCCAACGACCTTCCAAACTGTACGGACCCCCATAACCTTTTCCATGTGTTTGGCGATTTTTTTGGCAGTGGCCATGACGGCGTGGTAATCTTCGTCTGGTAAATCGTATAGTTTATCGACTTCGAGCTTGGGGATGACTAGGGTGTGGCCTTTGGTTTCGGGATGAATGTCAAGAAAAGCGAAGGTTTTGTCATCCTCATATATTTTATAACAGGGAATCTCACCGTTGATGATTTTGGTAAAAATGCTGCTCATTTATTTTTCTTGGTCTTTTTACGTTTGACAATTTGGTAATATATTTCGGAAAAGATAAAGGCAAAAGCAACACCACCGATTACGTCGATAGGCCAGTGCATATTAGCAAGAACGCGCCCAGTGCAAGTGAGGGAAATACCGATGAACATGAGAACTTCGAGAATAATACGAGCGATTTTGGACTTGACATACTTTGGAAGAATCAGGGTAGTTATAAAGAAAATTGTGGCAACTACCATCACGTGGGTGGAGGGGAAGGAAGGTTCACCGGAACCATTGGGGCGAGTATTCAAGACGAGGAGCTTATCAAAGATAAAGTAGGTGATGGCCATAAGAACGAGCGGTAAAAGCATCCAGATTAGTTCGCGGTCAACTTTAATAATGGACTTGCGTTTAATCCATTGATAGAGCCCGAGAACGGCAAAGACGCCTAAGGTTAAAATTGATATGATAAGTATAATGTTTGTAATTAAATCCCACTGCATAATAATTTTATTATAGCACGAGAATGATTTTGTAAACAAAAAAGACCTAGTTGGCCTTTTTATTTTGGTATGCCCGACAGGATTCGAACCTACGACCTTTTGCTCCGCAAGCAAACGCTCTATCCAGCTGAGCTACGGGCACATATGTGGATGCTTTGAACAATCGCAACATCCACCTAGAAATTAAATGAGCATCATCGTCGCCGATGACTTTATTATTATACCATATTTTTTGATTAGGGGTGAATTTTTGCCGAGAATATGATAAAATTAGAGTGGAAGCGTGGCCGAGTGGTTGAAGGCGCACGACTCGAAATCGTGTGGGCGGGTGACCGTCTCGGAGGTTCGAATCCTCTCGCTTCCGCCATGTTGCTGACGCAACGCATCAAAAAGCAGGAATGCGAATCCTCTCGCTTCCGCCAAGATAATAGGAGTACTATGGAAAAGCGAGCAAAATCAGAGCAGGAAAAAACCAAAAAAAGCGGATTAAAGTCGAAGTCACAAAAAATTAAGGCAAAGATGCTGAAGTCTTACTACGGTAATCCGATGCGCGACATGAAGCTGATTGCAATTACCGGTACGACTGGTAAGACCACTGTGGCTCATTTTGTACATGAAATTTTGCGCGCCAGTGGAGAACAAGTGGCAGTGCTCGCGTCAGACCAACCTTTTAAGGTGGGGATGCTGCATAAATTTTTATCCGACGCCTGGAAAGCAGGAGCAAATTACGTAATAGTAACTGTGCCGGCAGAGGGACTACGTGATAATGTTTTTTATGGTTTACCGGTAACGGTTGCTGCAATGACAAATTTTGTAACGGCAAGTTTGTCCGACATGGACCCGGAGGAGTATCTCGATAACGAAAAAACTTTGTTCGATATGAAGCCGGCCATTGTAGTATTAAATCATGATGACTTGAATTATGATACGTTTAAGGAGTTTAAAGGGAAAGAAAAAACCATCACCTACGGATTAACTAGTTCCGATGTGAAAATTTTAAATTCCAAACTCTACTCCAAGGGGACCGAAGCAACTTTGTCGATGAATTCTGAGATAATGTCAGTGGCGACTTTTGTTCCTGGCGAAACAGCCGTATCTTATATGGCGTGTGCTGCGGCCATCGCTGAAGCACTTAGTATTGATAGTGATAAAATTATTGATGGTCTCGCTGAATACGAGCCAGAAGTCGCTTAGTGACTTTGATATCCTCAAAATCGTGAGGACCATCGGCCCTAAGAATTGTTTTTTCGTGACCTTTGCCAAGTATAAGGACGAGGTCATCTTTTTTTGCGATATTGAGAGCGAGCGCAATAGCTTTTTCGCGGTCGAGTTCTTCGAAAAGATTTTTGCCGAGAATTTTGCCTGCTTTTTTGGCTCCCTTAATAAAGCCTTCTGCAATAATCTCCGGATTTTCGTCACGTGAATCGTCCTCGGTAATGATGACAATGTCGGAATATTTGGCGAGAATCTCACCGCGGATTGGACGTGTGGAGGGATCACGGCGACCGGCGCCACCATGAACGGATATAATTCTACCCTTGTGCCCCTTAACTGATTCGAAAACTTTTTCTAAGGCGTCGGGGGCGTGAGCATAGTCTATGATGACCGTGAAGGGCTGTCCTTCGTCGATTACGTTCATGCGCCCTTCGACTGATTCTAGAGATGCAATACCTTCTTGAATTTGCTCACTACTAAGGCCAAGCTTTTCGCCAACGAGAACGGCAGCAAGGGAATTGTAGACGTTGAATTCGCCAGGAATTTTGGTTTCAATGTTTATATCATGATATGCATACTTTACGCCGGAAACGGAGAGCTTGATGTTTGTTGCGCGGTTTTCACCATTTTTTATACCATATGTGATATATTTATGGGATAGCTTTTTATAAAAATCAGTAGCAGGGTCGTCGGCATTCAAAATACTAAGTTTTGCTTTTTTGAAGAGTTTGCCTTTGGCGGCACGATATTTACTGAGAGTTTTATGGTAGTCTAAGTGCTCGTGAGTGAGGTTAGTGAAAACGGCAATTTCAATTGGAATACCAAGGGTGCGGTATTCGGCGAGAGCGTGAGATGTGACCTCAAGGACAAGAAACTCGGCTCCTTGTTTTTGGATTGCGGAAATTCGCTCATTAAGGGTGATGGCATCAACGGTAGTCATATGCCCAAGTTCGGGTTTTAGAGTTTTGACCCCCCAGGCAACGGTAGTCATAAGGCCGGTTTTAAGCCCGGCTTTATTTAGCATATTCCAAATCATGAAACAGGTAGTAGTTTTACCGTTGGTACCGGTGACGCCGATAACGCGGAGTTTTTTGCTGGGGTGGTGATATTTTACGTTGGCAAAAATGGCCTGTGCGAAATGATACGGTAAGACTAGGGAATTATAAAAAGGTAGTTTTTCTAGATATTTTTTCATGTCTCTATTATAACACTAACGATAGTGCTTAAGAGAATCTATTGGGTTTTTAGAGGCGGCTTTGATGGCCGGGTAAATACCAAAAACGATGCCTATAGCCAATGTAGTGGTAAAAGTGAGGGCTAAAATGCCAAGGCTGATATATGGAGCAAATGGAGTAACTATGGAAATAAAGAATGCGAGAACGTAGCCAAGCATAAGCCCAAGGAGACCGCCGAGAATGGAAAGGATAAGGGCCTCAAAGAGAAATTGCATGAGGATATTACGGCCGGAGGCTCCAACGGCTTTTCTGATACCAATTTCGTGAGTACGTTCAGCGACAGAAACCAACATGATGTTCATAACACCGATGCCGCCGACTACTAGAGATATCCCGGCCACAAGAGTGAGCATGCCGGAAATTATCGCAAAGAGTGAGCTGGCAGGATGAGTGATTTTATCGCCGTAGGCAACGCTGAAATTCTCGTCACCGAGTTTATTATCTTTGATGGCGGATTCGATGTCGGCGGATATTTGAGGGAGACTTTCGGTATTTGCGGCTTTTATATTGATCTGCTGTATTTGCGTAGAGCCTGTGACTTCATTTAGCTCGTTGATATTCATAATAATGGCGTTATCGAAATCAACATTGTCAAAATTGATGGACTTTTCAATCTCTTCTAGGACGCCGATGACCATGAATTTTTCGCCCATAATAGTGATTGTTTTTCCGACTGTACTGTTGATAGTATTAAATAGCGCAAGAGAGAGCGTAGAGCCTAAGACGACGGTTTTTCCTTCACTTTCGTCTTTAAAAAATGAACCAAACTTAAGTGCAAACGGCTCAATGGCGATAAAATCGTCGGTGGTACCGAGAACGGAAACGGATGAAAAGGTGTTCTTCTCGGACGAAATAGTATTGGTAGAGACGGCAATTGGGGCAACGGCAGCTACATTCTCAACCTTTGAGATTGCACTTACGTCAGAGATTGTTAAGTTGCTTTTTTGAAAGGAATTAGATGAGGTGAGTTCCTCAATTACACTAGTAATTGAATCTTTGGTGGAGTTAGGCCGCACCACAATTAAATCACCACCTATATTGTTAACTTCGTTGCGAATAAGATTAGAGATACTCCCCATGAGAGAGAGGATTAAAACGATACTAGCAACACCGATGGCAATACCAATGCAGGTTAGAAGGGAACGGGTACGATTTTCCTTAATGGCGGTTTTGGCAAGTTTGAGGTGAGTTTTGATAAGCAAAGACATTTATTTTTTTCTCCGATTTTTTTTCGATTTCTTCTTCATAATTTTGACGTTGATTGGTTGGGGAAGATTTGCATCGGAAACAGTTTTAATGTCGGTATCAATATGACCGTCGAGCATGTTGATAACGCGCGTGGCGTAAACTGTAAGGGCGGGATTATGCGTAACCATTATAATAGTGTTGCCTTCTTCGTGGATAGCTTTTAACTCTTCCATAACGATGTGGGAACTACGAGAATCAAGATTGCCGGTAGGCTCATCGGCTAGGATAATTTCGGGGTCGCCCACGATGGCGCGAGCGATGGCAACGCGCTGTTGTTGACCACCGGAAAGTTGATAAGGGAAGTAATATTCTCGCTCCTGAAGATGAAACCGTTTCAGGGCATTGGAGGCGTTTTTGAGACGGGCAGTTTTGGTATATCCAGTATAAACCAATGGGAGGGCGACGTTTTCGAGAATAGGGAGATCTTCGATTAAATTAAAATTTTGGAAAATAAAACCGATTTTTTTAGCGCGAAGGCGTGCTTGACGCTTGGATGAAATGCTAGCGACATCCTCGCCATTTAAAACATACTCACCGCTAGAATCGCGATCTAGGAGGCCGATGATATTTAGTAGGGTAGTTTTACCACAACCAGATGGTCCCATGATCATAATAAATTCGCCACGTTTGATGGTGAGGTTAAAATCCTTTAGTGCAAAAGATTCAGTGTCACCATAGCCGTAACGTTTGGTTAATTTTTTTAATTCAATTACCGTGTTTTCGCTCACCTTTTACTCGCCCTGAACGGGTCCTGCCGGCTTCTCCTCCCCCACTCGGCTCTCGTGGGGGACCCCCTCCGAAGCCGTCACCCGTTCATGTTAACTATTATCTGGCGGAAGCGACAGGATTCGAACCTGCGAAAGAGTCGCCCCTTTACACGCTTTCCAAGCGTGCGCCTTCAACCACTCGGCCACACTTCCGTCTTAGAAAAAGTTTAACACAAAACAACAAGGTTTTCAATGTGAGGAGTGCGAGGGAAGAAGTTGAAGGTTTTTACTTCCTTGATCTTGTAATTATCTAACAAAAGCTTAATGTCACGAGCTTGGGTGGCGGGGTTGCATGATAAATAGATGATTGTTTGAGGTCTGACTTCATTTAGCTTATCAATCAATTTGCGGTCGCAACCGGCACGAGGGGGATCTAAAATCACGGTTTGCTCCGATGAAATATACTTAAGCGCTTTTTCCGACTCACTAAGAATTGCGACAGGCCTTTTTTCTCGAGGCGCGTCGCCGACGCCCGTCGTTACGGGGTCGGCGCGCTCGTCCTCGTCGTAACTCCGGCTCCTCTCGAAAAAAGCCTGCTCGCAATTTTTGGCCATCTCAACGAAAGCGGCCTTATCTACCTCAACAAGGGTGAGGTGGCGGTTGCGGGCGACCGAGAGACCAATAGTGCCGACGCCAGCGTAAAGATCCAGTACTTGATCAGTGGCGACGTGGTGTTTGATTTCTTTTAAGGCAAGTTCGTAGACTGGTAGGTTGATTTGGAAGAACCCGTTTGGGGAATAGGAGTATTCCTGGTCAAGGATGGTGTCGGTAAGATTATTAAACTTGGGGTGAGGCTTTTTGTTTTCATAGAGACCTCCAGAAATTTCACCTTTTTGATTGCAACGAAGTAGGAGTGATTGATATTTACGAGCTTCTTCGTGGCGAGCGTTTAAGTCGTCTACTATTTTAGAAGCAGCAGTAAAGATTTCGGGGCGTTCAATCGAAGAGCTTATAATCGGAATTTTGCGGTGAGAGCCACGAGCATGAAAGGCGAGCTCAATTTTGGCCGTATCGTGATTATAATAGAAGGAATATTCCATTTTGTTACGATAATGGTATGATTTATTGTCGGTAATAACCTCAGGGATATCGAGAGCGATTTGGTGCTCGCGAAAAATTTCGACAACAAGTTCGGCCTTGAGTTGATTCTCGTAGGACCAGTCTATAATCTGCCAGGGTGAAGTGGAAAGGAAACAGGTGTCTTTTGGTTTCACGCGAAACTCAGATGGATGATTAATCTTGGTGGCGATGGCCTCAACAAAGTGCGGTTTTTCTTTGATAACTTCGTAACTCTCGATAACCTCGCCGGGTAATGCATTCCAAAAAAAGGCTTTTTTGCCGTTTTCTAGGGTAGCTAGAGCTTGTCCGCCAGGAATAATTTTGTCAATTTGAACCATATTTTATATTATATCAGAAATATGTTATAATTATAGATATGAACGCAGGTCAGGTTTTGAAGGCGAGCGAAGCTTCAGCTCTTAGCAATAACCAGATTATTTCGCATGTAACCGGGAAAAACCCGAAGGGTGCAAAAACACGAAAGCTTAGTTCGCTTGGGGCGGCCGGTTTTATCACAATAATGATTGTGTTCTTTTTAGTGATCTTTGGGTCAGGTAATATTATACCGTCAGCGCTATCGGAACGATTAATTGAAGAAACCGATGTGCAATATGCAGATGCGGTGGAAAGTAAAAAAATTGTTTTTCAGCAGGCATTACGAAACGGCGAGATTCCAGCTGATATGATAAAAATATTGAAAAATAACGGCGTGTTGGTAGGCTATACTGATGATGGAGAGTTTGTGGAGACAACACAACATAGTGGTGGTTTAACACTAAAACTGGATAACAAGTTAATCACGGCAGATGATTTTGTAGCTGAAGTAAGTAGCAACGTTAAACTTTATAACGCTTTTGATCAGGCCACCTATTCACGGGCAGCGTATTGGTATGATGAACCCGCGCGCAAAGTGATGCAAGAAATTGGTACTAGCCGAAACAATTATACCGAAAACTCAGATTTCGACGAAGTAATGAATAAATTGATTGGCTCTGGTAGTAGCGTGAGTGTTAATAGCGTTTCTTTGGTAAAAAAGACTCGCGTCAACGAGCAAACTGGCAAGGAAGAGGTGTATTATGTTTACGAAGAAAACGGTAACGCCGCGAGTTCCAAAGCAAGTGCTGAAGCTTTTGTTAATGAAGTGGGGAAAAAGAACCTAGCAAGCTCAACGACAGAAGCGACGCTAAATTCAGCAGACACACTTAAAGTAGCTGACTCAGTGTCTAAAGAACAACGGTCGAGCTTGTTTTTCTTAACGTTTATGGAAAACATCAGTAAAATGAAAGCCGGTGATGGTAGTGCTTCTAAGATTAATGAAGCGATGAATTATTTGTATGACAGTGCGGAGACGGAGATAGTGGATGTAAAAACTGGGGAAGTAATAACGACCACTGGAACCGCCCTAGAGTCACCAAGTCTGTACGCCGTGTTGACCGGTGAAAAAATTGACGTAGCTAAGGTGCAAAATTATTCTTCGGATAGAGTTTTAAAAACGGTAGAGAATCAGCTTAATGCTACGGATAACTCTGTAATTAGTGGCACAGTAGCGTCATCGTCGAGTAAAGTAAGGGGGGCAGTGGGAAGATATATTAATAATGGGACATCTTCGGCATCTTTAGATGTACTAAATAGTGTTGCTCCAACAGTATCCGCTTCACTTATGGATAATTCTTATAGTACCATACAAGGAGTGAACGCTGGAGAGTTTTTGGTGGAAGGAGCAATCAATGTTGGTAGAAAACTTGCAAAAGCAAGCGGTGCAACAGCAGGAGACGCTGCGGCCGTGACAGAATATGCGAGGTTAAATAGCGCTGTACTCGCGATGGATGCAAGACTAGACCGGATGAACCGGAGTCCATTTGATATTACTTCTAAAAATACTTTTCTTGGCTCGATTGTTTATAGAGTTGCAATCCTTTCCACGAATAATTCTGGAACATGGTTTTCTGGACTAAAAAACTTTGGTGGAATGATATTTAATTCATTTGTTTCACTATTGCCGTCATCTTATGCCGATAGTACGGATGGGTATTTAAGTTCTTTTGGGGATTGTGAGACACTGGGGACGATTGGGGCGGTTGGCTCGGCGCAGTGCGCAACGATTGCAACATTTGATACCTCAACACTCAACGACCCATTTAACGATGCTGGGTTTGTTAATTTTATAAATAACAACACAACGCTTAGTGGCTCCGGGGTCCGCACGATAAATCAAGGTTCGGTTTTGGCAAATTTTATTACGTATAATAATGAGCGCACTACCCCGCTCGGAGTTGTAGACGGTGGAATTTTGGAATCATTAAAAAATGGATCTGCAAAAATTCCTTTTATTTCCAATATTTTAGAGATGATAAAAACTTGGCTTGGTGCCTCGGAAAAAGATAAAAGGGTTGCGTCCGGTGCTGCATTTGTAAATTCTTCAAATAACGCCGAGTGGCAAACCTACAAATATGCACAGCGATACGTATCGCTTGCTAGGGCCACGGCTGCTTTAAGGCAGTACGCTGGTGATTCGACCGCATATGATAAAATTGAGTTCTTTGAAGGGTCTGAAAACCCTGTAGTGGCCTTTTTGCAGAATTATTACGCTAAGAGATAGCTTCGACACTAGTAATAATCACTTGGTGGTCTTTAAAATTTTTGACAAGATAGTGCCGGCGTGTAGGATCTAGTTCGGAAAAGACATCGTCAAGTAAAACAAGCGGTTTTTTTTGTTGTTTTTGATAAATTAGGTTTGCCTCTATAAACTTGAGAGCTAAAATGATGGAGCGGACTTCACCACGAGAAGCAGAACCATCAGCTGGTTTATGGTTAAAATAAAAAATGTAGTCGTCCCGATGAATACCAAAACTAGTGTGTCCTAGATATTTATCTCTAGTAAAATTATCTTCGAGTTTTTTGAGATAAGATGACTCTGATATATTATCGGTGTCGGTTTGATAAATTATTTCGACCTGGTCATTATTTTCGGCGATGGAGTGATAAGTATTTGTTAGGAAGCTGTTGATATCTTGAACAAATTTTTTTCTTTTTTCACAAATCAAGATTCCGTACTTAGCCAACATCAAGTTCCAAGAGAAAAAAGTTTCCGGTAGAGAGTGCTCGTCTTTAAGTAGTTCGTTGCGTTGTTTTAAGGTTTTTTCGTACTTGAGGAGGTCTTGACTGTACTTTTCTTCAAACTCACTAAAAACACGATCAAAATAATCTCGCCGGCGACCTGGAGAGTGACTAATTAGATTAAGGTCGGACGGTAAAAACAATACAACTGGATATTTATAGTTTTTAGGGAGACGTTTAGTTTTTTTATCAAGAATGGAAAAAGTTTTGTTCTTGCCGTCGTAAAATGTAATAATTTTTTCCCCGTTTTCATACTCTAGTTCGATACGGTAGAAGCTTGTTCCCGTTTTAACAATCTCGGAGTCGGTGGCCCGAAAGCTTTTACCACGGGTGGATACATAAATAGCTTCCAAAACAGACGTCTTACCACTTCCGTTCTCACCTAGAATTAGTGAAGTGTTGTCGTCACACACCAATGAGTAGTTGCTGTGATTACGAAAATTAGTTAACTTAATGGATTTTATAATCATGAACTTAACGGCATTATAATGTGGGTGTATTTGTCGCTTTTTTTGTTAGTAAGAAGGATTGGAGCAACGTGGTCGGAAAAACTGAAGTTTATTTCCGTTTCCTCAAGAGCATTTAAGGCATCCAGTAGGAAACGAGAGTTAAGATTAACTTTGCCAGCTTTGTCTACTTTTGCTTCTAATTTTGAATCGTTTTCACCAAACTCATTAGCAATTGATTTAACAGAAAATGTGTCGGGGGTTGTGGTCTCACAAATAATTGAACCACCTACCGAACGAGCAAAGAGGGCAGCTAGTTTGGTTACACGAGACAATTCTTCGCGATTTAATGCAACACTGATATTGTTATCTTTCGGGATTAATCTTTGGTAGTCAGGGAAGCTAGCATCAATGAGTTTGGAAATAATTTCAATTTCTCCGAGACGAAAACGAACCAAATCATCATTAAATGATATTTCTATTTCTTCCATCTCGTCATTGATTGAGCGTAAAACTTCTTGTAACGACGAAGAGGGAACGATGGCGGCAACCTCACTTTCTACTTTTTCGATTAGTTTTTTTTCTGTGAGGCGGTAGCCATCTGTTGCGGCGATAGCTAAGGTATTCTTGTTAGTATTAAAGTAAACTCCGGTAAGTGCTGGGCGAGAGAGGTCGTTGGAACTTGCGATAGAAACCTGATTAACGCTAGTTTTGAACTCATCAATCCCCATTTTATAGATAATTGCATTTTTTTCGTTGATTTCGGGGAGTTCTGGAAAATCATCCGCTAAAGTCCCGTTGATAACTGAAGAGTACTTACCAGCGGTGATGGTAACTTTTGTGTCTTTTGAGGAGATTTCAATAGTTTCGCCCTTAGGGAGGTTCGAGACAAACTCTGCAAGCAGCTTTGCTGGAACCGTGACTACACCATCTTCAGAACTTGAAACCGGAAGAAAGTCAATGATAGCCATATCAAGATTGGTAGTAATAAGGGAAACTTTTTTATTATCTACACGAATGAGTACATTATTTAGTATTGGTAAAGTAACTTTTCCAACAGCAATACGACTAATATTATTTAGTGCTTTACTTAATTTTTCTTGAGTAACTTTTATCTTCATTTAATCCTTTCTAATTATTAATTTATTAATAGTAGTAATAGTAGGGTTTGTGGAATAGTGGAAAAAATAGCTAGAGTTAAGGGGTGGTTTGTTGTGGAAATGGTGGTGAATAAAATTGAAAAAGGTTGTGAACAAATTATTGTTTTGCACACTTGTGTTTTGTATTAAATTTTTTTCGCAGAGTTTTACATTAGAAATGCACCGTTTTTTGCAGGGGTTTTTACACTGGTTTTCCACAAAATGAATAAATATTTTATTAGCCATAAATTTTTTCCTTGATTTCTTCAATTTGGTCACGAAGGGCAAAATTTAGTTTGAGGTCTTTTTCGATTTTTTTGATGCCATGCATAACTGTAGTGTGGTCTTTAACTCCAACCTCAGAGGCGATTTTGTTTGTGCTGAGATTGAGTTCTTTCGAAAGAATATACATAGCAACTTGCCGGGCATTTTTTATATTAGATACCCTAGATTTACTTTGGAGGTCTTTGGTGGCTAAATTGTAGTATTTTGCTACTTTTTCAACAGCCTGCTTAGAGGAAACGGGGCGGAGCTTACTGGCGCGGCTAACATTGACAGATCCATTTTTGATGAGTTCTAGTGGGGTAAGACCGCGGACTTCAGACATAAGAAGGATGGTTGAAAACTCACCCTCAAGATCCCGAATGTTTGTATTAACATTCTCTGCAATATATTCAATAGCTTCGGGTTCAATATCTACACCCATAAGTTCAGCTTTGGCGCGCAGAATAGCGCATTTATCTTCAAACTTTGGCAGTTGAAGATCGAATGCACCTGCCCATGTAAGGCGGGAGGCTAGACGTTCATCAACGGTTTTGATTTGTGAGGGGAGACGATCGCTAGTGACGATGATTTGTTTGTTGAGCTGATAAAGGTCGTTAAAGATATTAAAAAACTCTTCTTGGGATTTTTCTTTATTTACGATAAACTGAAAGTCATCAATGATGAGACAATCGAGTTTTTGGAACTTACGGTTGAAATCTTTACCTTTACCGCTTTGGATGGCATCAATAAAGTCGGAGTAAAAATGGGAAATTGGGGTATAAAAAATCTTGTAGTCTGGATTGTTTTTAATAAGTTCATTGCCGATTGCTTGTACGAGGTGGGTTTTACCTAAACCTGGTCCACCGTAGAGGAAGAATGGGTTATAGCGAGTACCAGGAGAAGCAATAATGCTTTTGGCGGCGGCTACGGCGAGCTCGTTGTTGGAGCCGATGACGAAGTTATCGAGAGTATATTTATTATTAAGACCATTATTATGATTTTCGGTGGATGAGGCGCGAGTCTTGATGGTTTTTATTCGTTCCGTGATTTGTTTGGGGGATTTAACTATTTCGCGGGAGCGAGATTTTAATTTAGGGATAGATTGTACTTCAAAATCGATATTCTCTACTTTGATATTATTATTGCGAAGTGCGGTAGAGATGAGATCTAAATAACGAGCGCGAAGCTGTTTAACGTAAAAAGAGTTTTTTACCCCGATAATAATACGGTTATTGTCGGTTGAGATAAGAGAGGTGTCCTGAAACCATGTGGAAAAATTGGCGGCGGAAATTTGTTGCTCGATTTCCGCTAATACGTTTTGCCAAACGTCGTACATTTAGTGACCTCCTTTTGAAGATAAGTATAGCACGAAAAAAGGAAGTTTTCCACAGGGTTTGGTAGGAAAAAATATGGTTTGATATAAAAAGGAAAAACAGGGACTAAGTTTTCCACATAGTTATGAGTATCTCTATTGTGGAGGTGGAAAACTCCTTGAAAAATGTGGAAAAATGAGTTATACTATACAAAGAATTTGAAATAAACTAAAATTTGAGGAATAATATGCCAAAACGAACTTATCAGCCACACAAAAGACAACGAAAAGTTGAGCATGGTTTTATGAAGCGAAATGCGACTAAAACTGGTCGTAAGGTACTGGCTC
>CAMVFY010000012.1 GCA_947166895.1 uncultured Candidatus Saccharibacteria bacterium
TCCACCTGATTGAGAATGAGTATAAAGATATTGATTATTTTTCGGAAAACGAATATGACTTTAAAAAGGTTAAAGGAATAATTGCGAAATTTACTTATCCGGGCGAAACTGGGATGAAAACTTTCTACATTGCGAAGATTTTGCCGGCTTCGTCAGCACTCAAAGGTGCGACGTCTTGGGAAATTAATGGCGAGAGTTTTGAGCCTTTTTCGGCCGAAATTGCCCTTAAAATGCCAGAGGATAATCAGGTGGCGATTGTAGATGGCACGATTATAGTATTTAATCAGGCGAAATTTGAGAATTTGTTCCAGTATGATTATAAGTCGCAGGTAATTGCCGAGACGAAGGCAAAGGAACTGACTGAGAAGTATAAATTGTCTTTCGCGGAAGGGTTGACGCTGGATTCACTACTTGCGGATAAGAAACCAATCCTCAAAAAGGTACAAGCGATGGATATCGCAGAGGAGATGCCGCAAGATAAGCTACTCGACTATGCGGACGAGATGCAACTAGAGCTGATGACTGACGACGATGGCTCGATTATCATCATGGACGATAAAGATTTGACTATGTTTGTAAATTTACTTAACGAAGATTATTACGTGTCGCCGGTAAATGGGCGTCGCTACGAAATTAAATCGAAAAAATTGCTTGGTGAGCCGGATGGCGAACCGCCTAGAGGATGAGCTATAAATCTATTATTTTAGATTTATAGCTCCGCATAGGGAGAGTTCACAAAGTTGGATTCACCGAGAGTTTTGAAAGTGTTTTCGAGATCAAGCTTGGCCTCAGCGATAGAATCGTCTGCAGTGAGATTGGACTCGATCTTGGCAAAGTAGCCAGGGAGGGTTTCGATTTTATCAAGATAAATGATGTTGTTCTCGTCCATTTTAATATCCTGGCGGCGGCGAGAGACCTCAGAATCGGGTTTGAAACCGAGTTGCAAAATAATATTAACTGTATTTTCGTAATCTTTGATGGCGGTCTCCTCGACAATATCGACACCGGAATCTTCGATGTGACGACGTAAAATCAGGGTGTATTTAGGTGGCTTATCAACGGCGCGCATTTCGGTGCGCATAATGAGGCGGGGATAATTGGAGTTCTTCTTGTAGTCACGCGGAACGTAGATCCGATCGTGTTGCCAGTAAACTCCAGAAAAATCAAGATCAATGTCGGAAAGTTTTTGTTCAAACTTATCGCGAGAGGAAAGTTTGACCTTCAAAATCACTTTTTTCATAACCTAATTATAACACAATATCCACGATGCGGCCTTCGACGGAGCGAGTGCCATTCCATTCGTTTTCGATAAGTTTGACCGTGACGTCTAGTTGCTCGCTCGGTTCGATACGGAGCCAATTTTCGGGAGCATAAAAAGCAACGAGTTTTAGAATCTTGCCGTCTTTACCCTTAACATCGAGACGAAGATGCTGGCCGTCGGCACCCATTTTGCGATTTTCTAAAATCTCGACGTTCTTGAGGCGAAAAATTGGTTCTTCGTTCCCTGCCCCGTATGGTTCAAGGCTTTTAAGGTCGTCTAATAAATCTGGCGAAAAGTCAGATAGGTTGGCGACTTCGAGGTCGGGCTTTACTTTTAAAAAGCGTTCTTGGTCGGCGAGTTTCAGGCTCCGGTAATATTCATTGATTTGTTCGCGAAACTTAAAAAGATTGTCTTGATGAACTTTGACGCCGGCCGCAGCAGCATGTCCGCCACCACTGATAATGGAGCTTTTGGCAAAGTTTAGCGCATCAGCAAGATTAAAATCGCCGAAGGAGCGGCCCGAACCTTTGTAAAAGCCGTCAGTAGTGTTGGTGAGTACAAAGGCAGGCTTATGATATTCCTCGACAAGACGACCGGCGATGATACCGAGGATACCTTCATGCCAGTTGCCGGTTTCAATAATAACCGGGTCGTCACCGATGCCGCGATTTTTGATTTCGCGAGTGGCGGAGTTTTGTTCGAGTTTGCGTTTTTTGTTCAGGCCTTCAAGCTTGGCGGCAAGAGCGGCAGCTTCAGGGGCTGATTTTGAACGAAGTAGATTCAGAGCAATATCAGCGGTGTCAAGGCGTCCGGCAGCATTAAGGCGAGGGCCAATCTGAAAACCGATAGACTCAGAGGTGAGAGTCTTAACCCCGGCTAGTTTCATGAGCTCTTTGAGTCCTGGGCGGCGGGTTTTTGTGAGGACTTTTAGGCCGTAAAATCCGAGGATACGATTTTCGCCGATTAAAGTCATGTTGTCGCAGATGGTACCAATAAGGACAAGGTCGAGAAGCCATTTTTCTTGACCAGGGCTGATAAGATTATTTTGAACTAATGCCTGGGCAAGCTTGAAGGCTACACCAACACCAGCGAGGTTTTGGAGAGCCTCTGTCGGAGCATCCTTGCGATGGGGGTTAATAACGGCGATGGCTTCCGGCATTTCGTCGTCGGTCTCGTGGTGGTCGGTGACGATGGTATCGATTTTGAGCTCGTTTAACTCGTTTACAATTTCGTGATTGCGTGAACCGCAATCAACCGTAATAACGAGGGTAGCCGAGATAGCCTGAGCTTTTTTGATGAGCTTCGGACTCATACCATAACCATCGGCGAAGCGGTCGGGGAGCATAATTGTGATATGATCTGGATTTACGCCAGCAAAAATCAATGCCTGCTCCATCAGGGTACTAGCAGTCACGCCATCCACATCATAATCGCCGTAAATGAGAATTTTCTCGTGGTTTTTAATTGCTTTTTTGATGCGAGAAGTAGCTTTATCCATACTTTTTAGGCTAAATGGGTCGGATAATTCTTCATATTTAGGGCTTAAAAAAGAGGGGGTAAGGCCGCGAGCTTTGAGTAGTCGTATAAATAATTTATCCAATTTGTTTCCCTGTTATCCGATAGTTTTGGATGGTTTATTGCCCTTTTGGCTTTTAATGACAATGCTTTGGAGTTCTTTTAAAATTGGAAAAGCTTTATTGGTTTGGTAGATTTTGGTTTTGCCTTTTTTGGTGACTATTAAGAATTTGCCTTCGGCCATACGGTTTAGTTCCCTTTGAATGTTGCCGGGATCTTCTTTGATAAGTTTAGCCAAACCTCTAACATGAGTTTTAAAATCTGGATACTTTGCAAAAACCACAATAACTTTTCGACGCACCCTAGACGTCACAAATATATCTAACATATTTCCTCGCTTATACTGTATCTATTATATCATGGATTCTGTAAAAATTACAACAATGTTATAATGGTGGTATGTTCTACGAGGTAGTCCCAGAAGGCAAGGTGGAGGCTTTGACGTATGATTTTGACGATTCCCTCTTGCCGGGACAAATCGTGATGGTGCCGATGGGACAGCGGCAAGTGCCGGGTGTAATTATTAAAAAAGTTGCGCAACCGAATTTTAAAACGCGTACAATTCTCAAAGTTTTGTATTCAAAGCCACTGCCACGGCATTTGTTAAAAGCTATCGGGTTTTTGCATGATTATTATTTAGCGGCGTCTGGCACTGCTGTATCGCTACTACTTCCTAAGGGGGTGCAGAAGAAACGCAGAAAAACCGAACAAATGTTCGGGGGTCTTTCGTCGGACGGGTCCTGCCGGACCTTCTCCTCCCCCACTTCGCTTGCGCTCAGTGGGGGGCCCCCTCCAGGTCCGTCACCCGTCCGTGTAAAACCTGAACATGGTGCGAGTTTTTCTGAAATCCCGCTTAATACTGCCCAAAAAAATGCCTTACAAGGCCTCCAGCAGGCTCAAGAAGCCACAAAACTACTTTATGGCGTGACCGGGAGCGGTAAAACGAATATCTACCTTAAAATGGCTCTGGATGCGTTTAAGCGGCAAAAATCAAGCATCATTTTGGTGCCAGAGATTGCTTTAACTAGCCAATTCGTTCGGGTTTTTCGGGAGATTTTTGATGAGAACATCGTACTAATTCATTCCAAACAAACAGAGGCGGAAAGGCACCTAGTCTTTAATTCCTTACTTGAGAATGCTCAGCCAAAAATTGTCATCGGGCCACGGTCGGCGCTTTTTGCGCCACTGAGTGATTTGGGGTTAATTATTATAGATGAGGAGCACGAAAATAGCTATTACCAGGAGAATGCACCAAAGTATTCTACCGTAAGAGTGGCAAGTTTTATTGCGAAGGAACTTGATATTCCCTTAATTTTGGGATCAGCTACACCGACGGTAGAAGATTTTTACCTAGCAAGTAGCCGTGGTTCCCTAGTAAAGCTAGAGAAAAAGGCGATAGAAACGGCGATAAAGCCTGAAATCCGAATTGTAGATCTCAAAAATCGGAAGAATTTCAGCAAAAACCGGTATTTTTCCGACATTTTATTGAAAGAAATGACTAGCAACTTGGAAAAAGGTCAGCAGACACTGATTTTTCATAACCGAAGAGGATCGGCGCCGCTCACAATCTGCGAGAACTGTGGCGAGGAGATTTTGTGCCCTAATTGCTTTTTACCTCTAACCTTGCATGCTGATGAATATGTATTACATTGTCATACATGTGGCTATTCTGAAAGAGTACCGACAAACTGCCCTAAGTGTGGCCATCCAGATATGGTGCATAAGGGGTTTGGAACAAAATTACTCGAATCCGAACTCCTGAAGCTATTTCCTAAGGCGCGTGTGGAACGATTTGATGCGGATAATAAAAAAGATGAAAGCCTGGAAGCGGTCTATGATGAGATAAAATCAGGAAAGGTAGATATTTTAGTTGGAACCCAAACGCTGGCGAAAGGATTGGATCTACCCAAATTGGCAACAGTGGGGGTGGTGCAAGCAGATGCTGGGTTGTCCTTACCGGATTTTGCAGCCGAAGAGAGGACCTTTCAACTACTCACCCAGGTAATTGGTCGGGTGGGACGTGGGCATATAGCGGATACTGGGGTTATAATCCAGACATTTCGGCCGGAACACCCAGTATTAAAATTTGCATCAGAGGAAGATTATCTGAGTTTTTATGATTATATGATAAAGCAGAGGCGTAAATCCGGCTTCCCGCCATTTACGTTTATTTTGCGACTAGAGATTACTCTAAAAACTGAGGCGCTGGTATTAAAAAAGGTGCGCGAGACGGTGAGAAGGTTGTCGGTTGACAAAAGGCTGAGGGTTTCCCCGCCCTGTCCAGCTTTTCATGAACGAACCAATAAAGGTTATACCTGGCAAATCGTAGTAAGGAGCCGATCGCGAAGAGCCTTACTTGAAGCCTGTAGGGAGATAGATAAAAATTTCAAAATTACGCTTGACTCGCCAAACCTACTTTAAAATAAAACGAGAAAGGTGTTTGGGGGAGGTTTTAGTGAGATATAAAATATCGCCGAGGACATTTTCGATTTCTTGATTAGCGAACTCTTGTTCACCCCAAGCTTCAATTATTCCTAAAATTTCATTTTCGTAAACATGGAAAAGTTTTGGGGAATTATCACCATAATTCCAAATTGCCAGGATTGGCTCCTTTAGCTCACTTACCATGCGTTTGATGATTTCTTTGTGACCATCCTGAAAAAGAACCTTAAAAAATTCACTGTTAACATGGATATAAATTAGTGTTCTTAAAAATAAACTCCTAATTGAGACATCGGGCCTTTTTAGGAGAATTTTGATTTTGCGACGATATGTCTGGAACAGATAATCTTCGTAATTTCCCGGAATAAAATGCGGTGATCTATGGTGGCGATAGAAGGTCGAACGCGCAATATGGGCCCTTCTTGCTAAAACTTTGGCAGTGGGGTAATCGTGAAATTTGTAGAAAGCAATGAAGATGGCACGTTCGGATTTGTAGAATTTTTTATTTTGTAGATTTTTCTCTGTTAGCCAATGCCTTCTCATTTTTTTATAATAAAGCTAGGTCAGAGTTTTCGCAAGAGTACGAATTTGTGCTAAAATAAACATAAGAAAAAAGGAGGTTTATGTGCACAGGGGTGAGATTTAATAGCGATGATGGAGAAATGTATTTTGGACGGAATTTGGACTGGTCGGTGGGATATGGAGAAAAGGTAGTAATTACGCCACGCGGATACAAATACAATACGGCGTTTTTGGGCGAAAATACTAGCGAGATGGCGGTAATTGGCATGGGGATTGTCGAGGAGGGGGTGCCGCTTTATTTTGACTGCGCAAACGAAGCGGGGCTAGCGATTGCGGGTTTGAATTTTCCTGGTTATGCTAAATATGAGATATCGGCGGTAGATGGAAAAACCAATGTAGCGGCCTATGAGTTCCCCCTGTGGGTGGCGCGCAATTTCAAAACGGTTGATGAGGCAGTGACGGCACTTAAAAATGTAGCAATTGTGGCAAAGCCAATTAATGAGAAGTATCCGGTTTCGGAGCTACATTTCTTGATTGGCGATCGAGACCGTTCGGTGGTGGTCGAATACACCAAGCAAGGAATGGAAATCTTTGAAAATGATGTCGATGTTTTGACTAACCAGCCTGGCTACGGTTGGCACCAAGAAAACTTGCGCAACTACATGAATTTGTTTCCACAGATGCCCAAAGAGGTACGGTGGGACAAAGCAACCATGCAGCCCTTTGGTACTGGCTCTCTGATGCGGGGGCTGCCAGGCGACTATTATTCCCCGTCGCGATTTATCCGCGTGGCATATCTTAATACACATTATCCAGTGAAGTCTTCCGAAGAAGAAAACGTGTCGCGCCTTTTTCATACTTTAAATGGAGTTTCGATGATTGATGGAGCGGCGGCGATGGCGGATGGTACTTTTGAGAAGACTATTTATACTGGTGGGTATTCGACGCGTACGAAAACTTATTATTACAACACCTACGAAGACCCGGCGATAAAAAGTGTGGCGCTTGAGAGCCAAAAGCTTGATTCGGGTGAACTAATTATAGCGTAATTCTGGGCGGGTCCTGCCGGACCTTCTCCTCCCCCAAAATTGATGGCAATTTTGGGGGGCCCCCTCCAGGTCCGTCACCCGCCCATGCCACGCATTTACTTCACCTCTTAAAAGTGGTATAATGGGCTTATGAAAATCATCACCACACCAGATGCGCGGCTTCGGGAGAAGTCCAGTAAGGTTTCCAAGATTGACGATGAAGTTTTGGAAATTATTGCTGATATGCGAAAATTGTCGCTCGATTGGGAAAAAGACCACCCCTATGAGTTATCGGCGGCAATGGCAGCGCCTCAGATGGGGGTAAATAAGCGGATTATTATTATTCGTGATGATATGGAAGACAAGAAAAACGCAACTTTCACAGCATTAATTAACCCAGAGGTGATAAAGGCGGAAGGTAAAATTAAGACTGATTACGAGGGGTGCCTTTCAGTTCCCTCGATTTATGGGATGGTGCCGCGTGCCACCAAGGTAAGAGTGAAGGCTAAATTAGAAGACGGTACAGAGGTGCGAATTAAGGCGACAGATGAGCTTGCAAGGACGCTTCTTCATGAGATTGACCACCTAGATGGAATTTTATTTATAGACCACATTAAGGGGGTGAAGGATGCCTTCTATAAGATGGACGATAAGGGTGATTTGGTGCCGGTAGACTACGATACCGAGATTGCTGACAACGAAAAGCTTTGGGGCGAAGAGTAGTTTGCGATGGAAAAAGTTATCTTTTTTGGGAATGGAGCGCTAGCGGATTATGCATTGGCGGTTTTAGACCAAGAGTGCCAGGTGATTTTCCGTGCGCGGACGCGTGAAGATTTAGAGGAAGTAAAGAAACTAAAGGCTGAAAATCCTGAGGCGCATGGGGTGCTGGCCTCGTTTGGAGTGATGATTCGAAGTGACGTGCTAGATTTGTTTGAGCCAGAAGGGATTTTAAATATTCACCCTTCGGCTTTGCCTTTATACAGGGGGGCTTCGCCGATCGAGAGTGCGATTTTAGATGGTGCGACGGAGTTTTCTGTGTCGGTGATGAAGCTAGCGAAGGCGATGGATGCGGGGCCAATATATCACCAGATGAATTTTTCAGGAGATGAAATCGCTCGGCGAGCTGGAGTAGATTTAATTTCAGGGTTAATTCCACCAAAAGATGCAATTTATAAAGTTTTGGCAGAGGCGGGGGCGGAATGGATTTGTTCATATCTAGGTGGTTTGCCGAAACCAGTCTTGCAAGATGACAAAAAAGCAACTTTTTGCGGCAAAATGGATAAAGGGATGTCATTTTTAACACCCGAGACAGATACGGCGAAAGAGATTCTTCGTAAAATTGTAGCTTTTCAGGGCTATCCGAAACCAAAATATGCGTTCTATGGCATTTCTTGCATTATTTTAGAGGCACATATATTGAAGGCGGGTGAAACGGCGGTTCTCGCAATTCCCTGCGCTGATGGGCATTCTGTGGCTGTGGACAGGTTGCAACCGGAAGGTCGTAAGGCGATGGATGCAAAAGCGTTTTTGAACGGATATAGAAAATAGTTTATTTGCTGAGCTTGAGGTTATCGACCAGGTCGGTGATTAATTTCATGTCTTTAGTGACTTTTGCGGTTTCGGTTTTTTCGTTTAGGGGCTCAGCGATATTGCTAGGCGGCTCAAAGGCGTCGTTATGGTCATTCAGTCCGACGTAGAGCTTGTTGTCTGAAAAATAGAGCGACAGGGCGTTTTGATATTTTTCGCCAAGCCGTTCAAGTTTATTGATGAAGTCGGGATTTAGAATGTAGAAAGCCTCAAAGCCGTCCTCTGCATAAACTAGGAAACGTTTATTAAAATCTGGCGATTCCGTTTCGATACGGGAGAGACCGCGACCAGTTTTGGGGTTAGTGTACCCCAGTCCGTTGCCACCGCCGCTAGAGACAATCATCTTGGATGCAAACTTTTTGGGAAATTCAAAAATTAAGTAACGCCCTTTGAAAACCGTGACGTAATCGGTATGTTTGTTGCCATCTTTGTCACGCGTCTCGTCTTTTCTGATTACCTCTACGTCAGCTTGCATAAAATTCGTGTTCTTATATTTAGCTGCGACCAAGTCATTGGACCTGTAGATGTCGCCAGTGTAGATAAGTTTGGAAGCTTCAAGCAAATTGACGTCAAGGCCGCGAGTATGGTCATAGTGAAGGTTAGTAAAAAGCTTCGCGAGCTGACGATCGATAAAATACGCTTTGTAGGCACGTTTATAATTTGCATACTCATTAATAAGAGTAGCTGAATCTTTATGGGTGATTATTAAAACGATAATGTAAAAAAATAAAAATTCAAATAGCAAAGCAATAACAACTGGCGCGGCCAAGACGGCAAAGTGCCTGGCATTTAATGTTGGTAACTTAGTCAGGCCCAGGAGTAGAAAAATTATCTCAATTGGAAAAGCGATAGAACAAGTTATAAGAACCGCCTTCCAGCGCTTTTTGGAAATTGCTTGACTTTTTTGCTGATACGCTTGACGAGTATGCTCAAGGTCGTTAAAACTAATCATTTTAGGCGCCGACAAGTTTTGCGCGGTTGGCGCGGATTTCGTCTTTCATTTCATTGATGGTGCGGGTGACGATTTCACGGTAGTCGGGGCGATTTTTTTCGAGCCATCTGGTAGCCTCGGATTGTTCAGTAATGGCATCAAACTCGTTTAGCTGGGTTTCTGTGAGCCCCTTTGAGATGCGTTCGCCGATGCGAACTTCTAATTCTTCCTGGATATAGTCAAGAAATTTTTGTTTTTGGTCCTCTGGCATGGCCGAGAGGCCCATTTCTTGTAAAAATTTTTCATCAAAGTCCATACTATTCTCCTTATGCCAATTATATCACACAACAAGTGGCACTTATGATTTTTCTCGGCCCGTGTCGAAAAATATAAGCGCCGCTTGTCTTGTGGTTGTTGTCACAATGTACGTTTCTTGGATTCGCGGGTGAAGAATTTGAGACGATCATTAACCTGAAGGTCGATTTTATGCTCAGTCTTAAGTGCAAGACCTCCGGTTTCGCCAGCGGTGAGCTCTTTTACGTCCATTTTTTCTTTTTGGACACTGGTAACTTCAGCTTCGCCGACATATTTTTTGTCACGTACTATGCGGGCGAGAAAACCTGGCTTCACGTCGCCTTTCAAAACTTCACCGCCAGCGATGATGCTGGTCTTTTCGGTTCTAAATACACCTAAGACTTTAAGCTCGCCTTTATCTTCCTCAATAATCTCGGCGTCAAGAAGGTTTTCCATTTCAGATTTGGCGTCGTCTAGCAGTTCATAAATAACCTTGTAAGTGCGGATTTTTACTCCGTCACGAGCGGCCATCTTGGAGATATTAATCGGAACCGTAACGTTGAAACCGTAGATAATGGTATTTTCGTCTGCCGCCATGTAAACATCGTTTTCGTTAACATCACCGACGCCGGTAGAGACGATGTTTAGGGTGATTTCGCCATGAGTGTCGATCATTTTGAGAGAATCTACGACCGAAGTGACAGAGCCGAGCACGTCACCTTTTACAATGACGTTGAAAACTTTGGAGTTATCGGCAACATTCATCATACGCAGAAGATCGGAGCTAGTGACATTAGCGGAGGCAGATTCGTCAGCAAGAATCTGAGCGTTAAGGAGGGCCATTTTGCGGGCGGTTTTTTCGTCTTTTGCTTCGATAAACTTGTCACCGAAATTTGGAAGCTCCTTGAAGCCTGTGATGGTGACCGGAGTGGATGGAGTGGCTTTGCCCTTGGGCTTGCCTTGCCAATCTAGCATCGTGCGGACCTTACCATAGGCGGAGCCAGCAACGATAAACTCGCCGGTTTTTAGTTCGCCGCCAGTGACAAGTAAGTTCACTACTGAACCCTTCCCTGTTTCCATGTGTGATTCGATGACGAGACCTTCAGCTGGGATGTCAACATCAGCTTTGAGCTCTTCGATATCGGCGGTTAAAAGTATCATGTCGAGCAACTGGTCGAGGTTTTGGTTTAATTTGGCTGAAATTGGCACCATTACAGTATCGCCACCCCATTCTTCTGGCTGGAGACCCTGCTGAGACAAGTCCGCCATGGTGCGCGGAATATCGGCGCCTTCGCGGTCGATTTTGTTGATTGCGACGATGATTTTGGCGTTGGCAGATTTGGCAAAATTGATAGCTTCGATAGTTTGAGGTTTAACGCCATCATCAGCCGCGACTACAATCACGACGATATCGGTTAACATAGCACCGTGTTGACGGATAGCGGCAAAAGCCTCGTGGCCTGGAGTATCAAGGAAAGTAATTAGACGATCGTCGTGCTTTAACTGATAGGCTGAAATATGCTGAGTAATACCACCGGCTTCGCCTTCGACGGTTTTCTTGTTGAGTAGCGTGTCGAGAAGTGTGGTTTTACCATGGTCGACGTGGCCCATAACCGCTACGACTGGAGGACGCGTGACGGCTTTGTCGGAAAGTTCACGGTGAAAATCAGAGGTCTTAGTGGAAGTGTTTTTACGCTCAAGTTTGACGTTTTTGATACCAAGCTCATCGATAATGATACTGGCAGTTTCGTAATCGAGGCGTTGATTAATAGTTGCGACGATGCCGTTTTTAAAGAGAGTACCAATAAGTTCGGTCACAGAAAGGCCAAGAGCGGTGGCGAGCTCATCAACCGTAATAGAACCAGCAATTTGGATTGTTTTTTCTTCCATCGTTCTCCTTTCTGCAATAAAAATAAACTTCTCTTAATTTTATCACAAAAAGCAAAAATATGCTATAATAGGGTTATTCCCCTGTAGCTCAATGGTGGAGCAAGAAGCTGTTAACTTCGAGGTTGCCAGTTCGAGTCTGGCCGGGGGAGCCAAAATGAGCAGATGAACCCCCCTTCGTCTGCTCTTTTTAGTTCGTGATCGACTAAAAGAGCCACTTGAAGAGGCCTAATGAAATGAGGAGCATGATGATCCCGGCGACAAGAATGCCGGCGGTGATTGCAATAACAGTCTTTTTGAAATCCAAATTTAGAATACTAGCGGCAAGCGTACCGGTCCAGGCGCCGGTGCCCGGAATAGGTATTGCCACAAACAAAAATAGTGCAAAATAGGTACCGTAATCGCCGGCTTTTTCAATGAGTTTCGTGCCGGCTTTGGTGCCCTTTTTGAGGCAGAAGTTACAAAATTGCTTTAACGGTTTCCATTTCTTTTTGGCTCCCCACTCCAGGAATTTACGGGCGAAGAAATAGATAATTGGCACTGGAATAATATTGCCAATAATGGCGATAATTAGAACTATCCACTCTGGAAGCCCGAGATCCATGCCGACAGCAACTGGAATAGCCCCGCGAAGCTCTATGAGCGGTATCATGGAAATAATTAAGACGACCAAAATCTTCCAAAACATGAGGTTATTATATCACGCTAATAGTTATTTTTTCTTTTTGGATTTTTCTTCAGCTTCCAGTTTTTTGAAAGCGACCTTACCAACTAATGTTTGGGGGAGTTTGTCGCGGAATTCATAGGCAGCTGGGAGGGCGTAGATTGGCACATTACGTTCCAATAATTCACGAATTTCCCGTTCTAAACGTTTCCCTGGCTTGTAGCCTGGTTTTAGGACGATAAAGGCTTTTGGCACTTGACCTTTATAATGGTGGTCGATACCAATAACTGTTGACGTTAATACCGCCTCGTGAGAGTTGATGACTGATTCTAGGTGGGTCGGATAGATATTGTAACCCGACGAAATAATAATTCGTTTGAGACGTTGAGCAAAGTAGATAAATCCATCCTTGCCAAGGTAACCAATATCGCCAGTGTGAAGCCAAACTTTGCCATCGTCGTGGACGCGAATTGCCTGTGCTGTCTCTCCCTCGTCGCCGAGATATCCCATCATAACTAGTGGGCCCGAAATGCAAATTTCACCTGCTTCGCCAACCGGAAGTTCTTTAAATGTATCATTCTTAACAATCTTAAAGTCCATATCTGGCATAGGCGCCCCAATTATACCATCGGCGAAGGTATTTTCTGGTGATAGGCAAACTGCGCCCGAGCCTTCAGTAAGGCCATAACCAACACGAATTTTAGCGTTGGAACCGTGATTTTTTAGAAAATCGTTTACCTTATCGCGTAAAGTTTGAGTTAAAGCATCACCGCCACAAATAACAGCGGTAACGGATTTAAGATCGTCGGGCTTTAGTTTTGTATTTGTGAGAGCTTCGAATAGAGTTGGAACACCGACTATAAAGTTTGGATTGTTCTTTTTGATAATATCGGCAAACTGTTTGTGCGAAAAGGCCGGTATTAAAATACAGCCAAGACCTCGACAAAGTGGAGTGTGAATACAAACACCAAGCCCAAAACAGTGAAATAGCGGTAAGATAGAAAGCACCATTTCGCCAGGAACAACTTGGCGGATGACAGCAGCATCACAGATTGACTCTGCGTTGATATTGAGATTTGAGAGCATTACAGCCTTTGGCGCACCCGTAGTACCACCGGAATACATAATAACAGCTAGATCGCTGGCGCCTCGCTCTTCGTGATAACTCCCCTGGTAAAAATAGGAATTAGCAATAAAATCTTCCCAAAGTACCACTCTGTTATCGTTAGAGGGGAGGCGAACTTTTTTGATGTGAAGAGTGTTATAAAGTTTTTTCTTGAGAAACCCTAGTCCATCAGAAGGACGGACCACGATAATACGTTCAAGGCCTGCCGTATCGCGGAGTTTGTAAATTTTATCGAAGACGGCGTCGATGACAAGCACGTATTTTGAGCCGGCAACTTTGATATAATATTCAAGCTCCTTTTCGGACGATAGTGGGTGCACCATATTGCAAACCGCACCAACCATGTTGACTGCGTAAACCATAGTGATGCCTTCTGGTGTATTTGGCATGCAGATAGTAACACGATCTCCTTCTTTGACGCCATAATTTTTAAGCGCTCGGGCAGTTTTTTCGATTTTCTTGACAAAATTCTTATAGGTAACCTTGTGCCCATAATAAACATAAGCGGTATTGTCGGGCCACTTTTCAGCACTCTGAATTACCATGTCTACCATGGAGCAGTCGGGATATTCGATATTGGCAGGGTATCCCTCCTCCTCGTAATACTTGAGCCAAGGACGTTGTTCGTAATCTTTTTTACTATACTTCACAAAATTATCTCCTTAAGGATATATTCTATTATATCATAAGCAAAAAATATACAAAATTCTCTTAGTCTTGTGGGCTAGATTACACCATTAATCTGAAGCCAAACACGAAGAGCGCGACCATATTTGGAATTACCTAGGCCTTTTTCAAAAGTGGCAATTTCATGTTTTACCCCATCATCCAAATTGGCCCACCAAGAAGCAATACGAAACGAGTTTTTATCGCTAAGACCATCTTCATTGGTTAGAATATCTACTCCCTCATCATCCAGCTTGCCGCCTAGCCTGTCTTGACGAATAGAGTCGGCGAGATTAAACGGCTTTTCCTCAGCCGGCGATGGAGTATCGATTTCTTCAACTGCTGGAGTGATGTCTTCTTCGACTACGGGAATGTCGGATTCTTCGGATGCTGAAGTTTTTACTTCGTTAGTAGCTGATGGCTTCGTTCTGCTAAAAATACGCGACAATAAACCGAATCTGGATTTTTTCTTGGCTTTACTGATTAAGCTCAACTCTTCTTTTACGGTGGCAATTCTTTCTTTTAGAAGTGCTATCCTTTTTTCTTTTTCAGCGAGAAGTTCAAGTTTTGCTTCCCTGATTCGGTTTTCTAGCTCAGCAATCGCTTGTTCGTGTTTAGCCGCTTCTTCAAGCTCATGTATAGACGTCTCCTCAATTTCGTGTAGCGAGGTGCTTTCGGGCTCTGGTGCGGACGTTAGTTCGGATGTAAATGTCGGTTCGGCTGTAGGCATCTGTTCGGATTCGGCTACAGGTTCTTGTTCGGATTCGGCTATAGGCTCTTTAGGCTCTTGTTCGGATTTGGCTGCTTGAGCCTCTAGTAATGCGCGGTTTGTCGCAGCTGCTTCAGCGGTAACGTCTGCAACCATCTTGTCGTAAAATTCTTGGCTATGACCGGATTCTCCTCGCCAGATGCGATTGGCATCGCGCTCGCGCCATTTTGCAATATCAGCTAATTTATCGTCGAGATCAGCTTGGATTTCGGGCAGAAGTTCGACGGTCGGTTCCTTATCGATAACATCCTCCTGGACTTCTGGAAGTTCTGGAGCTTTTGGAGCTTCAGAGGTTTCAGTAATTTCTATCTGTTCGGTGTCAGATTTGATTGGCTGTTCAGAGTCAAGCAAACCTCGGCTCCTAAACCATTCTTCGTACCTAGCTTCTTCCTCCGGAGTACCAACGGATTGACGGTCCTTGTAATCCTGACGATGACCTTCGATTTCTTCAACGGAGCGTTCTAGCTGGCGTTCTAATAAGTTCTTGGCGTGTTCAGCACTCATTCTGCCCTCAGCAACGGCTTGGTCTAACTTTTCAGTAAGACGATCGAACCTCGCTTCTTCATCCAGCTCCTTCTGGCCTTGCTCGGAAGCAAAGTAGGCATCTTTTTCGGCACTCCTAGTGGCTTCTTCGGCTTTGGCGGATTCGGCGGCCTCGTACTCGGCGGTTTTTTCGTGCATAAACTTTAGTCTTTCGCCATATTCCTCATTGGATTCGCCTGGCATCCTCGGGTAAATATCAAATTCTGAAAAAGTCCTAGCTTTGCCGGTTTTACTGTTAAGATTTTGCTCGCCAGCGAAATCTTTAAGGCTGTCCCAGGTTGACTCAGGAATGGAATTGTTATTGCTGATTTTTTCGCCGTTTTGCATTTTCTATGCAACCTTTCTTGTTATTTTTGGTGCTTGTTATTTTTGGTGCCTTTTCTGTAATTATAATGCTAATGTTTCAAAAAATCAACTATCACAAAAAATAGCCCCTTTGGGGCTATTTTTAGTTTTTGTTATTTGGCAATGGAAAGAGAGATTTTGCGACCTTCTTTATCGATATCGAGAACCTTGAAGCTTTTTCTCTCGTTTAGGGTAAAAATCTTCTCTGGATCAACATCAGAGCCTTCACCAAGCTCGGAAACATGTACCAAAGCCTCAACTGCTGGCGAAATCTGAACGAAAGCGCCAAATGGAGTGATACGAGTGATTGTACCATCAACCTTTGAGCCTTTCTTAAGATTAGCCACCTCTGAAATCCACGGATCTTCAACGAGCTGCTTCATTGAAAGTGACAAGCGCTCTTTGTCAATAGCGATGATTTTAGCCTCGATAGTATCACCAACTTTAACGTAATCTGATGGATTGTTAACTCTTTCCCAAGAAATCTCGGAAATGTGGACCAAACCTTCGATGCCATCAACATTGACGAATACGCCAAAGTCCACTACACCGGTTACAACACCCTTAACAATATCACCGACTTTAAGCTCGGCAAAACGTTCGGCAAGACCGTCTTTGATGGCTTCCTTCTCAGAGAAGATAAGCTTGTTTTCCTTCTTGTTGGCATCTAGGATGCGGGCCTTAATTGGCTTACCTACTAGAGAGTTGAGACGTTGCAAGATTTCGTCCTTGTCCGCTGAACCAACTCTTGGATAGTGTTCTGCCGAAAGCTGTGAAACCGGCATAAAACCGCGGATACCTTCGTACTCAACAAGAAGACCGCCGCGATTGGCGTCAAATGGTGTTACTTCGACGGTTTCGCTACTGTCAAGCTTGGCGGTAATTTCGTCCCAACCCTTGTCTTTAACGGCCTTGCGGAGTGAGAGTAATACATACCCGTCATCCATCTCAGCTTCAACGACTGAGGCAGTGACTTTTTCGCCAACGCTTAGGTTGCGGGCGAACGAAGCTTCACGACGTGGGATTAGCCCAACGCCCTGAGCGCCGAGATCGATTAGGATCTCATGTTTTTTAACAGATAAGACTGTGCCTTCAACAGTGTCACCTGCAATAGCTTTTTTGAATGAGCCTTCGCTACTGGCTAGGAGTTCATCCATAGTTAGTTTTTTGGCATTTGCCATGATTAAATTATTTCCTTCCTTAGGCTCACTCATGAGAATCAATGATTCTAAAAGAAACATTCTAGACAGCATCAAACGGTTCTCGTGAGTGGGCCTAAATATGGGTTAATTATAGCAAATATCCGTGATATAATCAAGGTATGTATTTAGCGGTTGATATCGGAGGAACTAAAACTTTAATTGCGTTGTTTTCGAAGCGGGGGCGGGTGGTAAAGCGCATAAAGTTTAAGACTGCGCAAGGCTATAAAACATTTATCGCGGAACTTACGGATAATTTAGAAAATTTTCGTAGACGTAAAATTCGAGCGATTGTAGTAGCAATTCCGGGAGTTGTACAAAAAAATTATTCAGTTAAATTTGGAAACCGTAATTGGACTAAAATCGACCTATTGAGTCCTATAAAAAACTTATTCGACTGCCCGGTATGGTTTGAGAACGATGCAAATCTCGCAGCACTTTATGAAGGTTTTCGCTTGCCTGGGCGAACAGTTTTTCTGACTTTTTCGACCGGAATTGGTGGGGGGATAGTTGAAAATGGCCGGATTCTACCGGAGTCGAATGCCTTTGAGCCTGGGCACAAGAAGTATCATTTTGATGGCAAAATCGAGGAGTGGGAGGATATTGCGGCGGCCAGCGCCCTTGAAAAGCATTATCACATCGATTATGCTACAAAATTGAGAAAGAAAGATGAGCTAACTGAGATAGCGAAGCGTGTCTATCTTGGACTGCCGGACATTGTAAAAGGGTATCGCCCAGACACAATCGTGCTAGGTGGTCCGCTTGGGAAAATCTTCCGATCGTATGTAAAATTTTTACCTAATGATTTAAACGTGAAGTACCGGAAGCCACGTCGCCCGACCGAATCGGTGATTTATGGTTGTTTCCTATATGCGAAGCAAAAGGAGCAGGGGTAATTCCCTTTTTGCTGATGAAGGTCAAGTTTTTAGAGCAGTTAAAAACAGATTATCCGTGGCTGAGGTTTCGCGAAGGCTCGAAATTCACCTTTCGTCCGCCAAAAACTATCGTTTTGGGGCCACCAGAGCCGTTTGCAGAGCTTTTGGCGCTACATGAGGTATCTCATGCAGTCTTGAAGCATAAGGACTTTAGAATGGACGTAGAGAGGCTTAAAATGGAAGTTGCGGCCTGGGAAAAAGCAAAAGAATTAGCTAAACATTACGGGGTGGATGTAGATGAGGATGTAATACAAGGGGAGCTTGATACTTATAGAGATTGGCTGCATAAAAAATCGCGTTGTCCTGGTTGTGGACTAACGCGATTCCAAACCACTGATGGGGAGTACCATTGTCCTAGGTGTGAAAATTTTCCATGAAAAAGAAGCACTTGTTTTAACAGAGTGCTTCTTTTTACTTAGGCAGCTTTTTTTGCTGGGCCACGACGGGAAATCCGTCCACCTTTGGCTCCAGCGATGCGAGCTAACGCAGGGTTAGCGGCAAAACCACCAGTGTGACCGTTTTGGCCACCTTTTTTACCAATACGAGCATAGAATTCTTTACCGTATTTGGCTTTGTTGGTAGCGGCAGCTTTCATGCCACCAGCTTTAGTTCCAGCCATTTCTAGAACTCCTATTCTGCCCACCAATTACTTAATAAACACACTTCGATATCGACGGGTCCTGCCGGCTTCTCCTCCCCCGCGAAGACGTCGCGGGGGACCCCCTCCGAAGCCGTCAACCGTCGAATCCAACGGTGATTGTTTTAATTATAGCATACTGCTTTCGGTTTGTCAATATGCTTTTTCTTAAAATTATGTTTTAATTTTTTTATTTTTCCCGAACACAATTTTTGGATGTTTTGCACAAAATGTGGAAAAAGGGTCTTGACAATATTCATTTTGTGAGATAAACTGAGGTTAGTTTTAAGTAGACAAAACTGCGAGGCTACTTAAAATACATGTATGACCTGGAGACCGCCTCTTACCTTATCAAGGCGGTCCCCCTTTTTTTTCGTTTTATTACAAAAAACAGCCCTCTGGGCTGGATGATGGTGGGGATATGTGGACTTGAACCACAGACCTCGTCATTATCAGTGACGCGCTCTAACCAGCTGAGCTATATCCCCTGGTTGTGGTGGAGTAACAGGGACTCAAACCCTGGACCTCTGCCTTGCAAAGGCAGCGCTCTAATCAACTGAGCTATTACCCCTCATCCCTATATTTTAGCGAAAAATTAAAAAAAGTCAACACTGGGGTGAAACGGTGTTATAATTATGTTCATGGAATATACTTTTAGCGTGGGCTGGATGTTTGGTGGTTTAGTAATCGCCGCCGTGGGTGGTCTTGTGGTAATTTTTTACCGACAGATTGCGGAGAATTTTGCGCACGGTGTTTCATCGTACGACAAGGTTAAGTTATTTGGAATTATTACCGTTGTGGTGGGATTACTTGTCACTGCAAACTTGCACACTTTTTTGCTTGGACTACTGGTGAATTTGATTTTTAAACAATAGGTTACGGACGAAAATTGTAGTAGGCAGCGCCGCTGGTTAGTTTTTTTCCTCTGATTTCGACAAGTTCTGGCACCGTTACAAATTCATAGCCCAAGCCCCTAAGCGCGCTTATTAGTGTAGGGACCGTCTCGACGGTAGTAGGATGAATATCGTGCATTAAAATTATAGCTCCATCATGAACTTGCGACAAAGTAGTTTCCATAATGGCGTCGGTGGACTTATTTTTCCAGTCTAGGGTATCGACCGACCAAAGAATCAGCGGCGTGCCAATAATAGAGCCAATAGTACTATTAAAATTGCCATAAGGTGGACGAGTTAGGGTGGGTAAATGCCCTAAAATATCTTTAAAAACAGTACTAGCTTCATTTATATCGGAGCGCACTGCGGCAGTCGAAATACGAATAAGGTTTTGGTGATACATGGTATGACTTGCCACGACATGTCCTTCAGATTCGGCACGGCGGACGATGTCGGGGTTGTTTCTTGCCATATTACCAAGCATGAAAAAGGTCGCCGGAACGTCCTCTGTATAGAGGATATCTAATAACTTTGGGGTGGTAGCGCTAGATGGACCATCATCGAAGGTGAGAGCAACGAGCATCTTCCCTTCTAAAACCCTTTTAGTGACACGAACGTGATAAGACATGGGGGCAATTCTGATTTTGTCATAAGGGTCACTAAGTTTTGAAACCGTTAAATCAAGTAAGTCTATAATAGCAATAAAACCAAGCAAGCAAACCGCAGCTAATTTGAGCCAAGGAAAGCGCACGTCAAGACGATGAAAAAAGCTAGTTTTCCCCGGAGATTTTTTGATATTTTTCCTAGAGGACAGTTTGTCGGACATACTCATACATCGCGATCCCAGCAGCTACGCCTACATTAACTGAACGTGTGGAGCCAAAGCTCTCAATATATCTAACGTCGTGAGCCTTACCTAAAAGTTCGGTGGTAATACCATTGTTTTCGGACCCAAAGATGAGCGTCGTGGCCTGAATATACTTTTTATCATTTAGTGGTTTGGCACGTTTGGTATTATTTTCAATTGCTACTAATTCCCTACCATTTTGAGTGTTCAAAAAATCTTCGATAGTGGAGTGATGGACAATTTCAAGATATTTGTCGGTGCACATTGCACCGCGACGGTTGGCCATTTCCATGAAATCGACCTGGGCAGACCGT
>CAMVFY010000013.1 GCA_947166895.1 uncultured Candidatus Saccharibacteria bacterium
CCCCCCCCCCGCGGGTCTTGATTTTTGTAAAAATGATGGGGTAATAAAATCAATCTGCCAGAGTAAGAACTTCATAGCCGGTGGCGGTGACAAGAACGGTGTGCTCGCAATGACAGCCAATGCTCCCGTCCGCCATTTTGACGGTCCAGTTGCTATCTTTATCAACATAGTTAGCGGGTTTACCTAGACACGACATGGGCTCAATGCAGATGGTATCGCCTTCGACTAGTTTGTAACCGTGACCTTTTTTGCCGTAGTTTGGGACTTCGGGAGATTCGTGCATAGTTTTGCCGATGCCGTGGCCAACATAATTTTCGATTACGCCTAGGTGGCCTTTGCGAAGAACAGCCTCGACTGCGTGACCAATATCACCGATGTGAGCGCCGGGGCGCACTTGCTCGATTCCCTCCCACATCGAGGATTCGGTAACTTGTATCATTTTTTTGACGGCAGGTGAACCCTTGCGGCCAACAATCATGGTAAAAGCCGAATCGGTAAAATAGCCTTTATAGTAAATGTCGAGATCGAAGGACACTTTGTCGCCTTCTTCTAGGGGCTCGTCGGTCGGTGCACCGTGTACGAGTGCGTCGTTGACCGAAATGCAAATAGCTCCTGGGAACTTCTCGTCTAGCATATCGTAAGCAACTTCGGCGCCACGAGCGAGGATTTCCTGGCGAACCCAGGCATCGATTTGCTTCCCGGTCATCCCGGGCTGGACATAGGCTTTGAGGTCACGGAGCAGATTACCAAGGATTTTGCCGCCCTCACGCATGGCGGCAATTTTTTCGTTTAGGGTTTTGTCGTCGGCGGTTTCTTTATTCACCATAGCTTTTCTCGATTTCACCGCCGTTTACATCATTTGTTTGTTCGGTGGCTTGGGGGTTGATTTCTTTGATGACTTCGACTAATCGGGCGGTGACTTCTTCTACTGCACCGACGCCGTTTACACGCTTAATTGGAATATTATGCTTTTCGAACAGGGGTAGAATTGAACAAATATTTTGTTCAAAAATTTCAAAGCGACGTTCGATGCTGGAGCGCTCTTTGTCATCGTCTCGACCACGTAAAGTCAAGCGTTCAAGCAACTCGTCTTTTGGGACCTCGAGAATGATTGCGCCGTCGAGCTTGTCAAGCATGTGGGAAACTAGCCACTCAGCCTGCTCTTTATCTCTCGGATAACCATCTAAAATTACGTCGAAACCTTCGGATTCGGATTTTTCGATTTGTTTGTTCATGAGCTTGATAACGTCGGCGTCGGGAATGAGTTCTCCGCGGTCGATAATATCTTTGTATTCCCCAGTTTGGCGAATAACTTCGCCTACCGAAAGCCAATGCCATCCAAAGATCTCGGACAGGGCCTTACCTTGCGTGCCTTTGCCTGAACCTGCTAAGCCGAATAATGTAATCATAAAAATACTCCTTTAGCGTTATTATATCAAAAATCCCCCGGAGGGGGGATTTTCATTTAAGTCCTAGTTTGATGCGTTCGGTCTTTTCGGCCTTACGCGCTTCGCGGATGATAGCCTTCAAGCGTCGCTCGCGCTTTGAGATTGGTTTACTAAAACGCATTTGTGACTTCTTAAGTGGCATCATGCCGCTCTGGAGAACTCTGCGGTTGAAACGACGAATAATGTTCTCGTTCGCTTCGCCTTGATCTTTTCTTGTAACTTTGATAGCCATATTGAGAAGTATTATAGCATGTATAGTGAAAAAATACAAGACGGGTATTTACTTGCTTTAGTGAAATAAAAAATGAGCCCTTTGGGCTTATTTTTATTTCACTGGCGGATCCGACGAGACTCGATTTGAAAAACGATGTCTCATTTTTTGGGTGCTTCGATGGAAGCATGGCGGATCCGACGAGACTCGAACTCGCGACCTCTGCCGTGACAGGGCAGCGCTCTAACCAACTGAGCTACGAATCCAATGTTCTTATTATACCTTAGTGTGAAACAAAAATCAAGGGCTAGGCGCCAGGGATTTTGAATGCACCTGGATCAGGAGTGGTAGAAGTTGGAGCAACGGTTGGAACCGCTGGGGGGGTTGGAGTTGCTGGGATGGTTGGAGCTTCGATATCTGGCATGATGGGTGGAGCTGGTGGTGGTGGCAAAACTTCATCGCCCGGCATTGGCATGTAGTTAATTTCTGGAACACCGTTAATTTCGGGGTTGATGGGAACGGCTGGAGTGTTCATGGCAGCAGGATTAGCGGGAATAGCCGGAGTATCCATGGTGACTGGGCTAGCGGAAACTGCCGGAGCATCCATGGCAACTGGGTTGTCTGAAACGCTAGCCAAAGCTTCCTCGAGCATTTGGCCGTATTTGGAAGTGTTTTCTGACGTTTCGCTAAGCAAGTCGCTGGATGGCTGTAAGACCTTTTCGGGTTTATCGCTAATGAAACTGCTGCTAGCAGAGTTAGGCTCCGCTGCTTCGGTTAGCGAGGTTGCTGGTTCGACGGGGGCTTCGGTTGGTGCAGTGGTTGGCTCCGTAGAGGCCGCAACTGGTTCAACTGGCTCGGTGGCCGGTCCGGTAGGCGTTTCGGCCGGTTCGGTAGAGACTGGAGTGGAGGCCGGCTCTTCCCCGCTGCTTTCAATCTTGAACGGCTTGGCAACTGCTTCAGGAGTAGCTTCGGCACCAGCTTGAGACAAGCTGGCCTCGGCAGCCTTGAGGTCATCTAACAAAGTGGATTCTTTTTCGGTGACGGCAGTGTCAACTTCTTTATCCTCGGCTGTGTCAACTTCTTCGTTGCCGTGTTTGATGTCTAACTTAGTGTCGTCTTGAGCTTTTTTGCTCGTGGTGGGGCTAAGCATTGAGAACATTTCGTTTTCGATTTCTGGGGTGATATTTTTGGCAATAAGCTGTTGATTGGCGCCGGATTCCATTAGTCGCGAAGAAATTTTCATCGTGTCGGCAGTAGTATTTGCGCCAGAAAAGCGATTTGTGGCCGCCACGATACCGGTAAGAAATGCAGTGGCCTCTTCCTTTTCGATCTTTGCCTTGCCGTTGATGCTGTAGAGGAGCTTCGCGATCATTTCGGAAACGGAACTGGCTTTTTTGTCGCTCCATTCAATTTCGCCAAATTTGCCAGGGTTACCGGTAGTAATGTTGACGATAACTGCATCGTGCATGATGCGACCGTGTTCGCGAAGGGCCGAGTCTAGGTCGATACCGTTTGCGACATCAAGTGCGAGCACCAAATCGACGTTAAAATCACCATAGGTGAATTCGAGATCTTCTTCAGAGATACGCGTACGATATGGCGTGATGAAAATCTTAACAAAATCTCCGTCGAGCTTGTACCTTAAGTGATCGGCTTTTTCTTTGTTCAAGGCGATGACAAAGTCTTGCAGGGTGTCGGCGGTGGATTCAAAAGTTTCCTCAGGTTTTAAGAATTCGAGTGCGTTGGGAGTTGCGCCGGAGTAAATAGCGGTGGCGCGCTTCCCTAGCCTATCGAGAAACAGCGACAAGCCAATAGCTGCTGCCATTTCGTCGACCGAAGGATCGCCTGATAATGCCACCAAAATATTGTGTGCTTCGTTAATTTTGTTGACAACTTCTGGGATGATATCGACTGTTTTTGTTTCATTCGGTACGGGTGCAGGAGTTGTGTTTTCTTGACTGCTAGGCATAGCTTGTCCGTCCATAAGGAAATATTAGCATAAGCATGAGAAAACCGCAAGAGACTTTTCTCTTTACTTTTTTAGAAAAAAGAGTTATAATACACGAAAAGAAGTTAATTTTTAATCTATAGGAAAAAAATGCCGATTATTAAATCCGCCAAAAAGGCTGCTCGTCAAGCTGTTAAGCGTACTGAGCATAACGCAGAAATTAAAAAAGCAATTAAGCTTGCAATTAAAGATTTCAAAAAAAATCCTTCAGCCGAGATGCTCGCTAAGGCTCAGTCAGAAATTGACAAGGCCGTGAAAAAGGATCTAATTAAGAAGAACACCGCCGCAAGAAGGAAGGCAGTTTTACATAAGATCGCCAAAGACGCTGGCGTCAAACTAGTCGCTAAGAAAGAGGCTAAGGCTCCTGCAAAAGCCGCTACAACGAAGAAAGCCGCAGCAAAAAAGACTCAATCAAAAGCCACGGCTGATAAGAAGTAGATTTGAGATTTAGATCTAATTTGGAGAGCTCTTTTAGAGCTCTTTTTTCTTTAATTCCCTGTCTTAAACTATAGTCTTTGATAGCTTGGGAAACGAGGAGGCCAAAAAACATCATTGGATCCTCTTCGGGTTTGATTTTTGAGAGCATGGTGAGAGCTTTCTTGCCATCAGTTTTGGCGGTTTTGTAAATGTCAAAAACAAGCTTAAGATTGGGGTTCTTTTGAAGGGCAAATTCCTTGAAAGTAATTTGATCTTTGAGAGCTTTGTAGACAGTGGAGCGTTTGTCGAGCTTAAGTTCGAAAAGAATGACGTTGTGGGGCGTATCTAAATAGTCTTGTAGTTTATCGGCAATCGTCTTATTGGCCAAAAAATCACGAATAAGAATAGAGCGTGCGTCGCTAAAAAGAGAGTTGCCGAGAAATAGATTTGGGAGATCGGTGGATTCTAATTCGGGCCCGTCATAAACTTCGTAATTTTCGCCGAGGATTTTGGAAATTTCGGATTTGGCGCGAACACGATCATCACCGTAAAAAACTTGAATCATGATAAAATCCTTTGACAATGAGGGCAAATATGAGTGCCGCGACCAGCGACACGGATTTTGACAATTTCGGTGCCGCACTTTGGACAGGGCTTGCCTTCGCGCCGAAAAACCTGGGCGAATTTTTCGAGATAATCGCCTTTGGTGCCATCGGCCTTAACGTAAGTAGCCATGGTGGAACCGCCAGAGTCAATGGATTTTTGCATGACTTCGCTTGCGGCGTGGAGTAAGCTTTCGGCATCTTTTGGCGATAGGGCGCCTGATTTGGATTCTGGGTGGATGCCGATCTCGAAAAGAGTTTCATCGGCATAGATGTTGCCGAGGCCGCAAATGATAGTTTGATCCAAAATGGTAGCCTTGATGGGAGAGTTTTTGTGTTTTTGGAGTTTGGCGTAAAGTTCGTCGGCGGTCATGGACCAGGGTTCTTTGGCGAGCTTTTTGATGAACTTATCGTTTGGAACCTCTGCGGTGGGGAGCGCCCTGATAAAACCAAATTTACGTTGGTCATTAAAAAAGAGGGTACCATTCTCAAACTCTAAGATGACGCGGGTTTGTTTGTTGGGTAATTTATCGGTGAAATTATCGCTGGGATGACCAGCGGCGTAACGTTCTTCCCCATCATAAATAAGTTGGCCGGTCATGCGGAGATGAATCATGAGGGAGTTTTTGTTGTCGAGGTCAACGACAAGAGCCTTGCCAAAACGCCGAATGTCAGTAACGTAACCAAGGGTGGGCGTGCCCTGAAAGGATTTGGCGCAAAGTACGTCGATTTTGGTGATTTTTTGCTTCATTATGAACTGGTTTAGACCACGACGAATCGTTTCGACTTCCGGTAATTCGGGCATTTTTTCTCCTACAACTTGCTGTTCCCTTGATTTTAACATATTTTGGCAAAATTGTGGAAAAACGCTATATTTAGCGTGAAAAGGTCTTGACAGGCGCTATATGTGGGGTTAGAATAGTTTCTAGGTAATGCTTATTATACAAATGGATGCTCCCGTAAATGGGTGGCAGAAAGGAAAATTCCTATGAAGAAAATTATTTATAAAAACCCGGAAGATGCGGAAAATTTTGATTTGAAGAGGTTTATAAAATCTCTTTCAAAATATGCGAAGATTTCGGAAAAAGAGGCTAAGGAAGCCTTGGCCGAATTTGACCAATATGAGACAATGCACGTTTCCTGCTTGGTTGAGGTCGGGATGAAATTGATTGGTGAAAAGGCTGGCGACGAAGCGATGAAGGAATATTTTACTGAGCACGAAATGTGGTTTGACGAGGGTAAGTTTGAGAGGTTGCGTCGCATCACTGGCTACCTAGTAGGAACCTTGGATCGTTGGAACGACGCCAAGAAAGCGGAGGAAAAGGCGCGGGTAAAGCACTGCGTAAACTCAGCGATTGACGATGCAGAACGCCTAGTCGCACTTGAAACTCAGGCGATGGAACAAAACATCGCCTACGCACGCTAGTTTTCGAGAAGTTTGCAGATGAGGGCCACAAGGAGGCCCTTTTCTGTAGGGCTAGACTCAGCAATGAGAAGAGCAAGGGCGGTGAGAGCGCGATCGGAAATTTTGGTTTCACCGTTTTTGGTGAGGTGATAATCGTTAACAGTAAGAAAAACTACGAAGAGCAAAGCGCCGATGCGTTTGTTGCCATCATAAAAAGGATGATCTTTGATAATGAGATAGAGGAGGTTGGCAGCTTTTTCGGAGATAGTTGGATAAACGTCTTTGCCGTCATAAGTCTGAATAATAGCGCCTAGACTTGATTCAAAAGCGTTACCTCTGGGTTTGCCAAAAAGTTCGTCGCCTTTGACGTTTTTCTTGAGAGTGGCGATGATATCGTTGCAATCGGAGATTGAAAGGGCTTTGACAGATTTTTTGCCTTTAGTAAATGAGATATGACCTTCGTCGTATTCCTTGAGGGCCTTAAAACTTGGGGCATATTTTGTGATAACTTCAAGGATTCCGGAAGCTTCGTCGGCGGAAAGATCAGAGCTGGCAACCAGGCGCTTTACAATGCCGAGGGCGTTTTCGATTTCGTGGAGTTTTTTGCTGTCGAGCTCTTTTAGGCGACGTTCGTTTACGGCGACACCGTCAACAACATAGTGGTGAAGAACTTTGGTGGCCCAAATGCGGAAGTCGGTGGCTTTTTTGGAATTAACTCGGTAGCCGACAGAGATGATAGCGTCGAGATTATAGACTTTGATCTTACGACGGACTTCGCGATTCCCTTCTTTTCGAACTGCGAAAATTTCTTTCGCGGTTCGGGTTTCGTCAAGTTCGTTGTCGCTGTAGACGTTCTTGAGATGGATTTCAATGCTACGTCTAGTAACATCAAACAAGTTGGCAATTTGATCGATAGCCGCCCAAATGGTCTCTTGTTCCTTGTCAACGTTAAAAACGATGTCGCCTTTTTTGCTTTTATATAGCTCAATATTATTCATATTTCTACTATACCATATATTTATTGAACTTGTGCGTTTTTTGCACAAGTTGGTTTTAGAGTTCGCCCCAGTTGTGGCCGGTGGTAACTTCGACGGCGAGCTTGATGGCGAGCTCGGGGGCGACTGACTCCATTTCGGTTTTTAAGATTTTGGCGACATCCTCGACGACATCCTCATCACATTCAACAATGAGGGAGTCGTGAACTTGCATAACGAGCTCGGCACCTTTTGGCAGCTTGGCATCGACCTTAATCATGGCGCGCTTCATAAGATCGGCTTCGGTGCCCTGGATAGGCATGTTTTCGGCGGCACGTTCGGCAGCTTGGCGAATGACAAAATTAGAAGATTTAACATCTGGTGTAGGACGACGGCGACCGTAAAATGTTTCGACAAAGCCCTCTTCCCTGGCCTGTTTCAAAATTGATTCTAGCTTTTGTTTGATGGGGGCACGGAGTTTGAAATAATTATCGATAAATTGTTTGGCCTCGTAGATTGGCATTTTGGCGGCTTCGGATAACCCTTTGACGCTCATGCCGTAAAGAATACCGAAGTTGATTACTTTAGCGGCACGACGTTGGTCTTTGGTGACTTGCGCCATTGGCACGCCAAAAGCTTCGGATGCGGTTTTGGTATGAATATCGATGTCGTGATTAAAATCGTCAATGAGGGCCTGGTCGCCGGAAAGAATTGCGGCAAGGCGAAGCTCGAACTGAGAATAGTCAGCCGAAACCAGAACTTTACCTTTAGGCGCAATAAACCCTGTGCGGATACGTTTGCCGGCATCGGTGCGGACTGGAATGTTTTGAAGATTGGGATCTTTGGAGCTTAAGCGGCCGGTAGCAGTGACGTTTTGGGTAAAGGTAGTGTGAATACGGTTGTTTTTGTCAGCTAGGTTGGGCATGGGTATGATATATGTACCAAGAAGTTTGGCGGCTTCGCGATATTCGATAATTTTATCAATGACGGGGTGAAGGCCACTAAGCTTATCGAGTTCTTTGGCTCCGGTAGAATAACCGCGGGTGGTTTTTTTGATTCCCTTAGTTGGAAGTCCCAAATCGGTAAAAAGAATTTCGGAAAGTTGGATGGGCGAATTAAGGTTAAATTCTTTTCCGGCCAAAGCAAAGACTTCCTGTTCGATTTTGTGTATCTCGGTGGTATATTCAGTGTTGAGGTTGGCAAAATATCCTCGGTCGATTAGCATACCCTTTTTTTCCATTTTGTATAAAATAGGAATTAGTGGGAGGTCGAAATCCTTGTAGATATTGAAAAGCTTGGGGTATTTTTGGAACTCGGTGAACTGTTTTTGGTATTCTTCTTCTGGAACAACTAGTTTGGGTTCTTCCCTCATGAGTGGATTTAGTAAAAATGCGGCTTGGCCAAGATCCCAAAATGGTTTGCCACCCAAAATTTCATTAGCGATTTTGTCGTCGCTGTGCATGATTGATTTGATGTCCCAAGCGATAACCTCAACCGAGTTTGCAAACTGGCTTGAACCGCTTTTCACTATTGGCCTTCGAGACTCTTCTTCAATTTTGCGGATGAGGGAGTTGAAGGAGAGTTTTTTGAGGCCGGTGACGACGCGGTCGTGGTCGAAATGAAAGTCGGGAATTTTGGTGAGGTCGACGGGGGCATCGAACATGATTTTGGCAAGAGTCTTGGACATGTAAGCAGAATCTTTCCCTGCTTCAAGCTTGACTTTAGTGGAGCCAGTAATTTTGTCGAGATTTTGATAAATTCCGTCGAGATTGCCGAATTCGTTCAATAATTTGACGGCGGTTTTTTCGCCAATGCCGGGGACACCAGGAATGTTGTCGGACGAATCGCCTTTGAGGGACTTGAGGTCAAGGAATTGGGATTTCTTGATACCGTATTTAGCCTCAATCTCGGGAACGCTAACTTCTTCGATATTAGTAAATCCCTTGAGAATTCGCCACATGAATGTGTTTTCGTCGACGATTTGAAGCATATCAAGGTCGGATGAAATAATGTAGGTTTTATATTCACAATGCCCGTCTTTGTCTAGAGTTTCGTCAGCCTCGCGGCTAAAAGTACCGATGATGTCGTCAGCCTCGTAGTTGTCAACTTCGACAAAGGACCACCCGAGGTCTTTAATTAATTCTTCTAGGAGCGGAATTTGCGTGTAAAAATCATCGCCGGGCTTGATGCGGCCAGCCTTGTACTCAGGGTAGATTGCACGTCTTTTGGAGACGGAAGTTTTGGAATCCCAGGCGACAATGACCTTGGTGGGATTTAGCTTTCGAACAATTTCCATGGCGATGGCGGCGAAACCATAGACTCCGCCTGTCGGTGTACCGTCTGGCAAACTCAGTGCTCCCATAGCATAATATCCCCGGTAGAAGACTGATTTGCCGTCAATTAATACTAATCTTTTCATGCTATGGCCTTAGATATTCACGGCTAGGCCTGCCCACGAGGAGCTTTTTGATGGTGTCTAAAACTTTAGGATAAGTATAGCAGGCATCTGAGTCGCAAGTTTTGGCGGTTGATTTTTCGTCTAGTACTAGCCCTGAGGTGTCTAATCCTTCATAAATCAGTGAGGGGCTAGCTTTTGATTTTTCGTTTTTTTGGTCCTTATAAACGATGATATAAGTATCGTAAACGTAGTAGGTGGCCCATTTTTCGGTGTCTTTAGTGGTGTGATCGACAACGGAAAATTTGTAGCCGTCTGGCACGGGCTTAGCGATGTTGTTTTTGAAATTAATAAGAAGAGATATCGCCAACGCAACAAGAGCTATAACAATGATGAAGAAAATGTAGCGGACCGCTTTGTTTTGGTTATTTTCGGTGCTGATTGAACCATATTCGCTCAAAATTGGATCTCCTTTAAAATTTCGTCGAGGCGAGCTTCGACATTACTCACTGAGCCGTTATTTAATACATAATAGTCGGCCGCAACAATGGGGCCGCCTTTTTCGAGATTTTCGATTTCGGAACGGTCGCGCTCGCGAATGGCAACAGAATCAAAAGCACGACCTGGACGTTTGGCAACACGTTCGTAACGTAGTTTTTTATCTACAACGATGGCCACAAAAGTGATTGCTTTTAAAAACTCTTTCTTTAAAATCTTGTATTCAGTCCAAGAATAAACTCCATCTAATATAATTCGACGTTGGCCGGCAGCGATGAGGTCTTTAGCTTCGGCAATAACTTGATTTACTACCCAATCTTTGCCTTCTTTTTCACGGATTTCTTCGCGGAACTTTTTTTCGGACTCTCCATCTTCTGTACGTTCTATGCCGCGTTTTTCCATTTCTTTATAGATCATGCCACCAAAGTAAACCTTAGGGTAGCCTTTTGCGGTGAGATAATCTACTGCAACAGATTTGCCACTACCACTCATGCCAACAATTGCGAGAATCTTCACGTTGTCCATGGTACAATTATAGCATGAATAAATTTTTTACGACGAAGGATCCACTGGACAAGATTATCGCCGAGACAATGCCAGATAAAAAAATCCAGGAGACCAAGCACGTTTTAACCGGGTGGACCAATATCGTAATCGAGGTGACGACGGATACGGGAGCTTATTTTTTTAGGTTTCCGCGGAATCCCTTTTGGTCAAAAATGATTGTCAAAGATGCGGCAGTCTGTAATTTTGTGGATGGAAAAACTAGTTTTTACACGCCGCAAATGAAATTATGCTATGATTCGCTGAAACGACCGTTTTCGGTGCACGAGAAAATTGAAGGATACACCCTGGGGGACAGAATTTACCATTTGTCGCACACGGCGCTTACGGGTGTGGCGTACGATGTGGCAAAATTCATTAAAGAGTTGTCAGGGATAGATTTGCGGGGAGCGCCAAAAAAGGTAAAGTATCCGCTATCGGATTTTTTACACGAGCTGGATTATGCACATTATGACAAACATATTGACGAGGATCATAAATTCATAAAAGAGACCGAGATGGGGCAACTGGTGCACGGAGATTTAAACCTCGGAAATATTTTGCTTGACAAAAATGATCAAGTGATTGGAGTGATTGATTTTTGTTTCGCTGGGACTGGTAATCCAAATATGGATGTAGCGAGGATTGTTTCGAGACCAGCACCAAAAGAATTTGAGGAGGCGTTCCTTGATCAGTTTGATGATACTCAAGAGATTTTGCGAATGCGAACTGCTTGGAACCATATCGACAATGGCTACGCAGAGCACATCCGAACACATTTTCCGGAAATCAATCTAAATCAGTTGTAAGGTATTTGATTTTGGCGGCGCGGCGAACGTCGTCGTCGTTTTTGGGAAGCTCTTCGCGACCAGAATAATCGGCGAAGATTTCTACGGCACCTGAAATTTTGCCGTCGTAGATTGGTGGTTGGTCGTAAACGCTCCATAAGATAATGCGTTCATCGCCGGCGTTTTGGGCGTAAAAGTCCAGGGCTTTTTTGGTGGCGCGGATAAACTCTTCTTCAGTTTCTTTAGCGTGGCGCCAGGCGCGACCTTGAAGGAAGTGCTCGGTCACAGTGGGGGAAGTTGCGATCATAAGAATTAGTGCCCGGTAATTCCCTGCTTTTAGCATCTTTAATAAAATGGCTTCAATTTCGGGATCCAGCAAAGTAACATCTAGAATAATGTCGTAGCCCTTTTTTGTGAGTTTGGCAAGCGTTAAAAACATCATGATGGTGCTAAACTCATCGGTGTTTTTGCGAAGGTTGGCCTCGCCGTAATGGTCTTTGATCTCCTGGTAGTGGGGGTGGTATTCAACGAAACGACGGGCGGCGATGAGGATGGGGTGTAGTTGGCGCTGGTCACAATAAGCTTCGACGGCAGGGAGGATTTGGGTAGTTTTACCGGAGCCGGAAAGGCCAGCGATGCGAAAAAGGTGACGACTTGCGGTAGCGTTTAGTGTAAAATCTTTAAGTACCTGGGCTAAAATTTGTGGGTACTCGGCGAGGCTAACTTGCCACTCTGCTTTAACCTGGCTTGGCCAGTGGGATTTCATATATTCGATAACTTTAGTAAGAGCGGGATTCTCGGTCATATTAATTCCCTATTTTTGAATTACTTTGATATACTTATTGGTTTTTTTGACTTCAATAGTTTTGATATTTTCGAAAGTTTGATATTCACCTTCAGCTTGAAGTGATACGGTGGAGGGTTTGGTGAACTCCAAAATATCGCCTTTAGTTTCTATGCCTGGAGTGCGGACAAGAATACTTTTTGCCATCAACTTAAAAAGACGCCAAAAATTAGTAAGACGGTCGGTTGTGCTACGGAATTTTTGGGGGACTTGGTAGTCGTAGCCACCTTTCATCACGCGACACATGGAGCGTCCGTTTACGGCAGCGTAGTCGGAAGTTTTTGTAGGCTGAAGCTTGCCGTTAAGTTTGAACTCGGGAATAAAAACTTTTTTGCGTCGGTTTTTGAAATACCATTTCACCAGGTAAATGTATGAGCGCCAGGAACTTTTGTGACCTTTTTGGAGATTTTTGCGGATTTTGGGTTCATCAAAAAGTGGGACAGCTTCGGCGGTCATGCCGATTGTGACGTAACAAGTGGCGTAGCGCCAGTGTTTGCCGTCTACAATGATGTCTAGAGGGTACAAGTGAGCAAATCGGCTTTTCTCACCTATAATATCCTCTAAGGTTTTAGTGCCGAGAGTACGGGCGAGATCGTTGAAGTTGCCGTAAGGCAAGACTGCGAGTGTAACATCTTTGCTAGAGTTTAAAATAGCGTTGGCTGAAATAACGCCTGTGGCATCACCGCCAGCAGAAATGACGAAATCGCCGTCTTTTAAAAGCTTCGCAAATTTAGCGGCGTTTTTGTCGACACCGATTGGTTCGACTTCATATTTGCCAATAATGTAACCCTTTAACCTAGGCAAATGACTTAGAACTTCTTTTTTGACATCGCAAAAGCGTGAAGAACGAGGATTGTAGACGATGAAGAGGCGTTTCATGGGGCGTAGGTTAGGTTTTGTTGATGTTAAGGAAGGAAAGGATTGCATAAAAGACAGCGTAAACCACTAATCCGATGATGATTTCGAAAAGACGGCGCTTGGCTTTGCGGGTTTTTTCTTCGCTACCACCGGCGGTGAGATATTGAATACCGACAACGGTAATACCGATGACACCTAAGATACCAATGCCGATAGTCATAATGTCGATAACGAGATTAAGGACGCCATCAATGCCCTGACAGCCATCGAGAATCGATGTTGGCACACACTCTTCGGCAAATGTTGTTAGTAAATCCTTCATGTTCCTCCTACCTTAAATATTCGTGTAATTTTTTGGTATCTTTGTTCTTGCGAAGTTTAGAAAGTGCCTTGGCTTCGATTTGGCGGATGCGCTCGCGAGTAACATCAAACTCAGCGCCGACTTCCTCTAAGGTGTGGGGGCGACCACCACCAATACCGAAGCGGAGGCGGATGATTTTCTGCTCCCTATCAGTTAACGTGGCAATAATCTCGGAGAGTTGTTCTTTTAGGATTTGATTAGCGGCGGAATCTTCGGGAGAATCGCGCTCTTCGTCTTCGACGAAATCGCCCAATACAGAGTCCTCGTCGTCGCCTTCGCGGCCAACGGAAGCATCAAGCGAGGCGATGTCTTGCTTAATGCGCATGACGTAGTCGATCTTTTCGGGCTCCATGTCGAGTTCTTTTGCGATTTCTTCGTTGGTTGGCTCGCGATTTAGTTCGGAAGTGAGCTTACGAGTAGTGCGAAGGACCTTATTGATGGTTTCGACCATGTGGACTGGGATACGAATGGTGCGAGCTTGGTCGGCAATGGCACGAGTAATGGCCTGGCGAACCCACCAGGTGGCGTAGGTTGAAAACTTGAAGCCTTTGTCGGGATCAAACTTCTCGACGGCGCGAAGAAGTCCAGTGTTCCCTTCCTGGATGAGGTCAAGGAAATCAAGACCACGACCACCGTAACGCTTGGCGATAGAAACAACGAGGCGCATGTTAGATTCGACCATTTTGTCTTTGGCTTTTTTGTCGCCTTTAACGATACGCTGGGCGAGGTCAGCTTCTTCTTCGGGAGTAAGAAGTGGGATTTTGCCGATTTCACGAAGATAAAGCCGCACGGAGTCGTCGGCAAAAGCATCAACATTCTCGGCCGTGATGGCGAGTTCTTCGTCGGAAAGCTCCTCTTCGTTTTCGAGGTCGTCGGTGGCTGGTTCCTCAAGTTCAAGATTCAAATCTTTCGCATTCAAAATATCATCTTTTCGAGCGTTCATTGTGATAAATTATAATCTATTTATTGTTTTTTTGCAACTCGGTAATTTCGCGCAGGATTTTGTCATATGCTTCGGAATCTTCATCTAGATTTGTAAGCTCGGCGTTGAGAGTGGCGATTTTTTGTTGGTTTAGTTCCCTAGTGTAACGAGTGAGGAGCTCGGCGGCTTCTTTTTCGTAGTTGGGATGTTTGATGTTTTCGTGGTCGCTGGCAAAAATAAGTTCGAGCTCGGCAAGGCGAGTTTCGTCGGTTGGTGGATCGAACGGGAACTTCGTTTTGGTAATGCCGCCAAAAACTTGCAGAGCGGCGAGACTATCTTCGAGCTTTTTAAGTTGACTGCTTTTTGCCTCAGTTTTTGGCTTTTTGTAGTATTTTTTGCTGGCAGATTGAACAAATTTTTTATACAGACGGTCACCCTTTTCGCGAAGGATTTCGACCTCGACATCGAGCTTTCGCGCGACCTTTTCCTCGTAGGCACGACGTTCGACTTCGTCTTTGACGTAACCTAGAAGTTTTAGTGCAACATCGGAATACTTGCGTTTGTCGGGGGCGAGGCGAAGGTTGAGGTTTTGTTCGTATTTAGCAAGGAGCCAGTCAACGGCTGGGACGCTGTGGTTTACGGCGTCCTGCCAAAGCTTGGGGTCCTTTTGGATAAGTTCGTCGGGGTCCTTGGCGCCATGGTAGTCGGAAATCACGGTGAGATCAAGCCCGAGGTCGCCAGCCATCATGATGGCGCGCTCGGTGGCCTTAACGCCGGCTGCGTCGCCGTCGTAGGCGAGGCGGATGTCGGAAGTGAGGTTGGAAAGTTGCTTCAAATGCTGCTCAGTCATGGCGGTACCGGAAGTTGCGACGGCTTCCTTGACACCGGCTTGGTGGGACGAAATCACGTCCATGTTCCCTTCTACAATCACCACGAAGCCGCTCCGGCGGATGGCTTCTTTGGCTTGGTGCAGGCCAAAGATAAATTTGGATTTATTGAATAACAAAGTTTCGGGGGTGTTTAGATATTTTGGCTCGCCTTTATCGAGAATGCGGGCGGTAAAGCCGATGACGTTACCGGTAGTGTCGATAAATGGTACCATCATACGATTTTTGAAAAGGTCAGACTTGAAACGATTGAGGAGGCCAGCGGTGTCGAGCTCATTTATGGTGTAGCCGCGTTTTGATAGGACATTTACGAGGGCCTTACCGGAAGCGGGGGCGTAGCCGATCTTGAACTCTTCGACGGTTTTGCGGTTTAAGTTACGCTTGTAAAAAACGTACTCGCAGACGGGCTTGCTGCGGACAAGGCAGGCCTGGTAGTATTTGGTGGCGAGAGCGAGGGCTTCTTTGGCGCGAACCTTTTTCTTAGCGACAGCGGGGTCGCCACCGCGGTATTTGGTGAGGTCGACACCGGCTTGACCGGCGAGTTTCTCCATGGCTTCCTTAAAGCTGATACCTTCAACTTCCATGACAAAGGTAAAGATATCACCACCTTTGTTGGCAGAAAAATCATGCCAAATGCCCTTTTCGGGTGAGACCATGAAACTGGGGGTTTTGTCGACACCCCAAGGAGAGTGACCTTTAAGGTTGCGGCCAGCACGCTTTAACTCCACATATTGTCCGACCACGTCCTCCACCGCGAGTCGGGATTTGATTTCCTCCTTCGCGTCTTGCATAGTTTTATTATACCAGAGTTTGTGGAGAATTGGGGGGTTGGGGTTGGTTTTTGCTGAGATTGAACTGCTATTGGGCTAGGCAGCGGACGCTAATGCCGAGGGTCTTGTTGGTGACGGTACCGGGAGCCGCGTAGTCGCTGTAGAAGTTCAGATAGTACGCGCGGTCGGTATCGTACGCAGTACGGCTCCAATAGTTGCCGTTGTTGCCACGATTGAGCGCGCTAGAACCGAACCAGAAGCCCGAGTAAAGGAAGTTGTTAGGGAAGCTACGCCGTCTATTGGAGACGATTTCTTCGCCTGCATTATCTTCTTGGCTACTACCAGTACCACCAAGTTGGGTATCTAAGTAGGAGAAGCCACCACTCACTGCACCACCATTAGTACCAGTACCAGTGCCACCATTTGGTAAGTGCCAATTAGTTGGGCAGATGTCACCAGTTACTACAACATTGGAACCAATACTATATGTACCATTACCGGCTGTAGCAGAATACCAGTTGTAGTAGTTACCATAGCCATACCATTGGCTGTGGTTGGTGTCACCTTCAGGAGTGACTGTGAGGGTAGTACCAGTGGCATTAGTGCCGCCGATGTTGGTATTGTTAGTGTTTAACAAGGATTGGTTGGTGCAGGCAGCAGAGTCGAATGCGACACACCAAGTATCACTGGTGGCAGATAAGCTGGTGAAGCCTGTGGCTGGGTTATTGGTATTGGCTGAGGTGATGGTGGCAGTGTTGTCTAATCTTAAGTTCTCCATCATCCAACAGTTACCATCTTGCATTTTACCTACTGTATAGACATTATTATCACGAGTGTCTGTTAAGGCAGTGATTTGTCCTGGGTTTAGGGATGAGCAGGAGAAGGTTTGCATATCACCAGTAGATTGGACCCAGACGGCATAAAGGGTAGCTTCGTGGGTAGTGTCAAAGGTTAAGTCTGAACCAGTGATTTTTTCATTAGGACCGTAGATAGTGTCATTACTATTTACAGTTGCATTTTGGTTTTCACTCCAACCAGCAAAGCCATATCCTGTTCTTTTGAAGTTTGGTGCCATGAGGTTTGCAGTACTGGTGCTTGAAGTTGTTTCTAGTGTGGTATAGAATCCTGTCATTGTACCGGCTGTAGCATTGTTACCATTGTAGTTAATGGTATATGGATTGTAGGCATAAATGTCTATGGTGGTACCACTAAGGGTGGAGATGTTATTCTCTAGGAAGGAGATGACTTCAGCTTCATCCATAAAGTCATAGTGAATATTATTAATATCAGCATACCAGGAACCATACCAGTTGGTAGTGGTGGCGTAGGTGCCGGAAACTGAAGTGAATTCGCAAATTGAAGTTGCTTCAGTGTTAGCTTGTTCGGTGGTGTAGAGAGGGTAGATTTTAGCATAATAGCCATAATCGTTACTATCATCTACAGTGTAAGTATTAAAGGTTATTGAGTCGCCGTCTATAATAATAGTTTCAGTTCCGGAAGTACCTTCTGGGAGTTCTTGCC
>CAMVFY010000014.1 GCA_947166895.1 uncultured Candidatus Saccharibacteria bacterium
GAGCAACGGTTTTGTAAACCGTAGGTCGTCGGTTCAAGCCCGACAGTCGGCTCCATGAGTGAAAACAAAAGAGAACGCAGAGCGTTCTCTTTTTTGGAGATTCACATTTTTTACAAAAAACCATTTGCATTATGATTTTGGATTCATTATAATGGTTATGTAGGCGGAGTTTTTGTGGAGTATAAGAAAAATTACAGCCTGAATAAACGTTCGTTTTTGACGTTGTTTTTGAGGACCATTAAGCCTGTCTTGATGATTGTTTTTTGGGGCGCTATGGCACTAAATAGTGAGTTTGCTCTTGCTACCATTGATCCAAACAGCTATTACGTGAATGCAAGCATGCAAAATATAAATCAAGGCGTTGAGGTTTCTAATTCTGATGCCTCAGAAAAATATTTGAACGTAAAGCGTACCATCAACGTTAATACAAATGCACCTTCGGGTTATAGAATGTATGTAAATATTCCGTCCGATGAAGAATCGGCGGGGAATTTGGTTTTGCTTGGCGGTGATTCTTTGAGCCCATCGGTTTCAAAACTTACTACAACTCCTGCAACTGCGAGTGTGCTGGGAGTTAATACGTGGGGCTTTGGAATCCCAAATACTACGTCTGGGTTGCCTACGAACAATTTCAGCTCGTCGTACTCTCCGAGTAATCCTTCTGCCGATAACACGTATTCAGGCGTGGTAATTAGCCCGGGATACACATTGATTAGGAATGTGGTTGGCGCAGTATCGGGTGACGATAGTTTTGATATTTATTATGGGTTGAGGCTAGGGAGTGATGTTTTATCTACTCCTGGGACTTATCAGACCAGTATTTCGTACCATACATTAATTGATGCTACCGATGTAGTGGGCGGTGAAGCTACGATTGCGCCTACCTCTGGACCAAAGTCCGGTTATGAGAATGTTACTGTGACCACTTCGCTAATGACTGATTTTGTGCCAAACGGCATTACGGTGACTATTGGCGGGCAAGAATGTACCAACCCAAGAGGCAACGTTAGCACTGGTGTACTTAGGATAACATGTATTACTCAGGCGCATACTCCGGGGGCCGAAGATGTAATAATAAGTATTGGTTCTTTGGGAATTAATTATACAATTGAGGATGGCTATGAATATCTCGAAACTGGAGATGTAAAAATTACCAATGTAAGCTATGTTTCTGGCACCAACGTCAATGGCACACCTCGGCCGACAGTTGATGAGAACAATAATGTTGATTTTGATTTGACTTTCAAAAGCGGAATTACTGATAACGACAATACTTTTACTGCGACATATCGCTTCACTATGGCCAATACGACTTCCTCTGACTATATTTTTACCGCTCCGGTGTCTAATTTAACATTGCGCTTGTCATCAACTACGACGAGCGAGGTATATTATGAACTCGATGGGATATCGGTAGGTGATACGATCCCAGCAAACAGCACGATTAGTTATAATGTGATTTTGTCGGCGGATTATGCTTCGGGTACTCACGGAGTGGAAGGTGGCATGGAGGTGGAGCCAGTTGAGGATAGGACGGGCTCTCTTGTAGGAAGTATTTATGGCTCAAATCAGGGTGATTTATCGGGCGATAATGAACTTGCTATGTTCCAACTGAGTGTCCAGAATACCTTTACTTCAGCTAAAACATTTACAATTGATGTCATGGGCAATGATTTTGTGGTAACTAATTCAACTGGCGGTTTCCTTGATGCACAAACTATTCCTGCCAGCACTACGGCGACCTATACTTTTTATGTTAAAAAGGCTAATGGGGCTACTTATGGTAGCGACTTCGTGAACGCTGCGATTGTTTTGTCCTATGATGGCGTCGAAACGAATAGTGGTACATTAAAGATTGCAGTAGATATTGATCCGTCTTTTGTCGACAGCGAAGCACCATATATTAGTGGAGTATCGGTGGTGCGCAACGATACGATTGGTTCGGCAACGGTTTCGTGGAGTGGTACTGATAACGTTGGCGTAGCAAGCTATGCAATTTATCCTTGTGTCAAGAATGACGAGTCATATTCTTGCGGTTCGCCCGTGACTGGTATTAGTGGAGAAGCAACATCTTATACACTGACTGGGCTTTCGGACGGGATTTATGGCATGGCGGTGGTTGGTGTTGATGATGAAGGTAATACTGCTACTCAAGAGGAGATCGATTCGGCGACCACCGATTCTGGTCACGCGTCTAGGTCTGAGGATACCGAAATAAGGTGGACATTTAATATTGTTGGGAAAATTACCAACGGCAGGCTTAGCAACAATGGTGACACTATCCAAATGGGGGGATCATATAGTGGTACGGTTTCGGCGAATAGTGGCTACAACACGCCCGGTTCGGTGACCGTCAAGATGAATGGAAGGGACTTAACGAGTAGCCAATATAGCTATAGCAATGGAACTGTTCGCATCACTATACCGGTGGATGGCGATATAGAAATTACCGCTAACTGTCCATGGAACTGGTGTTTGATTGAAGGTACATTAGTGGCGCTTGCTGATGGTTCTTCAATTCCGATTGATCAGGTAACCTATGATACGTTACTGAAGGTTTGGAACTATGAAACTGGTAGTGTAGGGGCAGAATACCCGGCTTGGATTGAAAAAGAGGCTACGACTATTTCTTATCAATTGACCAAGTTTGATGATGGTAGCGAACTCAAAACTGCTGGTTGGCACGGGGTGTTTGATGTAGATAGGAATGCATTCGTCTCAATAGATGATGAGGAGTTTGGTGTGGGATCTAGGATTTACAAGGTTAATGAGAATGATGAGCTAGAAGTAATTACTGTGACCAGTATAGAGATGATTACTGAAGAGGTGCATTACTATCATGTGGTGTCTAGTCAGTATTACAATATTATTGCCAACAACATTATTACTACTGATGGAGCGGTTTATTTGTCGAACCTGTATGGTTTTGATGAAAACATCAAGTGGCCAGCGATCCGTGATGAGGTGATGTCGGATCCAAATAATCTATACACCTATGAGGACTTCGAAGATATTGGTATGCCGCGGAAGATGTTTGATGATCTGCGGGTGCAAGAGGCAAAGTATCTAGCCGTGACATATGGTATTACGCTCGACGTCTTTAAAGGTTATTTGCTTTCCAATCAATTAAATGCGGATATTTGGTTAAATTATTGTGAAGGCTCGGTAAAACTTCGTGAAGAATATTGCCCGGCTGAGCCAGAAGAGACTATTCAGGATAATATGGTTGAAAGTAATACGCAGGGCAAGGTTCAAACGTCTAGCGTAGAAAATGAGATTGAAAATAGCGATGAGTCTGACACCAAGGATGGATACGAAGAGCCTTTGGGTGAAACAACCAGAGCGGGAGATATTAACGAATCAACAACTGGCGGGTTGACAATTGAGGGTGTTTTGGTGGAGTCGCTTGTGATTGCCGGAGCTATTGGATCATTTTATCTTGCGACTAGAGATCAGAGTCGTGACAAAAAGAAATAGTTATTGACTTTTGCATTTGTCATAAGCATAAGTATTTTGTATAATATACTGGTATGGATGATATGGCATTTGAAAATGCAAAAATAGCAGAGTATAAAGATTATCTTGACCATATCCTCGATGACGTTGATCCAAATATAACACTCGATGACGATCAGAGGCGAGTGGTTGTCAGCAACGCGGACAGAGCCTTGGTGATTGCTGGGGCTGGAACTGGCAAAACTACCACTATGGTCGCACGAGTGAAGTATCTTGTCGACAAGATGCACGTTGACCCGCATAGAATCCTGGTACTTAGCTTTGCACGAAAAAACGTAAGAGAACTAAGAGATCGGATTAAGACGGACTTGAAGATTGATGCTGACGTGTCGACTTTTCATGCGCTCGGTTTAAAATATTTGAGAAAAGCTTGTGCAGACCGTGGGCATAAGTGTTACATAGTAGACGAAAGAGATAAATACAGATTTTTTGAGAAGTATTTGAGAGAGAAAGTTTTTGTTTCTAATGAACAAATCAAGTCGTTCTATAATTCATTTAAGAATGTCACGGTTGGTCGGAATAAACCGCTTTTTCGTGGATTTTTTAGCGATAATTATGATAAGTTTTCTACTTTTGATGAATATTTCGATGCGCTTATTCGCGATAAGATGATTGCTTGGGGTGATATAGAAAAAACTATCAGTACAATTGAGGAAAACGGAATCAATGCGGAAATTTCTAGAAATATAAAACACGAGTGGTTCCGTTCAAAAGGTGAAGCGGTAATATCAAACTTTTTGCTTGAGCATGGCATTAGATATGAGTACGAAAAGTTTTACGAGGAGATCTTGCCGGATGATGTTCCGATGCGACCGGATTTTACATTGAGGATAGGTGGGGAAGAAGTGATTGTCGAATATTTTGGATTATACGACGAAGGTGGTGATGTTTATCTTAAAACATACCAAAGAGAACGTGAATTAAAGATAGAGAGATTTAAACGTGACGGTGTACGGTATATTGCGCTTGAGTATGAACCAGATCGAGGATATTTGACGACTCTAAAAAATAAGCTTGAGGAATTTGGTTTTTCTGTGAATAAACTTAGCACCAAGGAAATTGCAGAAATAATTATTCGCTCGGACCCGCTTTGTGATTTATACAGAGCATGCGAATTGTTTAACCGGTGTATAGAACGGGTTAAAGCCTCTCCGGAGCGGAATTCTTTTAAGAAGGTTGTTGAAGACGAGCTGGAGCGGGTTGCGGTTTCGGAGTTTGACGGGGACGAGAGATTGATGCGGGCGCAGTTTCATTTTATTTATGAATACTTTATGTTTTATCAGGATCAGTTGAAAGATTCTGGTTCGGGAATTGGATTAGATTATTCTGATATGATTTATTTTGCTAAGAGATACATTACATCGATGGACAAGAATTATTTTTCGTACGAACATGTGTTGATCGACGAGTACCAGGATATTTCTTACGACCGGTATGAGCTCGCCCTGAGGACTTTGGAACATGGTGGGGCAAAACTGATGGCAATCGGTGACGATTGGCAGGCGATTTATGGTTTTGCTGGGTCTAGGGTTGAATATACGTATAATTTTGCAAAGTACTATAGCGATCGTATGGTGAAGGTTAAAATATACAAAATTAGCCGTACTTATAGGTTTTCGAATGAACTAGCACGTATTTCTGGTAAATTCATCCTCCAAAATCCAAGTCAGATTGACAAGGAGCTACATTCTGAGAAGAACTTGTTGAATCCGATAAGGGTTCGAGTGTTTCCTAGGGGAGATTCTATTATAGAAAGACGACATAATGAGCTGGAAGAGTTGGCCTGCTTGATCGCCGATATACACAAAAAGCACCCCAAGGATAAGATCTTGTTATTATCCAGAAATAATTATGCGATTTCTCAATTATTTGAATTTGAGGATATTGGTTTTAAAGACGAGGTAGCAAATAGAGTCTCATTAAAGAGGATTCCGGACTATTTATTTGAGGCACGGACGATTCATAGTTCAAAGGGTATGACTGCCGATTGGACGATTATTTTTGGTTTGGGGTCGTTTTTCCCTAGAGATCGTATACCGGAATATTGGATATTGGATTTGTTTGCGCCACAAATGGAGGCAGAGGGGATTAAATTTGCAGAGGAACGGAGAGTTTTTTATGTCGCGCTCACTAGGACGAGAAATTGTGTTTTTCTGATGAAATGCGATGACGATAAATACTGTAGTCCATACATTAAGGATATTTTGGAAATACAGAAAAAGACTTAGGATGATATTTGACAGTTATTCCATGTGATATAATGGGGTTATGGATATATTTTTAGGTGTTTTGGGGGTGATTATAATTGCGTTGCTTTTGGTTTTGATCTTGAAAAAACCTAAGGTGGAGGTGCCGTCGGATTTCAAAGCGATGGAAGAGCGGCTGATCCGGGTAGAGGGGGAAGTTTCAAAAATTAACCCGGCGATTGACCGGAACTTTCGGGAAAACCGTAAGGAAATTTCGGAGAACTTGGAACGGCTACAGACTGGGAACGAGAAGAAGCTTGAGGAGATGCGCGAGACGGTGGACGAGAAACTGAAGGCGAGCGTCGAAAAGCGGTTTAACGAGAGCTTTAAATCGATTTCGACGCAACTAACCCAAGTTTATCAGGGTTTGGGTGAAATGAAAAATTTGGCGACTGGCGTGGGCGACTTAAAAAAGGTAATGGAGGGGGTAAAGACGCGGGGAATCTATGGCGAAGTGCAGCTAGGGGCGATAATCGAGGATACTTTGAATAAATCGCAATACGAGGAAAACATTATTACGAAAGCTGGTTCTAATGATCGGGTGGAATTTGCGGTGAAGATGCCGGGCAAAGAGGAAAATGTATTTTTGCCAATTGATTCGAAATTCCCGGTTGAGAATTATTCACGTCTGATTGCTGCATACGACAATGGTGAAAAGACGGAAATTGCGACTTATCAGAAGGCGCTTGCGAACGACGTGAAGGAACAGGCCAAAAAGATTTCGTCGAAATATATCGATCCGCCCAAGACGACGGATTTTGGCATTATGTTTGTGCCAACGGAATCTTTGTATGCGGAAATTATTCGAATTCCAGGGCTTTCGGATGAGATTCGAAAAAAATATAACATTACAATAGCATCACCATCTACGCTGCCCGTGATGCTTTCGGGGCTTTTGATGGGTTTTCGGACGGTGGCGATTGAAAAACGTTCGGCGGAGGTTTGGCAAGTACTTGGGGCGGTGAAGTCGCAATTTGGTAAATTTGGTGATTTGCTCGAGGGTGTGCAAAAGAAGTTGCAAGAGTCGGCTAATAAAATTGAATCAGCTAAAACTACATCGCGACAAATTGAAAAGAAATTAAAAAATGTGGAGGAGCTACCGGAAAGTGAGTCGGTAAAACTGATCGGTGAAGTTTGAAGCCGATAGCCACCGATTTAGTGGTATAATGAGGTTATTATGTTAGATGTGAAGTTTATTCGAGAAAATTTGGACCTGGTTGAAAAATCGACCAAAGAAAAAGGTTATAAAATTGACGTCAAGGAAGTTTTAAAATTAGATGATGAGCGGAAGGCGATACTGGTAGAGGTCGAGGCACTGAGGGCAAAGCGAAATGAGATTGCTGGTAAAATGAAAGGTGGCAAACCAGCACCGGAATTAATCGCGGAGGGGCGCAAAATTAAAGAAGAACTAGCTGAAAAAGAGCTTGAGCTTGACAAAATTGAAAAAGTGTGCTATAATGAATTGAAGAGTATTCCTAATATCATTTTTGAGGATGTGCCGCTTGGGGGTGAAGAATGTTCGGTTGAGGTAAAAAAATGGGGTGAAAACCATTCTGCTGGCGTGGATCACTTGGACTATGCCGTGAGCCGAGATTGGGTGGATTTTGAACGTGGTGCCAAGGTGGCGGGAGCGAAGTTTTACTATCTTAAAGGCGAACTAGCATTACTTGAAAACGCACTGTTGCAGTATGGGCTGTCGAAAGTTTTGGAACACGGTTTTACTTATATGACGGTACCCGACATGGTGTCTAGCCGGGTGCTCGAAGGGTGCGGTTTCAATCCGCGGACGAGTGATCAATCGGACGAGTATTATATTGAAGGCGAAGATCTTGCGATGATTGCGACGGCGGAAATGCCGCTAACCGGTTATCACATGGATGAAATTATCGATGAAGATAAGTTACCACTGTTTTATGCGGGCTATTCGGCGTGTTTTAGGAAGGAAGCAGGAACTTATGGTAAATACACGCGGGGGCTTTTCCGTGTGCATCAGTTTAATAAGCTAGAGATGTATGTTTTTTGTTTGCCAGAGCAAAGTAAGGAGATGCACGAGAAGATTTTGGCGATCGAGGAAGATATTTGGCAGGGATTAGGAATTCCGTACCATGTGATTAACATCGCGGCGGGGGATCTCGGCGCACCAGCGGCGAAGAAGTACGATATGGAATACTGGTCGCCCGTGAACCAAAAATACCAAGAGATTACTTCGTGTTCAAACTGCACGGATTTTCAGGCAAGGGCTTGCAACGTGCGAGTACGCCGAAAGGATGGTACAGTTGAGTTCGTCCATACGTTAAATGGCACTGCGATCCCGCTTGCAAGGGCGCTAGTTGTTTTGATTGAAAATTACGCTAAGGAAAACGGGAAGCTAAAAGTCCCGGAAGTTTTGAAGCCATATTTAAATAATAGAGAGGAGCTCTAATGATTGAAAAGATAGAAGTCACTGGCAATGGCTACAAGGTAGAAGAGTCTTTCAAAAAATATACCGAAAAAAGATTGGGTAAGTTGGATCGTTATTTGCCGCATGGGTCCAAAAGGGATGTTGTGGCGAAGGTGATAGTTTCGGAAATCGGTAAAAACAAGGGGGAGAAATACGAAATTTCGGTGGCGATGGATATTCCGGGCGGTAAAGTGATTGCGGCGAAAGATGAATGTTCGAACGTGTTTGCGGGGGTAGATTTGGTTGAAGCAAAACTTGCTGGTCAGATCCGGCGTTATAAGTTAGAAGTTCAACCTCATCGTCAAAAAAGAAGTTGGCGTAACCTCTTTATTAAGAGAAAATAATGTGGTAAAATGGGGGGAAATAATTCTGTTTGGAGGCTTAATGGCGAAAAAATCGGATGCGGCTGTGAAAGTTGCCGAGAAAAAGGTGAGGAAAGAGAAAAAGCCAACTGATAAATTGGCAGATAAGACAGCATTGACGAAGTTCTTGCAGGGGATTTTTGGTGATGCCCAGAAAAAAATCCTAAAGCGGCTATGGAAGCGGGCACAGGAAATTAATAAGTTAGAGCCTAAATACGAAGCGATGAGTGACGAGGAGCTTAGGGGGCAAACGGCAATTTTTCGAGAAAAAATCGCAAAAGCCTTAAAGACCGCCAAGGCAGAAGAGGGAATTAAAAAGTCTGGCAAAAAGCGTTCGCCGGTGGATGATACGAAGGTATTGAACGAGTTGCTTCCTGATGTGTTTGCGGTGGCGAGGGAGGCTTCAAAGCGGGTACTTGGGCTTCGCCCTTACGATGTGCAGCTGATTGGCGGTATGGTGCTCAATGAGGGCGCTGTAGCCGAGATGAAAACTGGCGAAGGTAAGACTCTTGTAGCGATGCTCCCGGCATATCTTAACGGTTTGACTGGTCGTGGTGTGCATGTGGTGACCGTAAACGATTATTTGGCGCAGCGTGATGCTGGGTGGAATGGCCCGATTTATGATTTTCTCGGACTTTCGGTTGGTGTAATCATCAATAATGCTTCGTTTGTGTACGATGCAGAGTATGAGAACGAGGAGCATGACGATGAGAGATTTTCGCATCTTCGACCGGCGACTCGTCGAGAAGCCTACGAAGCGGATATTACTTACGGGACGAATAACGAGTTTGGTTTTGATTATCTTCGCGATAATATGACGAGTGAGGTGAAATATCTTCGGCAACGGGAGCTGAATTTTGCAATTGTAGATGAGGTGGACTCGATTTTGATTGATGAGGCGAGGACGCCGCTTATCATTAGTGCACCAGCGGGTGATAATCCAGAAGCATACTACCAATTTGCGAAGGTGGCTGCAAGGCTGACGCCAGAAGATTATATTTTTGATGAAAAGCGGCGCAGCGTGACTTTAACCGATAAGGGGATTGAGAAAGTTCAAGAAGTTTTGGGGGTAGACAATCTGTATTCGACCAAAAACACGCGGCTAGTGTATCATCTTGAGCAGGCGATTCGCGCAGAAATCGTCTTTAAGCGTGACAAAGATTATGTGGTAACCAATTCGGGCGAAGTAATTATCGTAGATGAACATACTGGGCGGTTGATGCAAGGACGACGTTATAACGAGGGCCTTCATCAGGCAATTGAGGCTAAGGAGGGTGTAGCGGTAAAGCAAGAATCGATGACGCTTGCCACAATTTCGTTCCAGAATTTCTTCCGGTTATACAAGAAGTTGTCTGGTATGACTGGTACAGCATTTACGGAGGCGGAAGAGTTTCAACAGATTTATGCGCTCGACGTAATCCAAATCCCACCAAATAAGCCGATTGCGCGTGTAGATAAGGATGACTTGATTTACAAAACTAAGGCTGGGAAGCTTAAGGCCATTGCTAAAGAAATTCAAAAATACCATGAAAAAGGTCAGCCGGTGTTGGTTGGTTCGGGTTCGATTGCAAATAATGAGGAAATTGCGCATTATTTGGATCAGTTTGGCTTGCCGTATGAGATTTTGAATGCTAAAAATAATGAACGAGAGGCGGCGATTATTGCTAAAGCGGGGGAAAAGGGCGCGATTACGCTTGCAACTAACATGGCAGGCCGTGGTACCGATATCAAGCTCGGCGAGGGGGTGAAGGAGCTTGGTGGACTTGTAGTGATTGGCTCAGAACGGCACGATTCTAGGCGAGTGGATAATCAGTTGCGTGGTCGTGGTGGCCGTCAGGGTGATCCGGGTACGACTCAATTCTTTGTGTCCTGCGAGGATGATTTGATGCGAATTTTCCAGGGTGATAGGGTAAAGATGCTGATGACGAGGCTCGGTGTCGATGAAGATACGCCGATTCAGACTAAAGCGATTTCAAAGACTTTGGAAGCGGCACAAAAGCGGATCGAAGGGTTTAACTTTGATTCCCGTAAAAACGTAGTGCAATATGATAACGTGATTAATCGACATCGTAAGGTTGTTTACATGATGCGGCGGAAGATTTTGGAGGGGGAGGAAATTTTCCCAGAGATTCAGCGATTGATGCGTGAAGAAGTCAGGACTTTGACGGAGTTTTCGTCGAGAGTAAATAAGAACTTCGACGCAGAGTTTAAGGCGGTATTTGATTTTGATGATGATTTGATTCACGAAATTGGTTTGATGCGTAAGGAAAAGGACCGTGAAAAATTGGCACTTGAAGCCGTAGAAGAAGCATATCATGCAAAGGAAATGGAGTTTGGGACCGAGGTAATGCGAAAGGTCGAGCGAGAGGTATATTTGAAGGTGCTAGATACTTTATGGATGCAACATCTTGAGAATATGCAGCATCTTCGTGAAGGGATTCACTGGCGGAGCGTGGGACAGAGGGATCCGTTGGTTGAATATCGTTCGGAGTCGCAAAAGTTATTTGACGGTTTGCAGAGGAACTTACGTGAGGAAGTACTTAAGATTTTGCTTTCGATTACGCCAGCCGAAGCGCATGCTGATAACGTAACCGATGGCGAGGAATACGAGTCTGAACTGACCAAGATGGCCGAGGGCCAGGTCGAAAAAGGTGTGAATGAGATTTCGGCGGGAGAGAAGAACCTCGACTCGGAGTTTAAGAAAAAGACACCAGGGTTGAAGCCGGTACCAGGTAAGACCAAAAAGACAGCTTCAAAGAAGGCTGCCAAGAAAAACAAGAAAAAATCGCGAAAGAAAGGTCGTAAGTAGACCAATAAGCTTATTATAGCATAAACGGTTTAGAATGTCAATATATGAAGCACTCGGTTGAAGAAATTACCCTGAAAAACGGAGCGAAAGGACTTCTTGTTGACATACCGGGTGCGAGTGTGATGTCGACGAGAGTTCAGTTTCGAGCCGGGATGCTTTATGCTAAAAATAAGGATGTATATGAAATTCCGCATGTGGTGGAGCATTTAGCTTTTGGGGCAAACGGAAAGTTTAAGGATGAGCAGGCATTTGAGGCGGAGTTTACAAAGAATGGAGCTTATCATAACGCTTGGACGTCGGATATTTCGGTGTGTTACGAGACGGAGTGTGCGGACTTTGAGTGGGAAAGAATTATGGAACTCCAGCGAGTATCGATTTGTGAGCCAAAATTTAATGACGAGGAGCTAAAGAGCGAGAAGTCAAACATTCGGTCGGAGTTAACTGGGTATATGAATGATTACTACCGGCTATTGTGGCCGCGGGTGCAACAGGCGGTGGGTGAGGATATTTTGGCTTTGCCGGAACGGCTTGAAACGATTCGTAACATTGAGCTTAAAGATATTCGAGAGCACTACCGGCGAACGCACACGGCAAAAAATATGCTTTTTATTATTGCTGGGCGGATTCGGGGGCGGAAGCACAAAATTATGCACTTGCTTGATGAGTGGAACTTGAAAGAGGGTGAAAAATTTGAAATTCCAGTGGCGGATTTGCACTCATCTGAGGCGGTGTCGATTAGGCGAAAAGATGCTTCAAACATTACTTTCGGGTTTTCATTGGTGACACCGCGACATCTGGAGCCAAATGAAGTGTTTGCGATGAACTGCTTAAACCATATCTTGAACGGAACAACAAATTCGAAGATTTTTGGAGCGGCGCGAAAACGGGGCCTGGTTTATGGGGTAGGTTCATCGGTTGCGAGTAATGCAACAAGTTCGTACTGGGATTTTGATGGTGAAGTGAATGTAGAGAATGCCGAAGCTTTGTTTGAGCTGATTCAACTGGAGCTAATGAAGGCTTTAAATGGCGAAATATCTGACGCGGATTTTGAAGCGGCAAAATCGTACGCGCTCGGGCGTTTTCAGATGGGCGCGCAGACGGTGGGGCAGATTGCGGATTATTACGCGGACGGATATTTTACCAATGAAACAATTGAGCGTTATGATAATATGCCGAATTTGATTCGAGGAATCGACAAGACAAAGATGATTGAACTTGCGCGCGAGTTTGCTGGTTCAGGGATTAAGGGGTTTGCGGCCGTATCTTCGACCGACAAAGCATCTATCTCTAGTTTAGAGACGAGATTAAATTTTTGAACTTTGCGCCACGGTCGTAGACATTTTCGAACATATCGAAAGAGGCGGCGGAAGGAGACATGAGGACAATAGCAGGGGCGATAGATTCGGCTTTAGTTTTAGCTGTAAAAACGGCATCTTTTAGAGATTCGGCCACGATGAAACGAGCGTCGTTGTATTTTTTTGCAAGTTCGTGGCCAGATTCGCCAATTAAGATGATTTGTTTAACCTGGGGTGCTTGCAATATTTCGTAGATTTCTGGTAGGTCCTCGTTATTGGTTTTGTCGCGACCGCCAACGATGACGACAAGGTTGTCTTTTGGAAAAGCATTTACTGCGACACGCGTCGATGACGGGTTGGTAGAAAAGTTGTCATCATAATACTTGACACTGTTTAACTCGCGTAAATATTCGAGACGATGGGGGAGACCTTTGAAGTTCTTGAGACCAGTGAGGATCTCGGCTTGATAGTTTGCGATATATTCGTCTGGTGAGATGTTTTTATAGGCGGCGACAGTTGCAATAGCGGCAAGGGCATTATTTAAATTGTGGTCACCCGGTAAAGTAATGGCTGCCTTGACGGTGGCGGGGACTTTAAATGGATAAGGGACTTTCTTTGCGCTAGATGCGTCGGCGATTTTGGTAGTTTCGGGGTTATTCTGGAAGTAGATTAGATAATCGTCTGCAGTTTGGAACTTGGTAATGTTGGCCTTGGCGTCAAGATAGTCGGCATAATCTTTATGAATATTGAGGTGGTCGGGCTCGAGTTGACCGAGGACGGCAATGTGTGGAGATTTTTGTATGTCCCAAAGCTGAAAACTAGATAGTTCGTAAACCACGACGGAATTTTCGGTGAGTTCATCTAAAATGTCGATAGCGGGGGAACCGATATTGCCAACTAGGTAGGCTTTTTCGCCGAGAGCGTCAAGGAGTGATTTTATAAATGAACAGGTGGTGCCTTTACCTTTGGTGGCGGTAACGCCGATAATTTGGCAGGGGGAGTGGTCAAAGAAGTATTTAGTGACACTAGATTCGTTTTGTAAATGTAATGGTGGGACGGAAGGGCTACGAAAAACGTAATCGTATGAGGAAAAATCTTGGTTTTTGATGGTTTCGGGGGTGAAGTTGTCAAAAATGTCAATTTTGAGGTTATCAAAGTGGGTTTCAAAATAATTTTCGGTAGATTTACCTTCTTTGCCGTAGCCTAATAGCGCAATTTTCATGAGTCAATTATAGCACGTTGGCTGTGTTCCGGTAGATTATGGAGTTTGGCTTCGAAAAAAACGCAGGGAACTCCGGGCGGAGGAGTAAAATCAGTTGGTTTTAGTGGTAAGCGGATTTTGGTGTCGTAATTATGAGTTAATTGAAATCCGAGCTGTGAGGTATAGTGGCGGGTATTATTGAGGAGCTTAAGAGCAAACTGTTTTTGTAGGATCAGATAGATAGCTTCAGGCGGGTTGGTGGATTCGATAAGCTGATGAAGGATTACTGAGCTAAGGTGAAAGGGGGGATTAGAGAAAACTTTGTAGGGCTCGGTTGGCAAAACAAAATCGCGAAAATCTTGTTCGACTACTTCGACATTTGTAATGTTGTGTTTTTCAAGATTTTCTTTTAATTTTGCGGCGGTTTTGTGGTCTGGTTCGATGGCGATTACTTTATTGACGCGTTTAGACAGTGCGCTGGTAATAACACCAGAGCCAGCACCAATTTCGATTACGAGATCGCGTTTTTTAAGATTGGAATGGCCGATTAAAATTAGCGCGAGGCGAGGTGAACGTAAAAAATGCTGAGACAATTTATAATTTCGCATTTTTTAAGACCTTTCTAGCTTCGGTGACAGAGTGAGTTTCCATTAGTTTGGCGCGAAGCTCTTTTGCACCCGGAAAGTTATTGACGTAGATTTTGAAAAAGTGCTTTAGGGGTTCGTATGACTGGATTCCTTCGTATTTTTCGAATAAATCTAAATGCATTTTCAAAAGCTCCATTAGCTCTTCCTGGGTCGGGGTGTGGTCGGTGAAGCAATAGGGGTTAGCAAAAACACCGCGGCCAATCATAAAGCCGTCTACTTCGGGGTATTTAGCGTGTAGTTCTAGGGCATGAGCGCGGTCGCGAATGTCGCCATTGATGATGAGTTTGGTGACGGGGCTGATTTTGTCACGGAGCTTGATGATTTCGGGGATAAGTTCGTAGTGGGCGGGGACTTTGCTCATTTCCTTGCGGGTTCTTAGATGCACGGTGAGGGCGGCGGGGTGTTCGGCGAGGAGTGTCGGAAGCCAGGTGCGAAATTCGTCAGGATTAGACCAGCCGAGACGGGTTTTGATGGACACTGGCAAACTGGTCGAATTAACTGCGTTGCGGTAACATTCGACGGCGAGTTCGGGGGTTTTGATCATGGCGGCTCCACCACCGGCTTTATTGACATGCTTGTCGGGGCAGCCAAAATTTAGGTCAACGCCAGAAAATCCGAGACCTTCGAGCGCCTTAGCGCACTCCGAGAAGTGCTCAGGGTTATTGCCCCAGATTTGGGCAATAATTGGGGAGTCGGTAGGGGCGATTTTGAGACGTTCTAAGGCATTAGCGCGACCTTTTTCGGAGGCGTAGGAGGAAACGTTGGTAAATTCCGTGAAAAATAAATCTGGTCGGCCGGCGCTTGCGATGATTTGACGAAATATAATATCAGTCACGCCTTCCATGGGCGCGAGAATCAAAAACGGCTGCGGTAATTTATCCCAGATGTTCATCTTATTATTATAACATTTTTTGTGGTATAATTAAATTACTCATGCTAAACTTCGGTCCCTGGCAATGAGAAAAGTTGTAGGCTCTTGGTATCGTCATTTATGCCTTGAGCTACGAGCCGAAAACAGGCTCACATAAATGACTCTATAAATTAATTTAAGGAGTCTTTATGAAAAACTTTAACAAAAACAATAAAGAGCGTGTCGAAGTAATGGCACTTTTCGGTTACGAAATGACACCCTGCCAGCCGCTTTCTTTTCGGCGACAAGGGGAGAGCGAAACCGAGGTAACGGAACTGCTCCGAACCCAAATTAGGTTCGCGGGTGGGGTTGCGTTACATATTTTCGATGTGCTCGTTGGCCGGGAAAGGGTGACTCTAGAGTTTAACTCTAGCAACCTTGCCTGGCACCTCACACAATAGCCCGTAAGGGCAATCAAAAAGCCTTGAACTCTTTTCCGGAGGAAAAGAGTTCAGCAGAAAAGGCTAGTACAAAAATTGAGTTGGAAGTGAATTCCAATTCAATTTTTGTTTCGGACCATTTATTTACGTTGTAAATAAATGGTATAATATGGGCATGCAGGAACTTATGAGACGGCTGGAAGCTTTAAGGGTGGAGTTTTTGAAGGTTTACGAGAAGTTACGGTTAGTAGAGAAGTTGGAACAGCTAGAGCAGCTAGAAAAACAAGTCGCGGACCCGGATATTTGGAAAAATGTTGAGGAGGCGACGGCAAAAAATCAGGAGTTGGCGCGGCTTTCCGAGGAAACTGGCCCTTGGGAGTTACTCAGAACTCAGATTGATGACTTAAACGAGCTGCTTGAGATTGCGGATGAAGATTTAAAAGATGAAATTAGTGGCCAAATTGATGGCATGGAAAGTCAATTTACGGAGCTAAAAAAAGCTCTGAGGTTTCAGGGGCCATACGACCATAATAATGCGATTATTCGGATTACGGCGGGCGCCGGCGGCACTGAGGCGATGGACTGGGCGGGAATGCTTGAGCGGATGTATCTTAGGTTTTTTGAGAAAAAAGGATTTAAGGCGAGCTTGATTGAAAAAACCGCTGGTGAAGAAGCCGGGATTAAGACGGCTGTGTATGAGGTGACCGGTACGAATGTTTATGGGTTTTTGAAATCGGAGCATGGTGTGCATAGACTAGTGCGACTTTCGCCGTTTAATGCGCAAAATTTGCGCCAGACTTCATTTGCGTTAGTTGAGATTTTGCCGGTGATTAAGGCGGATACTGAAGTGGTGATTGACGATAAAGATTTACGTATTGATGTATATC
>CAMVFY010000015.1 GCA_947166895.1 uncultured Candidatus Saccharibacteria bacterium
TGGAGCCGACTGTCGGGCTTGAACCGACGACCTACGGTTTACAAAACCGTTGCTCTACCAACTGAGCTAAGTCGGCATACTGCCGATTATATCATAATCGGCAGACTTTTTAATAATTTTCGGCTTTTATTTCAAAATACGCCTGCGGATGCGCACAGACCGGACAAACCTCCGGCGCCTCCTTCCCAACTACAATATGTCCACAATTTCGGCAAACCCAAATCACATCACCATCTTTTGAAAACACTTTCTTGTCATTTACATTCTTAAGTAGTTTGAGGTATCTCTCTTCGTGGGATTTCTCAATCGCCGCTACTTCCTCAAACTTTACTGCCAACTCTTCAAATCCCTCTTCCCGCGCCGTCTTTGCAAAACCAGCATACATATCCGTCCATTCGTAATTTTCGCCCGCTGCAGCTGCTTCAAGATTCACGTCTGTATCTTCCACTGCGCCACCGTGTAGTTCTTTGTACCACATCTTGGCGTGTTCTTTCTCGTTTGCCGCAGTTTCAGCAAATATCGCCGCAATCTGCTCAAATCCATCCTTCTTTGCCTTTGACGAGAAAAAATCGTATTTATTTCTCGCTTCGCTCTCCCCCGCAAACGCCTTTTTCAAATTTTCGTAAGTTTTTGTCCCATCATATTTAGTTTTCATATTTCTCCTTTCATTAAATTGCGGTGTAGCCGCCGTCCACTGGCAATATCACACCGGTCACATAACGTGCTTCTTCCGACGCCAAGAACACCACCGCCGCATCTAGTTCGCCAGCTTTACCGTAGCGTTGCATCGGCACGTGAGTTTTAGCAAACTCCTGAAAAGTCGGCGTATCCAATGCCTCCGTCGTCAGTTCCGTATAAAAGAATCCTGGACAAATCGCATTACAAGTAATCCCATCTAGCGCTAATTCCGCCGCTACTGCTCGCGTCAAATTCACTACTGCGCCCTTTGAAGCATGGTAAGCCGTTGTGTGAATCTCGGTATTTCCAACCAAACCATAAATCGAAGCGATATTAATAATCCGACCATATTTCTTCTTTTTCATAATTTTCGCAAACGCCCGCGTCATCTTAAACACCGAAGTCTCATCCGTCGCAATCGTAAAATCCCACTCCTCATCTGTCATGTTAAGTACATTATTATTTTTTGCCGAACCAGCGCAGTTTAGTAAAATATCAACCTTCCCAAATTCCTTTTCGACCTGCTTCGCCGCGGCATCTACATTCTCCGTCGAAGTCACATCGCATTTTATCGCAACCACTTTTGATGCTCCGGCCTCTAATAGCTTCGGTTTAAACTCATCTAACCTCTCTACACGCCGAGCCAAAATTGCAAGATCTGCGCCCTGGCGCGCCAAAGCTAACGCCATCTGCTGGCCAAGCCCCGATGATGCCCCCGATACCACCGCAACTCTTCCTTTTAAGTCAAACATTACACTCCTTTCTTTTAGCCATTATAACATATGCTCGTCATCTTCATATTCAATCACTTCCCACTTTACGTCCAAGATTTCATCTTCTTTTTCCCCAACTAACTCATGGTAAGGATTTAAAGATTTAAACGGCATAAACTGCGCCGCCCGCTCACGGTTACTCATTCGCGGTCGCCCCTCAGCATGAAATGCCGGCAAATCAATGATATCGTCATACTTCATGCTTTATGTCCTCCCACTTGTTCATTTCGTTTTCGCATTGTCGCGCCTTCTTCAAAATTCATCCCCCGAAGTATTGCGTTTTTTCCATAACGAGATTTAATGTCGAGAATCGCCTTTTGTCTCCGTTTTTCCTTCGCTGAGTCCCTAAGCTGTTGCCTGTAATCCGTAAAAATATCAAGCTGCCTTAACTCCTTTCGCCCATCATCAACTTTCACATGATTTGCCACCACATACATCCGCCGTACCTTTAGCTCCGGGTCCACAATTCGGTCAAATAGCTCCAGAGTTTTTGCCAAAATGTTTTTTGTCGATACCGTAAAATCCACCAAGTTAATCGTCCCGTGGGCATGCTTCGGAATTTTACGTCCATAACGGTCACGAACTAACTCGCCCTTATAGTTTCGCGCACTCACCGTATCATAACCTACCGTTAATACAATCTGGTCAGTCACCAGACCTTTTCTCACCAAATCTAGCACCAGTTCGTCCGCCATCTCCGCCACGATTAGCCGCGCTTTTTGAAAATCATATGGCTCCGACAAAACCTGCCCCGACGAAACACTATGATTATCCGATTGATAATTTTTAATGTCCGGCATTGTTACCGGCTCATATCCCCAAGCATGATCAATCAAAAGCTCCGCGTTCACCCCAAACTCTTTATACAGCAAATCCGCTCCTGCTAGTGAAAACCGCGCCAAATCCCCCATCGTCAAAATCCCGTATTTTAAAAGCCTCCTAGCATACCCCGGCCCCACCCGCCAAAAATCCGTTATCGGTGTGTGATTCCACAGTTTTTCACGATAACTCCGCTCGTCTAACTCTGCAATTCGCACACCATCCTTGTCTGGTTTCATATGTTTCGCCTCGACATCCATTGCGATTTTTGCAAGGTACAAATTACTACCAATCCCCGCCGTCGCCGTAATTCCAGTTTCAAGAAGTACCTTCCGAATCATCGTAAGCGTTAATTCATGTGCCGTCATTTTATAATTTTTCAGATAAGCCGTCACATCCATAAATACCTCATCTACCGAATAAACATGGATATCCTCTGGCGCCATAAACGAAGCGTAAATCCCGTATATCTTCGTACTTATCTCCATATATTTTTTCATCCGCGGCGGAGCCACAATGAACTCACTCCGCGGGATCTTCTGTAAAACCTCAAATAATCTCGCTCGCCCCGAAACTCCTAGAGCCTTAAGCGCTGGCGACACCGCAAGACATATCGTCTTTTCCGTCCGCGATTCATCCGCCACCACCAATTTCGCCGTCAAAGGGTCCAGCCCCCGCTCTACACATTCCACCGACGCATAAAACGACTTCAAATCTATCGCAACGTAAACCCTCTCCATATTGTTATTATAAACAATTACACAAAAACTAAAAAGTATGCTACAATATCAATAAATCATTTTGCTCTTGCCGTGATAGCTCAGTCGGTAGAGCGCATCCATGGTAAGGATGAGGTCCCGGGTTCAAATCCCGGTCACGGCTCCATAAAAAAAGGAGTAAAATGATTATAATAATTATCATCGTGCTGGAATCGTCTAGTGGCAATGACAAGAGACTGTAAATCTCTCGCCTTCGGGCTTCGTAGGTTCGAGTCCTACTTCCAGCACCATTTTTGTTCCTAAATCTTCTTACCCATCGTTCGCGAACGTATCGCACGTGTTCGCACCGGATGCGGTCCAACCACTCTCCGTAGAGTCTTTTTTTGTTTAGCCACATTGTCCTTCGTGATTTGTTCCTCAATTCTCGCGGTCGTCGCCGTAGCTGCCTCTGTGTCGCCCGCCGCTTCGTAAATTGCTAAAATCTGCCTAAGAGTCGTCACTTTAGGATCTAGCTCGAAAGCATTTTCAAGCGCCTCAATTGCTTTTTTTGTGTTACCAAGTTCCTCTTCAGCCTTAGCGAGTGCGATATAGCGAGACGGGATATCACCCTCAAGTTGAATTGCCTGGCGAAATGCCATCGCAGCCTTTTCATAAGCACCAGTCTCCAGATAAATCAAGCCCACGTTATGAATTGACGCCGGGTTATTATCAAGCGACTGTGCAATTTCAAAACACTCCACCGCCTCATCATATTTCTTACCCTTCGCGTATAAAATTCCCAACCTGTTATACGCCGCTGCATTTTTCTCATCAAATTTCAAAATCGTAAGAAGCGCCTTTTCCGCCCGAAACGGCTTCCGTTCCTTCATCGAAGTTTGTGCAATTTGCCACAATTTCTTCATTTGTGCCGCATATTTTGGCGACTTAACCTCGGCCTCTTTCTTTTTGGGCGTTAGTGGAAAGAAAAAAACAAGGAAAACTATAAAAATTAGCATTACAAAAACTGCAATCATAACCCTATTCTAACATAAATCTGCCACCAAATGTAGCTTCACATGACCGTTTCGCGAAATATTCTCGTAGGCTACCAAAAATTTCGGCAACTTCATCAAAAATACATCTTTACCATTAATTAAATAGGTCTTATAAAGCATTTCTATGGCAATCCCCAAAATTTCCAAAGCCCACGCTCTCACATTATCCTTTTTCTTTGCTATTTCCTCCGCAATCAAAACAAGATCCGCTGGTTTTGCCACCAAAAGCCTCTTTGCAAGCGTCTTACTAGCCTCGTCCGCATCAATTTTTGCATCCGCCGCCCAATGCTGCTTTAGTAAATACACACTCGCCCGACTCATTATCGTTGGCAAAAGTAACGATGGCGCATCAGTAATCAGCACGAAATGTAGTTTATTTTTCGGTTCTTCTAAGTTTTTAAGAAACGCATTAGCTGCCTCCTCGCTCATCAGCTCCGCCGGTCGCACCACAACATACTGATCCACCATCTGCCTCACCAATGTTTTCTGAACCACTTGCCGTACTTGCTCAATCGTAATAACATTTTTTTCTTCCGGCTTCAAAATAATTGCATTTTTCATTTCAATTTTTATGTCTTTAGGCACAACAAAAACCGCCGTTCCACATCGTTTCGCAATCTTCAAAATCTCATCAGGGTTCTCGAAAAACACGCTCAAACTCCTCCGGTACCGGCGCCTCAAACACTTGTCTTTTGCCACCTGGCAAAGTAATTTCCAAACTCTTGGCGTGCAAATACAGCCGATCGCGTTTTTTACCATACACCGCATCACCCAGTATTGGACACCCCAAGTATTTCATGTGCACCCGCAGTTGGTGTGTTCGCCCAGTCGTCGGACGAAGCTCTACCAAAGAATATTCACCGTTAGATTTTAAGACTTTATAAAATGTCTCCGACTCCTTCCCCTTCGGGTCCACCAAAAAAGTCGTTGGTCGTCTCATATTGCGCGCCAGTGGCAAATCAATCCTTGCCTCATCCAATTTTGGCCGTCCCACCACCACTGCTTCGTAAACTTTATGCGCCGTCCGCGCCTGAAATTGTTTCTTCAAAAACTTTTGCGTTTCTTCGTCTTTTGCCATAATCACTACGCCCGAAGTATCGCGGTCTAGTCGATGCACCAAAAGGCCATACTGTTCCAGGGTATTTTCCGGGCAATACTCACCCTTTGCCATCGATAAAAGCCCCGACGGTTTGTTATACACCACCACTTTATCATCTTCATAAATCTTTTCCGGCACTAAATCCGCATTCTTCATGACCGTCGGAATTTTAAGGTCAATTTTTACCCCTCGCTCCACTTTGGAATTTGGCTTTTTAAAAAGTTGTCCATCCACAGTCACAAAACCATATTCGATAAACCTCTGCAAGGTTGAACGATTATAGCTTTTGTAGATTTCCGACATTAAAACATCTAGCCGTACTTTTTCCGGCTTTTCTTCCGGGGCATCCAAAACCACATCGCCATTAATCACCCGCGACATCTCTGGTTTACTAAACTTTTTCCCCGTGATAATCATATATCCCCTTATTATATCATACTTATGCTAAAAAGTCAAACTACCTCAATCCAAATGCCTTTTGCGCCTCCAAAAGTTTTTCATTCGCCACGCGATTGGCATATTTTTCACCACTCTCTAATAATTCATAGACTTGTTCATCACTAATCTTTGCAAGCTCCATCTGAAAAGCCGTCAACATCCCCGAGACGCTTTCGGCAACCTTTTTCTTTAGGTCACCATAGCGCGTCTGCCCTGCCCAAGTCGCAATCACGTCCTGTAAAGGCACGCCCGTTACCAAAGCCTCAATCTGAAGCAAGTTTGATATCCCCGGCTGCGCCCACATATCAAACTTAATCTTGCCAATCGAATCCGTCGTTGCCGACATGATTTTCTTCGCAGCTTTTTCTGGCTCATCATCAAGCATGATCTTAGAGTTCTCAGCCACGGTGGATTTGCTCATTTTCTTTTCCGGATTCAATAAATCCCGAATCCGAATCCCGTCCGACACCCCCATGAATTTCACTTGATCCGCTGTTTTTACTGGCACCGTAAATATTTCTGCACCAAACCGATGATTAAACCGCATCGCCAAATTTCTCGTTAGCTCAATGTGCTGAAATTGATCTTCGCCCAAAGGAATATACTCGGCATCATACAGCAGAATATCCGCCGCCATCAAAATCGGGTAATCAAAAATTCCCACATTGCACGATTCCTGGCCTTTAGACTTTTCCTTGTATTGAATCATTCGCGAAGTTTCGCCCATTGTCGCCACGCAATTCAAAATCCAGCATAACTCCGAATGTGCCGGCACATAACTTTGTCGGTAAATATGCACGTTTTCGTTAACCTTTAATCCTGCCGCAAGGTAATATTTTATCGTTCGAATTATATTTTGTTGCAAATCTCCATCCACGTCTGAAATAATTGAGTGGAGATCCGGCACAAAAATATTCACCTGATATTCACCGGAATGCGCATTAGCAAGTCGCACCATTGGAAGTAATGCTCCCAAATAGTTGCCAAGAGTCAACACCGAGTTAGATCTAATTCCCGTCAAAATCGTTTTCATGTTTTCATTTTATCACAAAGTATGCTAAAATAACAACGTTGGGGCGTTAGCTCAGCTGATTAGAGCGCTTCGATGGCATCGAAGAGGTCATGAGTTTGAATCTCATACGCTCCACCAAAAATTAAATACCGAGAACTCGTTCTCGGGATTTTGTTTTTTAGGAGCGGCCTGAGATTACGTAGTAATCTCATACGCTCCACCAATAATTAAACAGTCACTCCGAGTGGCTCGTTTTTTGTTTCAAACTCTCCCTTGCCGTATTCCTGCTCAAAATAGTCAAATCGTTCCTCTACCCAATCAAGAAGATATTCTGCCTCTTCATCAAAATTCTCAAGCCCCCATCTCCACGCATTAACTACCGCCTCATCACGAATCAAATCCCTTCTCATCCGCATCCAATCCAAAAGTTCGCCCGACCTACCAGACAATTTTTCGCGAAAAACCCTTCTCACCTCATCCCGAAATTCTGGCATCTCCATTAAATAATAAATTTCCGACATCAGCCCATTTTTTTCTTTTTCGCCCTGTCTTATTGCCGACTCATCACGTAGGGCCATCGTTTCATACGGAGAGTATATTTTGTCATCATCACTCCAGTTCCATTTATAATTGCCGAAGGCATAGTCAAAATCCCACACTGGCCCAGCATGTATCTTGTCATTTTCACCATTTTTATACAAAAAGAAACTCGAACAATAAGCATCTGGATTTGCAGAAAACTCACTTACCAGATAATACTCCGCAAACGAACGCACATCGACTAATTCTACTATCGCTTCATAATCTTTTCTACGCGTTGCTTTTTCAAAAGCATTATAAACAGTCAAAAACTGCGAAATCGCCTCTTTTTCAACCTCATCGTCATCTTCAACTAAATCTTTCAGCACCAAACAAACTCCAGCGTCCGTCTCTATGCAATCCTCATATTCACGGTGTAAATTATCTACTTCCATCAACACCCCGTAGCGGTCCCTCAAATCCACCGACTTTTTATCAATTTCAATCTTGTGAGTTAAATAATATAGCCCTTCATAAGAATCGTCTATCATTACCCTCACAAATTCACCCCTAGTCACATACTTTTCGCCAATCATTCCCGCAAATTTTAAAGCCACGTCATTACGAAGATTACTACCGTCCAAATAGTTCGCAAGTAGCACCCATTTTTTGGCCGCACCCAACCCCAAAAGATCAGTTTTTTGCTCAAGCTTAATCTGGTATGGAGCCTTTGGTAAACCCCATGTCGAATTCCCCCTACCCTTTATCTCGACGTCATCAAAAACGCTTACACCCTCGCGGGTGACTAGCTCCAAAACGTTGTCCTCATATTTCGTCGATTTATCTCCCGATTTGATTTCGTCCAGAGTAACGTCATTCAAATAAATCTGTATCGTCGGTAACCCTGGCCCTCTCTCATTCATTTTTCTTGCACGAGCCAAATCAAGTCGCAAAAGCCACCCTAGCGTCACCACAATCAACCCACCACACGCCAACAGAAAAAGTCTAATCCATAGCCTAGATTGCTTTTTCCGTTTTTTCATGTTCCAATTTTATCACAAAACTAAACCTTGTTGGCGAATAAAACCCACCGATAAGGCGTATTTCCCTGACCAGAACAAGTCATCAAGGCCAAGTCGTATTGTCCTAGAGCCTTAGCAATCGCACCCATCGTATAAGTCTGTCCATCTGGAGCTTTTAAGGCAGTCCCCGAATCCATTACCAACTGCTGCTTCCACATAATTTTATAGTTCGTTTTTACTCCGCCCTCTGTTATAGATATAGTCTCCCCGACGTATCTATCTTTCAAACTTAACAGCAAATTGGACGCATTATGCCCATACACCAATTTTTGGTATTTATAAATATCTGTAAAGCTTAAATTATAAGCCAGCGAATTATATTCTGCTTTTGAGCCAACCTGATAAGTTACAGTATAGTTCACCGAAGTTGCCACCCCTGCCGCAGGAGCCGCTACTACAGGCACAGTTTTCGCCGGGGCATTATTCCGAACCGCCACCGAAACAACCGGAGTAGGCTGAACCACCGGTTCTGGATCTGGTAAAGGCACCGTCTCAACCGCCCGAGAATCATCAATCCTCACCACACTGACCTCATCAGCCGAAGTCAAAAACCTCGGTGACAAACTCACCCCCATAAAGCTAATAAATAGTAACAAAAAAAGGCGTTTCGCCATGTTAACTCCCATTTATGACCAAATTATGTCTACATTATAGCACACTTTGCCAAAATTGTCAAGTAAAGCTATAATGTACAGTAAATTGGAGGTAAAATGAGCAAGTTTGACGATCAATACATCGATCTCTGTCGCCGTATCCTGGAGCATGGCGAAAAAATCACCAACTACAAGAAAAAAGATACCCGTAGCGCCACCACCGCTTCTGCCATTCCAGATCACACTGCCCAAGCCGGCTCTGAGGCACGCACCATTCGTTTACCTCATCAGGTGCTCCAATTTAACCTCGAAGAAGAATTCCCTATCCTCGTATCCAAAAAAGTCGGTTTCAAAACTGCCGTTCTTGAAATACTCTGGATTTACCAGGCCGCCTCAAACGACGTACGTTGGTTACAAGATCGAAACGTCAAAATCTGGAACGAGTGGGAAATTTCTGCGTCCGGCGAGTACCAAGGGCGAAACATCAACCAAATCTACGCCGCAAAGCACCCGAGCGAGGCAAAAGAAGATTTTGCCCACACCATTGGTACCGCCTATGGTTGGATTGTCAATAAATATCATCTTGTCGAAAACCTTATCGAAACCCTCAAAGAAAACCCCGGTAATCGCCGCATGGTTTTATCACTCTGGCAGAACGAATGGCTCGAAACCGCCGCTCTCCCCTCCTGCGTCTGGAACTCGCAATGGAACTTGATCGATGGCCATCTAAATGTACTTGTCACTTCTCGCTCCTCAGATGTCCCGCTTGGTTTACCATTTAATGTAGTCCAATATGCCACGCTTTGCCACCTGATTGCCGCCTCTATCGGTGCTAAACCTGGTCAATTCACTTTCATTACCAACGATGCCCACATTTACGAAAACCAAATCGATGGTATCAAAGAACAAATCGCCCGCTATGACGAAGCAGTCAAAAACGGCACTTTACCCCAAGCACCCAAACTTTGGCTAAATCCTGATATTCACGACTTTTACGCTTTTGATAATTCCCGCGCTCTAAAAGACATCAAACTAGAAGGATATGAAAATCTTGGCGTTATTAAAATGCCAGTTACGGAGTAGTTATGTTCAGTTTAATTGCAGCAATCGGCAAAAATCGCGAACTTGGAAAAAATGGGAAACTCATCTTTCACCTCAAGGATGATATGAAGTTCTTTCGCGAAACTACCAAAAGTCACAAAGTCGTCATGGGCCGCAAAACTTGGGAATCACTCCCTGGTAAACTAAAAAATCGCGAAAATATCGTCATTTCACGAAACCCCGTTCCCGAAGCTGACCAATCTGTCAATGATTTACCTGATTTTATTAATACCCATAAAGATTCTGGCGAAGAAATCTTTGTCATCGGTGGCGGCATGGTCTATTTTGAGTTTCTTAAATATGCCAAACACCTCTACCTCACCGAAGTTAACGCTTCTGACTCTACCGCCGACACTTTTTTCCCCGATTTCGACAAAACTAATTACGAAAAAACCCTAATCACGAAAGGTACCGAAAATGGTTTAAACTATTCCATTTCGAAATACACATTAAAATAGCTGACGGGTGATGTCGCCGGAGGGGCCCCCCGCGACGTCTTCGCGGGGGAGGAGGCGACGACAGGACCCGTCAGCCATAACTTAAAGGAGTTTTATGAAAGATTTAGTATTTGATTTGATAAACCAAGAAAAAGTTCGCCAAAGCGAGGGCCTAGAACTCATCCCGAGCGAAAATTACGTTTCAAACGCCGTTCTTAAAGCTATGGGTTCGGTCTTAACTAATAAATATTCTGAAGGGTACCCCAATTTCAAAGGCGTTCCTGGCTGGGATGAAGCCAAAATCGCCGAAGAAATTTTACCAAATTACCGTTATTATGGCGGGCAAACCAACATTGATCGCATCGAGCGCCTCGCCATCGACCGCGCCTGCCGATTGTTTCACGCCGATCACGCCAACGTGCAACCCCATTCTGGTGCTCAGGCCAATAATGCCGTTTACTATGCTTGGTTAAACCCCGGTGATACCGTGCTTGGCATGTCACTCCCCGCCGGTGGACACCTTACCCATGGTGCTCCAGTAACTTTATCGGCTCAGATTTATCACTTTGTCGGCTACGGTGTTACCGATGCTGGTGACATTGATTATGACGATTTAGAGAAAAAAGCCCTTGAATGTAACCCCAAAATCATTCTCATAGGCTATTCCGCTTTCATGAAAATCCCAGATTTTGAACGCGTCAGAAAAATTCGCGACAAAGTCGCTGCCAAAACTAGTCACGAAATCCTTCTCATGGCCGACATGGCTCATGTTGCCGGCCTCATCGCTGGGGGCATACACCCTAATCCCTTAGATTATGGCTTCGAAGTCATGACCACCACCACCCACAAAACTCTCCGCGGCCCACGTGGCGGTCTCATTTTAAGTCGTGGGAATGTCGCCTCACCCCTCAAGAAACCCGAAAAAACCCTCAAAAACATCCCTATTTTAATCGACCGCGCAGTCTTTCCAGGTACCCAAGGTGGCCCACTAGAACACATTATTGCCGCCAAAGCCGTAGCCTTCGGCGAAGCTTTAAAGCCAGAATTTAAAGATTATGCCAAAAACATCGTCAAAAACGCCAAAATCTTAGCCACGGAACTCATCAAACTTGGTTTCGTCCTTCAAGGTGACGGTACTGACAATCATCTCATTCTGATAAACACTAAAGAAAGTTTTGGCTTCGATGGCAAAATCTACGAAAAAGCACTAGATTTAATTGGCCTCACTCTTAATGCCAACGCATTACCCTCCGACCGCGGTGGCGCCTTCCGACCATCCGGGGTTCGGCTTGGCACACCAGCCATCACCACGCGTGGCCTCGGCGATTCGGAGATGAAAGTCCTTGCTCTCTGGATGAAAAAAGTCGCCGACATCTGTAAGGATGCTGGCTCCGAAGAAAACCTCACCAAATACTCTGCCGAGCTCGAAACCATCCACGACGAAGTTCGCGCTCTCGCTCTCAAATTCCCAGTCCCCGGCATCTAATGTTTAAATCAGCACTCCGGTAGATTAACTAAGACTCTAGTTTTTTGCTAAGCTTTTGCCAATCGGCTAAGCTTAAATCTCCCGGCCTCGCCCCTACATTTATCCCTATATCATTAAATACTTGTCCTAATTCGACCTTCGATTTTAAACTCACTAAATTATGGGTTAACTTTTTCCTTGGTGCGCTAAAACCAATTCTAATCAGCCGAAATACCTCTTCGCCCACAATCGGCGCATGCGGCTCAAAAATTACTACCTGACTATCCACCTTTGGTGGTGGCGTAAACTCGCCCTTTGTTACCACTGGTCCCGGCATCACCTCAGCACGATTTTTTACAAACAACGACAGCATCGTTTCTTTACTGCTTACAATTCTCTCCGCAACCTCTTTTTGCATTAAAAGCACTACTCTTTCTGGCAGATTAGGCGCAGTCAAAACTTTCTCAATAATTGGACTTGTAATATAATACGGAATATTTCCTGCTATAACATATTTATCACGAACAGTCGAAAAATCAAATTTTAAAATATCCGCATTTATCACCTTTAAATTCTTTCCTGGAAATGACTTTGGAAGATTACCGGCCAACTTATCATCGTATTCTACTGCAATCACCTCGTCAAATCTTCTGAGTAAAGACGAAGTTAAAGTCCCCAGCCCTGGTCCAATTTCTAAGCAAATATGAACATCCTGGTTTTTTATTTCTACCCCCGTTTTTTCGGAATGATACCACGCGCTCCCTTCAGCCGCCAAACCAGCAATTTCATTCAAAATTGCCCGGTTATTTAACCAATGTTGGCCAAGGGCTTTGTTAGCGACCATCGCGATTTGTCCAATCTGTCGCGAGATCAAATTGCTCCGGATTCGTCAAAGCAAAAGTCCCCGTATCATAAACCTTACCAAGTCCTAAGCTTGTCTCCACGATTGAGCATCTCGGATATCTCGACAATTCCGCTGCCACTAGCACATATCCATCTGCGTCAACCTTTACTCCGTCAGCTCTCACAGAATAACTACCCCCTCCACAATATCCCATCACGCCAGACATCGGTAAATCATAATATGTTTCCTGTCTTTCAATAATACGTCCATCCGCCAAAGTTATCGTGTAACGATTCCGCCCCATTGACGCTGTTAATGGTTTTTTCTCTATCGCACTGGCGCCTATAGCAACCACCCTTTCTACTGGCTCTCTTATTACCTCCTCCGAGATCAATTCTCGCGACACTTCCGCACCGTCCACATAAAAAACTTCATAAACATATCTTCGCATCCCCACCTCACCAAGTTGTCTAACCTCCAAGCTCCCCGGAGCCAAATTATAATCCTTGATTCGCTCTTCGCCAAAAGGTATCTCCTCTTCTACGGTTAAGTTTTGTCCTCCGTTTCGCACTATCTGATATACCTCCGCCGCCCCCGCTTCAAGAAAATTCATATTGGGCATCAATTCAACCTCATCTCCATCGTAAATCAAAAAACCGGCATCTCTCGCAATTGTCTTAGCATCATGTCCCGCCGTCATTAAATACTTGTAATTGATTCCGTCTTTAACCATCACAGGCCTAGCCCGATATATGTTTATGAAAAAATTATCCATATCGATCGCTGTATCAAGAGCTGGCTCCACCTTATCGCCTACATTTAGCACCAATCCAGCACGATTAAGCGCATCTTGAACTGTATTTGCTTCTGTTTTTACGATAAGCTTATTGCCATCATCAAAAAAGGTTACAAATTTAGTATCACTGGACAAAACAGGCCCCTCTTCGCCTTCAGCAAATGTTCTCACCGAACCGAGTCTAATCAAACAACCCAAAAACAACAAGACCGTTGCAGCCGTAAGTAAAACTAAAGCACGATCAAATCTTCTCGTAAGCTTCATGTAATACCATTATACCATATTCCAACAAAAAACACGCCACAAGCATGTTTCACCGTCTAATTTCTAGGTGGATGTCTCGACAACTAGCCAAAACAACTCTACACTCTCCACCCAACATTTCCCCGATTCAGGCCTCTCTCAACGTCGGAAGCGGTCCGAATCTACTTTCATTTTAGCATAGGCAAAATCCTTGTCAACCTTGTTTTTTTACAATTTTTATGTTATAATAATATACCTCCATAACAGAGTAAAACCGAACAAAAAAATCTTGACTTTTTTATAAAACTTATGATAATATAACCTACATGAACTGGAGGAAATGGCTTGATGGGTTCGCCATCGCCGGCAAAGGCATACTTTTAGCCACCAAAGAAAAACGTTTTTGGTATGGCTTCATACCAGCCTTTCTATTTTTTGGGTTACTCATGAACCTACTGGCCGGTGGCCTATCAAAATTTGAGCTGATGGGGGCTCTTGGTTTTACCGGCAGCCTCAAAATCATCGGTGATAGCTTCCTGGGCATTTTCGGTTTTCACCAACCCTTTCTCGACTGGCTACCCGTCTTTGCTATTTCTATTTTGCAAGGCACACTAATCGGGCTCATCGTCTTACTCTGGAACAAAAAACGTGAAAATAATACCAAAAACTCCGAAAACCTTGGCAGTGCCGGAGTTATTACTGGTCTCATCGCACTTGGTGCAGGCTGCCCTACCTGCGGCACTACTCTTATTGCGCCACTAATCGGAGCTATTTTTTCTTCTGGCGGTTTAGCGATTACTGGTGCCATTTCCACCATTGTGACCTGGCTAGCCATCATTATTGCTGTTTTATCATTGAAACGTCTCGGCGAAGAAACCTATGTTATAATTATTAACGAAAAATATCTCTTAAGAAAACAAAAGGAGCGTGAATGAAAAAAATCCTTAGAATCGTAGGGCTAATCATCATAGTAGTGGCCATCATCGCAGCAATTACGGTTAGCATGAATGTAAAACCCTCTAATTCCGATCGAATCTGGGACGAACAAACAACCATCGGCAATATCGACGCCAAAAATTACTTCATCATCTATTCTGACATCATGTGTCCATATTGTGTTGCATTTGAAAACGCCATCTTTGAAAACGAAGAGGCTTTCGAAAATTACATCAAAGAAAACGACATCCTAGTTGAAGTACGTCTATCTGATTTTCTCTACGAGTTCGGCGAATCTCGCCCCATTAATTCACGCTACTCCGCAGAAGCCACCTATTGCGCCAAAAAAGAAAACAAATTCTGGGATTACTACCGCATAGCCATCACTACCGTCTGGAACGATTATTTCAAAGACTCCGGTAAATCCGCTTTTTCAGAAATGAATAAGCTAAACAAAGATTACTGGATTGACCTCGGTAAAAAAATCGGCCTTGGTGAAGAATTCGAAAATTGCGTCAAAAACGATGATCCTATCAAAGAAATTATTGCGAACGCCGAAAAAACTTCCAAACTCATCAATGGTATGCCCTACTTTAAGTTCAACAACTACATCAGTTCAGGTTTCTCTCTTTCATGGGGTTGGGACTACGTTCAAATGTATTTCCAGGCTGGCCTAGATAGTTGATTTAAAAATCTTCTCGTCTTTAATCGTATCCGGCAAATAATTCTTGTCCAAATGGAAACCAGACTCCCATTTTTGACCTTTACCATAGCCTAAATCTTTCATTAGCTTAGTTGGGGCGTTACGAAGCCACGTTGGTACCGGCTCACCCCGAGTTTTTCGAGCTAAATCTAGCGCTTTATACCAAGCATCTGCCGAGTCACGATTTTTCTTCGATTTAGATAAGGCCACACAGGTATGTGCCAAGATCAGCCCCGATTCTGGCATGCCCACTCGCTCTACTGCCTGAAAACAAGCCGTTGCAAGACTAAGCGCTCCATTCCCGGCCAATCCAATAT
>CAMVFY010000016.1 GCA_947166895.1 uncultured Candidatus Saccharibacteria bacterium
ATTCGTTGAAAAGGATTTAGATGCCGATAGTATGTTGCTCGGACAGATTTAATTATGTTTTGGGCTTCTTTTTCGTTTTTTGCCGACAGGCCACCGGTGTTCAGACGATAGGCTTCGCCGGTTTCTCTGGTATATGCAATTTTTGCGTTTAGGGCTAGCCGACACTGGAGGTCAAAATCTTCATAGGATTGGAGTTTTGTATTATATCCGTTGATTTTCTTAAAGAGGCTAACTGGAATCATGTAACCGCGAAGTTGTTTATAGGGTGGGAGATGGATTGATAGTATTTTGCAGATTGCAAAGGGACCTCGGAGTGGGTTTAGAAAATAGGTTTGATACGGTATAACCTCGCCGGTTTTTTTCATTGGGACCCACTGCGAAAAAACAATTCTGTTTTTTCTGGCAAGCTTTACTTCGTTTTCAATCTTGCGGGTATTTATGTATACGTCGTCCGAATCGAGAAAAACAAGATAGTCTGCATTAGTTTTTTGGGCGCCAAAATTACGCGCGTGGCTTACCCCTTTATTTTTGGGTAAGCGATAATACTTGATGCTGGGGTGTTTTTTTGCGAAACTTTTGATAATTTCGTCTGATCTGTCGGTGGAATGATCGTCGACGATGATAATTTCGATGTTTTTGTAAGTTTGGTTTAGAGCGGAATTAATACAGTCAGAAAGATATTTTGCTTTGTTGTAGTTTGGGATTATGATGGCAACTTTTGGGCGATTCATGTTGTGTAATCTATAAATCCGGGTTGGCGTTATTTTTTCCACGTTCTTTCGTTGACTATATTATAATAGCTTTGAATTATTTTGCAGACTTTTTCGGAGACATTAGTGTCACGATAATCGCGGACAGGGTTTTTACGTTCCTCCCTGAACGATGAAATGGCTAGATCAATAGAATTGATGAGGTCACGTTCGTTTACGCTACCGAGGACGATACTACCGGCATCGAGGGCTTCGGGGCGCTCTGTACTATTGCGCATGGACACGCCAGGAAAGTTTAAGATGGCAGACTCCTCCGGAATGGTGCCGCTATCTGAAAGAACACAGTAGGCGTGCTGCTGCAGCTTGACGTAATCGAAAAAGCCGAGAGGCTTAGAGTTTTGGATTAAGCTATTAAACACTACTCCTTTTTCTTGGATCTTTTTGGCGGTGCGAGGGTGAGTCGAGAAAATAATAGGCTTTTGATAAACTTCAGCGATTTTGTTGAGACTTTTAACTAGGTTGTCGAATTTTTTGTCGATGTCGATGTTTTCTTCTCGATGGGCGCTGACTACAAAGTATTCTTTTTCGGTTAGATTCATTTTGGATAAAACATCAGAGCTTTCAATTTTTGCTTTCTTTTCGATGAGCACTTCGGCCATTGGCGAACCAGTAACGTAAACACTGTCGTCGCGTTTGCCTTCGGCAATAAGGTAGCGGCGAGCGTTTTCGGTGTAGGCGAGATTGATGTCACTGAGGTGGTCAACGAGGCGACGATTGATTTCTTCGGGGACGTTGAAGTCAAAACAACGATTGCCGGCTTCCATGTGAAAAATTGGAACTTTCAGGCGTTTGGCTGAGTAAGCAGCAAGACAACTATTGGTATCACCAAGGACTAGGAAAGCGTCGGGTTTTTCTTTGTCGATGACTTCGTAACTTTTGGCAATAATGTTGCCGACGGTTTCGCCTAGGGTGTTACCGGTAGCATTTAGGTAATAATCCGGTTCGCGGAGGCCGAATTCCTCAAAGAATACTTGGTTTAAAGTGTAGTCATAGTTTTGACCAGTATGAACCAGGACCAGGTTAAAATATTTGTCGATAGCCTTGATGGTGCTAGACAAACGAATGATTTCTGGGCGTGTACCGACAACTACCATTACTTTGATTTTTTCCATTTAGACCTCCTTATAAAATGTGTCAGGGTTATTTTGATCGAATAATTCATTACTCCAAATCAGCAGGATCATCTCATCGTCCCCGGTATTTTTGATGTTGTGGGTATAACCAACCGGTATGGTAACAATTTGAAGTTTGTCACCAGAGACTTTGAATTTGTGGATTGTTTCTTCGTCGAGTTTACGCATGGAAATTGTGGCGGAGCCTTTGATGACGATGAATTTTTCGATTTTGGTGTGGTGGTAATGATTGCCACGAACTACGCCAGGCTTTGAGGTTGAAACGGAGAATTGTCCAGAATCTTTTGTGCGGATAAGTTCAGAAAAGAGGCCGCGCTCATCGATGTTCTCTTTGGCGGAAAAAACTAAATCATTTAGGTCGCAGTAGCTGATAAAGGTCGAGAAGAGCTTTTTGATAAAGGGATCACCAGTGCGCGGAACGTCGATTGAATGAATATTTTGTGAAAAGTCGGTGAGTAAGTCTGCAAGATCTTTGAGCTTGATTTTTTTGACTGGTTCAACGTAGTTATAAGGTGTTTTTGGTTGTGTTTTACTGGTGATAAGGTTTAGAAATGTTTTACAAATATCGTCGATATAGATAAGTTCGAGAACTCTGTCGGGTTCAGAGACAGTGATGTCTTTTCTGTGAGCTAGGTTGTCGCAAAAAGTGGCAACTACGGAATTGTAGTTGGGGCGACAGCCTTTGCCAAAAACGTTGTGTAAGCGAAAAACGATTCCGGCTGGATAATTATTTAATATGTAGTCTTCGGCTAGGCGTTTGCTTTTGCCGTAATCATTGTCGAGTTCGGCTTGGATGCTGGAAGAGAAGATGAGCGGGATATTGAGGTTGTTTTTATTTAATAAATCAATAATGGTTTTTGTGAGATCGGTATTGCCTTCAAAAAACTCTTGTGGAGACTCGGGGCGATTAACTCCGGCAAGATGGATGATGTAGCTGGAAGATTTTAGCTTTTCTTCGAGTTCGGAGGGAGTATTCTCCTTGGTGTATTTATCAAATGGAATGTTTGCTTCTTGTAAAAATAGTTGGAGGTTTTTGCCGATAAATCCGTCTGCGCCGGTGATTAATACTTTCATTAGTTGTCCTTGAATAGATCTAGTTTTTTGAGCAAGACTTTCATTCCTTCAACATCGAGACGCTCAGTGTTGTGGGAATTGTATTCGACGATGTCATCTAGCTTGGCGTTACCGACGTTTTCGTATTTTTGGTAGTTGAGATTGCGGTTGTCGGCTTTGATACGGTAATAATGTCCACAGTCTTCGGCGGTAAGCATTTCTTCTTTGGTGACGAGTGTTTCGTAGAGCTTTTCGCCGTGTCGGGTGCCAATGCATTTGATTTTTGCGTTAGGATCTTTGAGTTCGCAAACGGCTTTTGCTAAAGTTTCGATAGTTGCCGCAGGGGCTTTTTCAACAAAGAGATCACCTTGTTCGCCATGCTCAAATGCATAAACGACTAGATCGACGGCGTCTTCCAAGGTCATCATGAAGCGAGTCATTTCGGGATTGGTGATGGTGAGGGGTAGGCCCTGTTTGATTTGTTCACAAAATAGCGGAATAACGCTGCCGCGGGAAGCCATGACGTTGCCGTAACGGGTGCGACAAATAATAGTGCTATCGTTTTTGACTTCGCGGCCTTTAGCAATGGCAACCTTTTCCATGAGAGCCTTGCTCATACCCATAGCGTTAATTGGATAAGCGGCTTTGTCGGTGGAAAGAACAATAACTTTTTTAACTTTATGATTGATGGCGGCTTCAAGGACGTTTTCGGTACCAAGGATGTTTGTTTTTACTGCTTGGATTGGGAAAAACTCGCAAGATGGAACTTGTTTTAGGGCTGCCGCATGAAAAATGTAGTCAACTCCGTCCATGGCGTCTTCGACGCTACGATAATCACGAACGTCACCAATAAAAAACTTAATTTTGTCGTTTTTGTATTTAATACGCATATCTTCTTGCTTTTTCTCATCGCGAGAAAAGATGCGAATTTCTTTAAGCTCAATGTCATCTTTTAAAAATCGCTCTAGGACTTTGTTGCCGAAAGAGCCAGTGCCACCGGTAATTAAAAGAGTTTTATCTTTGAATAAATCTTTTTTCATAACAAAATTATATCATATTACAGAGAATAAACAAAGATTGGGTCGACGGCCTAGTTTATGATTTTGGCCCAATGAGATTTAACGGATTCTTGACTGTAGTCTTGAATGATTTGATTGATATTATGTTGGTAGGTTTTTAGTTTGTTCGGAGAACGAAGTAACTCAACAATCTTTTTTGCCATCATGCCGGTATCTGCGTTTGGTATGAGGACGCCGGTCTGAGCAGATATCAAAGAGCGAGCACCGGAAGCACGGTCAAAAGCGATACAAGGAAGACCGAAGCTCATGGCTTCGGTGAGAACTAGGCCGAAAGCCTCAGTTTTTGAGGTCATGACGTAGAGGGAGCTATTGTAATAATATTTTTCAATTTTGTCTGGCGAGAGCCAGCCAGGTAGTGAAATGATGTTTTCTAGACCACTAGATTTTATTTTAGATTTAATAAGGGGCATTTCTTGGCCGTCACCGATGATAGTTAATTTTACTTCAGGATTCTCTTGATGAACTAAATTTATAACATCAACTAAACTTAGAAAGTCCTTTTCGGGCACAAAACGACCAATAGCGAGAAGATTTTGAGTATTAAGGGGCGATTTTTTGGTGGGTATTTGGTTAAGTGGATTTGGTATATTGTAACACTTGATGTTGCTAAAGATTTTTTGATAAAAAGTTTGTAATTCCTTCGTGGCGACAACGAGAACGTCAATATTTTTAAGAGAATTACGTAAAGTTTTGATGTATTTAGGGTTGTTTTGATGAAAATTGTGATCGGTGGCGATTTTTTTGGCGTTACCGTGATAATATTTGCCAGTAAGCTTGCTATAAAGAGCGCGGTCGGTAATGATATAGTCGGTATCTAGGTTTTTAAGATAACTTCGGAAAGCTTTAATTCTAGTATGATTGATTTTGTGGCGACGTTTTAGCTCTGCGGGGATTTTGTGCCACATGAAATGGATGATGAGGTTTTTCATGGATATTTCTTTGGGTTGGGTTGGCTGAAGGAAGGTAACTTTGATATTTTTGGATAATGGAAAAGCGAGGGCGGTACTAGGTTTGCCATAGTTGGCAATAATTTCAACGTTATAATTGTCGGAAAACATGGTGGCGAGGGTGGACACGAAACGCTCAATGCCACCAGGTGTTTTTAGTTGCATTGTGATGAAGGTGATTTTTTTCATTTGTCTTGTGAAATGCCGAGCATTTTGTTGTAAGCGCTGGCGACTTTGTCGGGTTCGCCGTCGAGGAGGATTTTGCCGTCTTCTAGGAGGATGGCACGGGTACAAAATTCGCGGACGCTGTCCATGGAGTGTGTGACTAGGATAACAGTTTGTTTTTTGTCGTGTAACGACCTGAAGTAATCATTGCATTTTTGCTGGAAAGCGGCATCGCCGACGGCGAGGACTTCGTCGAGAAGAAGAATATCGCCTTTGGCGCGGATAGCGATTGAGAAAGCTAGGCGGACTTGCATGCCGGAACTGTAGTTTTTGAGCTTTTGATCTTGAAAATCTTTGAGTTCGGCAAACTCCCAGATGTCATCGTACATTTTGTTCATTTCTTCATTTGAGAAACCGAGCAGAGCACCGTTCATGTAGACGTTTTCGCGTCCAGTGAGTTCGGGATTAAAACCAACGCCGAGTTCGATAAAAGGAACCAGGGTACCATTTACGATAATTTCACCTTTTTTGGGGTAGTAGATGCCGGCAAGGATTTTAAGTAGAGTGGATTTGCCGGAGCCGTTACGACCGACGATGCCAACAAATTCGCCTTTTTTGATTTCAAAATTAAGGCCTTTTAGGACTTTTTGTTCTTTGTAGCCCTTGATGCCACGAAGTCGGTTGAAGATAGCCTGTTTGAGCCCGAAGGATTGTTCGGTAGGTAGATTAAAGCTTTTGTAGAGATTCTTAACGATAATAGCGGTGTCGTTATCTTCTAAAACTTCAGTACGAGTGCCAATTGGACGCTTCATTAGACCTCCTCCGCAAAGAACTTAGATTTTCTACGGAAGGTGATAGCTCCGAATACCAACACTACGGATACTATGACAAGGGGAACGATGACTGATGGGTTAAAAATGTAGTTCCAGGTGGTGATGGTCTCAGTAGTGATAAGGTTGTAGCGGACGTCTTGGATGGCTTGGGCGATGGGATTTAAGAGGATTATTTTGGCGGCTAGAGTGCTAGTGCTGGCAACCATTGAGATTGGATAGATAATTGGCACGGCGTAAAAAAGGGCTTGAACGATGACATCCCAGATAGAAGTGATATCGCGGTATTTAACATTAATGGAGCCAAGCAAGAAAGCAATACCGAGGGAAAACAAATAGAGTTCTAGTATGGCTGGGATGATGAGGAACCAAGTCCAGCTGGGTGTAACACCGTTGATGAGGGCGAAGACAATGACCACGGCAAGATTGATGAGGAGGTTGATTACGGCTGTAAGTTGGGATGAAACGACGACAATATATTTGGGAAAACTAATTTTGCGGAGCAAATCTCCGCGTACGATGATGGATTGAATACCTTGAGAGGTACATTCGGTGAAGAAGCTCCACAGAGTGGTGCCACAGAGTAGGTAAACTGGATAATGAGGAATATCGTTGCCGATTTTTAAGAGTTTAGAAAAAACTATGTATAATATGGCGAACATCATAAGCGGGCGAAGGAGTGCCCATAAATAGCCTAAAACCGAGCCTTGATAACGGAGCTTGAAATCGGTTTTGGTGAGTTCTTTTAATAAAATTCGATTCTTTTTATTAAGAACGCGAGGAATTTTCATACTGTATTATTTTACCATATTTTACTGTTTGGCGCGACGTTTTGAGCGGAGATAGGAAATATGCCAACGGAGATAGACGAGGTGGAGCCAGAACTTTTCGCTTAAAGTGGGGTTTTGGCCGAGCCACTTTTTGAGGTCGTTATATTGATTTTGCCAGTTTTGCCAGATGGTGGCGGCGGAGCGGATGGTGCTGGTTTCGGTGCCATAATTATAGATATAGAGAGGTTCTAGCACAAAAGAGATTTCCCCTTTAGCTTTATTTAGATAGTCTAAAACAAATTTTGTGTCTTCGGCAAAATTGAGGCTTGTGTCAAAGGTGCATTTTTTGGCGATGTCGGCGAGGTAGAGTTTGTTGACGGATGAGTACATACGGCCATCAATGGCTAGGAGATATAGGACGTAAGCCTTTTTGGTTTCGTTTTTTTTACGTGAGCGAAGATTGTTGATGTAGACATTTTCGGTGGTTTTTTGGTGGAGACGTTTGTAGTGAATACCACAAACAGAAATAGAGGTGTTATGATTGTATGCGCTGAGTAGATTTTCGATAAAATGAGAGTCGATTTGATCGTCGCTATCGATGAAACTGATATATTTGCCGCTAGCTTTCTTAAGGCCATTGTTTCGGGCGGTAGATTGGCCAGCGTTTTTTTGATGAATGACTTTGATACGAGAATCTTTTTTGGCATAGTCGTCGGCGATTTGGCCGGAATTGTCGGTGGAGCCGTCGTCGACGAGGAGGATTTCGAGATTTTGGTGGGTTTGGTTTGTGATTGAGTTTAGGCACTTCGGCAAATATTTGGCAGTATTGTAGATGGGCACGATAATTGAAACTTTGGGATTCATAAAGATATTGTAGCACTAATCTGGACAAAAGTTGAGTTTTGGTGTATAATATACGAGTTTATGGAGATTTTTGGTACGGATAATGTAATAAAAGTAAGGGGGGCGAGGCAAAATAATTTGCAAAACCTTGACGTGGATATTCCACGAGATAAGCTCGTGATTATTACGGGGCTTTCGGGTTCGGGAAAATCGTCGCTCGCGTTTGATACGATTTATGCGGAAGGGCAGAGGCGATATGTGGAATCGCTGTCGTCGTACGCTAGGATGTTTCTTGGGATTATGGATAAGCCGGAGGTGGATTCGATTACGGGGCTTTCTCCGGCGATATCGATCGACCAAAAGTCGACGTCGAGAAATCCGCGATCGACAGTGGCTACGGTAACTGAGGTATATGATTATTTGCGTCTGCTGTTTGCGCGGGTGGGGGTGCCACATTGTCCGATTTGCCACAAAGAAGTTAGCCGGCGGTCGGTAGATGACATTGTAAACGAGGTGATGAAACTGCCGCTCGGTTCAAAATTGATGTTACTTGCACCGATTGTAAGTTCAAAGAAAGGTGAGTTTTTACACATTCCGGAACAATATTCGGCGAAAGGATTTTCGCGGGTAAGGGTGGACGGAATTATTTATGCGCTAGATGAATTTCCGGAGTTAAATAAAAACGAGAGACATGATATTGAGATTGTGGTGGATAGATTTGTGTTGTCGCCGGAGCTTAGAACACGGATTGCGGGTTCGATTGAACAGGCGCTTGAAATGGGGCAGGGGATAATTCAACTACTAAAGATTAACGATACTTCGACAGCGGTGGGGGAAGCGAGGATTGCGGCGGAGAGTACGGAAGTGTTGACCTATTCGCAGAGATATGCGTGTCCGGATCATCCTGATGAGCTGATCCCAGAACTGACGCCGAGACTATTTAGTTTTAATGCGCCGGAAGGGGCTTGCCCGGTGTGTACTGGCTTGGGATCACGGATGGAAATTGATCCGGGGCTAGTATTTAATAATAATCTTACGATTGCAGAAGGTGGAATTCGGCCGTTTAACCGAGTGGGGCAGGATTCGTGGTGGTTAAAGAGGCTGATGCAGGTGGGGCTAAAACATGATTTTAATGTACAGACACCAATTGGACAGCTGAGTGAAGAAGCGCGGAATATTATATTATACGGTACGGGCGATGAAAAATATGAGATGAAGATTAGTGGTTCGGGACGATTTGCGGACGGAACGGTTTATCAAACGACTTATGAGGGGGTGATTCCGACTTTGGAACGACGATATAATGATCCAAAGACTAGCGAATTTATGAAGCATGACATCGAAAGATTTATGCGGGTGAGGGAATGCCAGGAGTGCCACGGGGCAAGGTTAAAGCCAGCGGTGCTAGCGGTGACGGTGCATGATTTGAACATTGTAGATATGTGTAACTTGGACGTAGATGCGACGCTCGAGGTTTTGAGTCAGGATCTTGGTTTTACGGAAGCGGAAAATGTGATCGCGGCGCCGATTTTGAAAGAAATTCGGGAGCGAGTGAAATTTATGCAGGATGTTGGACTAGGGTATTTGGAACTAGGACGAGCGGCGAATACTTTGTCGGGTGGTGAAGCGCAGCGAATACGACTTGCGACACAAATTGGGTCGGGTTTGCAGGGGGTGCTTTATGTGTTAGATGAGCCGTCGATTGGTTTACATCAGCGAGATAATGACAAGTTGATTGCGACCTTGAAGCATTTGAGAGATCTTAAAAATACAGTACTAGTAGTAGAACACGATGAGGATACGATGAGGGCGTCGGATTATATTATTGATATTGGGCCGGGGGCGGGGCTTGCCGGTGGGCGGTTGGTAGCGGCGGGGACGCCAGAGGAAGTAGCGGCGAATCCGAATTCGATTACAGGTCGGTATTTGTCGGGTGAAATGACGATTCCGGTACCGAAAAAACGGCGCAAGGCTAAGCGTGGACAAGAGCTAGTAGTGGTTGGGGCGCGTGAAAATAACTTGAAGAATATCGATGTGCATTTTCCGCTGGGAGTAATGACGGTGGTGTCGGGCGTGTCGGGTTCGGGGAAGTCGACTTTGGTGAATTCGATTCTTGCGAATGAGTTACTCGCGCGGCTGCACCGGGCACAGACGGTGTCGGGAACGCATGAGAGAATTGATGGAATCGAAAATATCAACAAGGTAATCGTGATTGACCAGTCGCCGATTGGGCGAACGCCACGATCGAACCCGGCAACATATACGGGTGTATTTACGCAAATTCGGGAATTATTTGCGGGACAGCCGGAAGCGGAGATTCGCGGATATAAGGCGGGGAGGTTCTCGTTTAACGTGAAAGGTGGACGCTGTGAACACTGCCAGGGCGATGGTGTAAATAAGATTGAAATGCATTTTTTGCCGGATGTGTATGTGACGTGTCCGAAGTGCCATGGGCGAAGATACAATGCGGAAGCGCTTGAAATTAAATATAAGGGTAAGGATATTTCGCAGGTCTTAGATATGACAATTGACGAGGCGGTGGAGTTTTTTGCTAATATTCCTTCGATTGCTGGGAAGCTTAGGACGATACAAGAAGTGGGATTGGGATATATTCGGCTGGGCCAGCCAGCAACGACATTTAGCGGTGGTGAGGCGCAAAGAATAAAACTAGCGACAGAGCTGGCACGGCGGTCGACTGGAAAGACGCTTTATATCCTAGATGAGCCGACGACTGGGTTACACACGGATGATGTGAAGAGACTTTTGTCGATTCTTGGGCGGTTAGTGGATGGGGGGAACTCGATGATTATTATTGAACATAATTTGCATGTGATTAAGAGTGCTGACTGGGTGATTGATATGGGCCCAGAAGGTGGACAAAAAGGTGGCATGGTGGTAGATGAGGGGACGCCGGAGGAATTGGCAAAGCGGGCAAAGACGCCGACTGGCGAATATTTGAAAAAAATGTTATGATGTAAAAAAGGAGTTTTATGACAAACATAACAAAGATTTTTTTAGTTCTTAATTCGGGATCATCTTCTGAGAAGTTTTCGCTGTATGAGGGTGAAGACGAGGTGTGCTCGCTTTACTTTGAGGGAATTGAAGAGGATGGAGCGAAGAAGTTTATCTGTACAATCACACGAGCGGATGGCTCGGAAGAAGTAGTAGATAAAAAGTGGGATACTCTCGACGTGGCGTTTAAAGAAGCGAAGGCGATTTTTGAAAAGGAAGGATTCATTAATGAAGCGCATCCGCTTGACGGTATTTTGGTGCGGGTAGTAGCGGCAGGGAAATATTTCTCAAAAAATCACATCGTAGATGACGAGACAATGAAAGAGCTCGAAAAGGTGCAAGTAACGAATCCCTTGCATGTACCAGGTACGGAGCGAGGAATCCGGAACGCGCGCGAGACTTTTCAGGGCGTGCCGGTGCTCGTGATGAGCGATTCGGAGGCTTTGACACGAGACTCGCGAAAAGATACCGACTATGCTTTGCCGCAAGAAATAATCGACGAATTTGACTTAGGTCGCTGGGGTGCACATGGTGCGTCCTATGGATACATGATGGGGCGGATTCCGGAACTTGGACTACTTGAGAAAAAGATGGTAGTGTGCCATTTGGGTTCAGGGTGCTCGGTGACGGCGCTAGTTGACGGTAAGCCGGCTTACACTTCAATGGGCGAAACACCGCTTGAAGGGTTGATGTCGTCGACAAGGACCGGTTCGATTGATCCGACAATTGGGGCTCTGCTCGGTGAGAAATTGGGTGCGGCGGAAGCGATTAAGTTAATGAACAAGCAGTCGGGTTTGCAAGCAATGGCGGGATCGAACGATATGCGCGAGGTGATTGCTGGGGCTGAAGAGGGTAAGGCAGAAGCGGTAAAGGCATTTAATCTATTTATTGATGGTGTGGCGGGAAAAATTGGTGAGTTTGCAGCGAAAATGGGCGGTATTGACGCGATTGTATTTACGGCGACGATTGGTGAAAGGTCGATTCCGGTAAGAGGTGCGATTATCTCGAAACTGGAATTTATGGGCTTCAAGATTAAAAATGATGTGGCGCTTGATAAATCTAAGGGTTATGCAAATGCAGCTGAGGAAGGATCGAAGCCAATTTATATTATCCCGACCAATGAAGCGGCCTATATGATTAAGAAGGCTGGCGAGCTAATCGATGCCGTGGAAGAATGATCAAGTTTCGGAAGCTGAAACTGAAAGAATAATTGATTTAGCAAAAAAATGCCTAGAGGTAAATGGCGACTTTGTGGAGCTGGGGTGTTATAAGGGGGACACCTCGCTTCTTCTTGAGGATGTTTTGAGGGATTCGGGGAAGAAGCTGTGGATTTATGATTCGTTTGAGGGGTTACCAGAAAAAGGCGTTGAAGACGAATCGGAGCTTGGAAGGGACTTTCAAAAAGGCGTACTTGGTGTAACGAAGCGGGAAGTAAAAGAGAGGTTCTTAAGAGCGGGGTTACCGGTGCCGGTGATTAAAAAAGCATGGTTTTCGGAATTAAAGGACGATGATCTGCCAAAAGAAATCGTTTTTGCATTTCTCGATGGGGATTTGTATGAATCGATAAAAGATAGTTTGCGGTTGGTTGGAGATAGGGTGGTGCCTGGCGGGGTGATTTTGGTGCATGATTATAATAATCCGGCTTTGCCAGGGGTGGCGAGGGCGGTGGACGAATGGATGCGAGGTCGGACATGGGTAAAACAGGAGGGTGTGACTGAAAGTTTGGTTGTGATTCGAAAATGTGAGAAAAATTAGAATAAAATTGGCACTCGGGTGTTTACAGTGCTAATTTTTGTGCTATAATCAGAGGTAGAAAAGGAGTAATAATATGACACTCAAACCACTAAAAGACAGAGTTGTAGCTAAAGTAGAAAAACCACTCGAAAAAACCAAATCGGGGATTTTGCTGGGCGAAGCAAAGGAAAAGCCAGCATATGCAGTAGTAGAGTCGGTTGGCCCAGAGGTAAAGGCGGTAAAGAAGGGTGACAAAATTGTGTATAAGGAGTATTCGACAACCGATGTGAAGGTGGAAGATACGGACTATATTATTTTGAAAGAAGAGGATATTTTGGCCACAATGTAAATTGGAGCTTGTGGAAAATCTGTGGAAAACTTTGAGATAGAACAGGGGCGGAACGAATAAATTGAGTGATAACTAAAAGGAGTAAAAAATGGCAAAGAAGATTTATTACGAAGCAGAGGCGCGGGAAAAGGTGCTGTCTGGGGCTAAGCAATTATATGACGCAGTAAAGGTAACATTTGGGCCGAAGGGCAAGAACGTAATTATTGAGAAAGAATACGGTGCACCGGTGATTACGCACGATGGTGTGACGGTAGCGGAAGCGGTGGAACTTCCATCGAAGGACGAATCGCTGGGCGAAGCTGTAGGGGCTAAATTAATTAAGACTGCTGCACAAAAATTAAACAAGGTAGCAGGCGATGGTACCACTACCGTGACGGTGTTAACTTATAACATCTTGAACGAAGCGAATAAGCTAATTGCGGCGGGCGTAAATCCGATGGAACTTCGCCGAGGAATTGAAAAGGCTGGAGCTGAAGTCGTGGCAGAGATTGAAAAATCTGCCGAAAAGATCGAGGGGGACTCTAATAAGGTAGCAGAAGTTGCGACAATTTCAGCGGGTGATGCGGAAATTGGTAAGTTGATTGCAGAAGTGATCTCGAAAATCGGAAAAGACGGCGTAGTGACGGTAGAAGCTGGGCAAGGGCTTACGATGGAACAGGAAATTGTGGAAGGGTTCTCGTATGACAAGGGGTATTCATCGCCGTTTTTTGTAACGGATGTGAACCGGCAAGAAGCAGTATTTGATAAGCCACTGGTGCTTGTGACTGATAAGAAGATTTCGGCGGCGAGTGATATTTTGCCTTTGCTTGAAAAATGTGCACAGGCCGGAAAGAAAGACTTAGTGATAATTGCGGAAGAGGTAGAAGGCGAGGCCTTGTCGCTTCTAGTTCTCAATAAGTTGAAGGGGGTGTTTAATTCGTTGGTGCTGAAAGCGCCGTCTTTTGGTGATAGACGAAAAGAAATCATGGAAGACATTGCGATTTTGACTGATGCGACGGTAGTGTCTGCTGATAAGGGGTTGAAACTTGAAGAAGTCGGACTTGAAGTACTAGGTTCGGCGGTTAAGGTGATTGCAACGAAGGATGAAACGACGATTATTAAGGGTGCAGGGGACAAGAAGGCAGTAGAAGAAAGGATTTCGCTGATTCATACTTTTGCGGAAAATGCAAAGAGTGACTATGAGCGGGAGGAGTTTGAAAAGCGAGCGGCGGCGTTATCGGGCAAGGTAGCGGTGATTAAGGTAGGTGGTGCGACTGAGACGGAGATTGACGAAAAGAAATTCCGGGTTGACGATGCGGTGGCGGCGACAAAGGCAGCACTAGCCGAGGGGATCGTGGCTGGTGGCGGGGTGACTTTGGTGAATCTTGCCGCTAAGCTGGATGATTTGGATGCCGGGGCAAAGATTGTGAAGAATGCCCTCAAAGCACCATTTGTGCATATCATGGAAAATGCTGGGCTTAATGCTCAGGCATTACTAGCTGAGGTGGAGGCTGGCAAGGCTGGGTATGGTGTAAATGTGATGGAGCCATCGAAAGGCTTGATCGATATGAAAAAGGCTGGGGTGATTGACCCGGCGAAGGTGACTAAGGAAGCTGTAAAAAATGCCGTGTCGATTGCGGCGACGGCGATTACGATGGGAGCGCTGATTTGCGAGATCCCGGAAGAAAAGCCGGCGATGGGTGGCGGTGACATGGGTGGGATGTACTAGACTCACTATCTATGGGTACTAGCCAAAAGCCCCTTTCATGGGGCTTTTGGTGATTTTTGGCATGGGTTACTTTATATCAACAAGCAACACTTTTGTTTCAGAAAATCAAAAATTGCTGATTTTTGGCCGGTTTCGTAGTATTTTACCAGTAGTGTTTTATATTCATCGGTGAGTTCAGCCGGGATGTAGATAAGGCCGAGACCTCGTTTAATCATAAAATGATTGGCAAAAATAATTGCCGTACGTTTATTGCCATCAATAAATAGTTGCGATTTTTGTATGTATAATACAAACTCTATTGTTTTATCGATGTTGGATTTTTTCGACTGGACGATTGTCGTTAAATCTTCTTTGACTTTGGACTCTAGTGGTAACTCTGGTTGCCACGAAGTCCCGCCGATTCGCACTGGCACATCGCGTAGCTTGCCGGCATTGTAATAAAAACCTTCTTCAACCATTTTGTTGATTTGCATAAGAAGTGTGAGGTCGGACTCGCTGGTAATTACATCTGGGTCTAGGATAAATTCCCACGCATGTTTCATATTGACAATTTTAGCAACATCAGTTGGGCTCATGCCTTGAACTTTTGAGCCTTCGATAATATCTTCGGTACTGGCAAAAGTTGTAGCAACGCCTTCCAAAATAGCTTGCGAGTGGATCGTGAGGCTGAGATTACGTTTGGCAAAGTCGAGATTACGCTGTACTTTTTCATCTAAGGATGTTTCCTGGTAGCCTAGGGTGTGCAACTGATGGTTTAGCTCGCGTAGCTCGCGTTTGATTTGCTTGGCCTTTTCGTTGTTAGAGGTGATGACGCTGAGTAATTCGTCGGAAAATTCCCCTATAAAATTGGTCACCTGTTTGCCGGTAAGGCGATAATGAACGTAGAGATACTTCTTATCTCCTTCGGTGCGAATTTCGGGTGCACCATAAACCAGCTCAGCTAGAGTGCGCTCCAGCAGGGCTTTGCGGCTAATCATGCTTAGCATTTTTTCATCCATAACCATATTGTATCATACCTGAAACAAAAATGCAATATTGTGGTGAAAATGTTTCAGGTGTGAAATGCCTATACAGATTAGCTTTCTTGGGCGGTAAGGTAGGGGGAGTTTTAGTGTGTATTTAATACAACATAATTCTTACAAAAATCAAGACTTGCGGG
>CAMVFY010000017.1 GCA_947166895.1 uncultured Candidatus Saccharibacteria bacterium
GCCTCAATCAAAAACGGCCCGCGAATAAAACTTTTATCAGCCCCCACTAATTTCATCATGTAAATTTCCTCGCGTCTAGAAAAGATTGCCATTCGAATCGTACTAAAGATAATCAAAACCGACACCACCAGAAAAACCGCCCCAAGTACAACTCCACCGGTTCGAGCCAACCTCGCCCATGAAGTAATCGTCGCAATCTCAGCCTGATTAACATCATAAGTTGGAGCTTTTTCCTTATCAATATTTTTTACGAAAATATCATCAGTTGCTACAAGATTTTTAATACTGTCCAGGTTGTCGACATCATACACCTTGATTCTCATCGTCGATTGCATTCTCTTAATCATCAGCGCAGTCATCTCGTCGTCAAGAACATTAATAATCTCCTCGCTTCCTGCGTTATCTTCCAAAAATTTTGCATACTCATCTTCCGAAGTTGAAGTTACGACACTTTTTATGTTTGAATCTTTTGAAATTGCTTCTGTTAGCTCCTCCAAAGTTTTTTCCGAAGTTCCAGGCTTCAGATAAATTGTAATATCAATCTTATCCTTCATCATCTCAGCAGTGTTCGTCAAAATTACACTTGCTACGACCGTCACGAATAAAATGATCAGGGTAAAAGCCATTACAACCGTTGCAGCCGTCGATAACCAAATATTTCGCGAAAAACCTCTTGTGCCATATTTAACAATGCGTGCTTTTTCCCTTACTACGTGTCGCTTACGATTTTTTCGCATCGTTTTCAAATTATTCTTTGAAGTGCGCTTGATTTTCTCACTCTTTGTTAAATTCTTACCAACCATCAAATTACCTTCTTTTTATTTTTTAATGCATGCCCCGGGGTTTGCACTCTGTGCTCAGACGCCACCGCTTCGTTTAACTCGTAAATACCATGATTTTTTTGATCATTCACGATTTTGCCATCCTTCAAAGTCACGACTCGTTTCTTTAAAGTATTCACAATATTTTCATTGTGTGTCGTTACGAGAATGGTAGTGCCAAAATCATTGATTTTTTTTAAAAGTCCTATTATCTCCTCCGTAGTCAACTTGTCTAGGTTAGCGGTCGGCTCATCCGCAATCAAAATTTTCGGTTGCCTTGCCACCGAGCGCGCAATTGACACGCGTTGCTGCTGACCGCCAGATAATTGATCGGGGAATTTTTTTGCCTGATCCAATAAGTCTACCAATTCCAGCACCTTAGGCACCGTCTTTCGAATTTCCTTGCCACTCATGCCAGCAATTTCGAGTGCAAAAGCGACGTTCTCATAAACTGTCCGACGAGGAAGTAGTTTAAAATCCTGGAAAACCACACCGAGCCGCCGTCGATAGCCCGGAATATCACGTTTTTTTACATAATCGAGGTCGATTCCGCCAATAATAATCTTCCCGGAATCAGGAATTTCTTCCTTAGTTATCATTTTCATCAAGGTAGATTTGCCAGCACCAGACTTACCTACTAAAAATACAAATTCGTTTGGTTCGATGTGCAACGACACCGAATCAAGCGCCGGCTCGTCGTCTCCTGGATATTTTTTCGTTACAGAGTCGAGCAATATCATAACTCTGATTCTAACATAAACGTTTTAAAATTACAAACTTTCGAGCTTCTGCATTATATTCTCATTGAATTTGGTAAATTCTAAGTGTAATGTTATATGTTTATCTGGGGAACCTTCGGGTTGATAAATAGTTCCTGGAATTACTATCGCCTCTGCGCCACTCTCGACCAACAGCTTCTCGACCTTCGCCTTTACGTCATCATAATCATCTTTTGTAACAACAGTTAAATCTCGTCTTTCTTTCTTGCAGAATAATTTTTTGTGCTCATGCGACTTGTTACTAAGGAGTAATTCCAAATCGATTTCAAATCCTGCCAAATAGTCCGCTAATTTAAAATTGTTCTGTACTGATTTTTTAAATTCACCCACAATACCGATTAGCACATCAGGCTGGCCTTTCAGCCTAATCTCTGCCGACCGCATCGGCTCAAATGGCATCGCTTCAACTATTTTAGTCTGTATTGGCGAATATAATACATCAACACCATAATCACTAAAAATTTTGTCAACGTATTTCTTGGCCATATAATAAGCCGTCTCATGACCTTTGCGTTCCGCCACCACAAAACCTAAATGCAATTTCTCAATCGGCACATTTTCAGAATCTAAACCTAAATCCTTTTGATAAACCTTGTTCATTTCAAAAATCGCAAACCGCTCAACTGGTAATTTCTCGTTTAAGAAAGTCTTATCAAGTAAGCTCGGCACGATCGACTGGCGCACGTACTGGAGTTCTGGACTAATTGAATTGACAATTTTGTAAGAATTTTTCAAATCCTGGCCCACCTTAGTGAGTAAGTTTTCACTCACAAAACTGTAGGTCAAAAGCTCGTTTGCGCCAAGGCACGACAACTTATCACGAAGCTCTTGCTTTAACGCAAACATCTCATTGGTATTTGCCGTAGCGTGCAAAGGCAAAGTCGGTTTAATATTGTCATATCCAAGTAGGCGCCCCACCTCTTCAATTATATCCTCTTTGATATAAATATCCGTCCGCCAGACTGGGACAGTAATAGACAAATCACTATCCCCCGTCAATACGACGCCAAATCCAACATTCTCAAGAGTCTTCACAATCAATTCCGGACTATAGTCAGTCCCGAGCAAGCCATTTATTTCATCTGTTGTAATTTTTACAACAATCGCATCTTTGATGCTCGGAAATCTGTCACAGACCGCAAGTGGTTTACCATTAATTTCACGCACCGCCTCGGCCAACACATTAAAGGTCCCTCCCGCCGGCACACCCTTCGTAAATCTTGTAATTGCTTCCGTAAAAATTCCATGCGCCATTTGGGTTTTACGCAAATTATACAAACTAAAAGTCGCCGACTCTAGCAAGATACACTTAGTATTCTCATCAATCTCGGTATTTTTTCCACCCATTGCGCCAGCCATTGCCACCGGAACACCATTTGAAGTAATCAAAATATCACTTGGACGACAAACAATCTCTTCACCATCCAATAATTCAATCTTTTCGCCTTCCTTTGCGCTCCGAACAATAATTTTGGGTTTATCACTTTTTCCGACCAATGCAAACTTATCGTAATCGAATGCATGGAGTGGTTGTCCAGTCAGAAGCATCAAATAATTCGTCACGTCAACAATTCGTGACACACTCTGCATCCCAGACTTAGCTAAAAGTATTCTCGTTTCAGAAAGATATTTGTCTTCTTCGGTTACCTCATTTACCTTTAGTACCGCACAAGTATATCTCGGACAGATCGCAGGATCGGTAATTTCAACATCGATATTAGAATCAACACTAGAAATTCCATCTTTGGTTTCAACCAAAAACCCTTCTGGAAAAACTTCTTCTTTAAACAAAAACTCGGGCACATCAAATTTCTCGCCCAAAATTCCGGCCACCTCTCTCGCAAAACCGATAATCCCAAACGTATCAGGGCGATGTGTCAAAGATTTATTTTCGATTTCTAAAATCAAGTCATTAAGCCCGAATACATCCGCCAGCAAATCGCCTGGCTTTGCAACTTCTGGGTTAATTTCGGCAATTTTGTCATGCTTACCACCAAAATCTAGCTCATCGGCACCCGCAAGCATCCCGCAGGAATCATATTTACCGAGCATTTTGCGCTTACCAATCACAAACGGTGCATCCTCATGAACTGACGCCGGCACAACTGCGCCTGGTTTTATCCAAACTGCAAGCATCCCTTCACGCACATTTGGCGCTCCACATACCACTTGTACAAGCTCCGCCCCACCATCATTAATCCGGCAAAGCGTCAGGTGTGTGTCTGGAACTTTTTCTGCACTCTCTACTCGTACAATGTAAATGTTGTCATATTTATGAGTTTCGTCAATTACGCCTTCAACTTCAACCAAACGCGCTCCAATCAAACGAATCAACTCTTCGTTCGAAACCGATTCTGGAACCCTAACATATTTTTTTAGCCAATTTAGTGAAATTTTCATTCTAAAACTCCCTCAAGAAATTAAGATTACCCGCTTCAAAATTTCGCACGTCATTTAGACCATAGCGGAGCATCACCAACCGATCAATCCCGCCACCCCAGGCAAAACCATGATACTCAGTCGGGTCAATTCCCGCCATTTTAAGAACATTCGGATGAATCATTCCGCAGCCCAGCATTTCAAGAAAGTCACCTTTTTTGCCACCAAGGGATTTAGGTTTTTCAATCAAAAATTCCAAGCTCGGTTCCGTAAATGGGAAGTATCCCGGCTGAGTTCGAATATTCAGTTTTTGTTCATAGTATTTTTCAAAAAATTCGCGCAAAATCCCAAGCATATCGCCAAGCGTACAAGTTTTCGACACATATACGCCCTCACACTGATAAAATGTATGTTCGTGCGTCGCATCTACATCTTCATTTCTAAAAACCCGGCCTGGTACCACTACTGCGATAGCCTTACCTTCATCTAAGTTCGACTTAAACTTTTTTAACACCCGATGCTGCATCGTTGAAGTATGTGCTGGCGGAATCAATCCTTCTTCGGTTCTGAAAGTATCATAACCATCTCGCGCCGGATGTTCTTTTGGAAAATTCAAGGAATCAAACATGTGAAATTCGTCATCAAGCTGTCGCGATTCCACCACATCAAAACCCATCATTTGATAAATATCAATTACCCGGTCAAGTTCAGTCATTAATGGGTGTTTCGAGCCCATCGTAGACGGATAAAATTCCGGCATTGTTTCGTTTATACCCGACCAGGCCGTCACATCGATTGGCTCAGCTGCCTCATCAAGTGCCACCTGTTCAGCTTTCGCGATTTTAGCAAGAATGGCCTGTTTTTTTTCATTCAGCTTACGCCCAAACTCCGCCCGTTCCTCCACCGGAACATCACGTATCCCAGCATATTCATCATTTACTACTTTTAATTCGTCTTTTAGTTTCTGAAGCTCTTGCATGCCTATATTATACTGCAAAACTACGATTTCGTATATCAGAAAAACTAATTTCGTCAAGCAAGATATAGCGATTTCCAGCAATGTTTTCGCTATCAAAATTCATTCCTTCTTCAATCTCCACTACCGGCGCACTGAAAGCGTACCGCTCTTCGGGATGATAGTCTGCAATATAAGTTCCATATTCAACCAGGTTAAGTAGGGCAACCACCGTATCCTTGTCGAGCCCAGAGTACCTAGCTAACATCCCCTCATAGGAATTATCTAATGGATTTTTTTCGTAGTATTCATCTAGATATGCCGTGACAGCCGATTTTTCAATTACGCCCATCGATTCCGCCAAAGACTGATCTTCAACAAAACGTTGATAATACTTGGCCGTATTCCACCCCGGAGAAGACGCCCTGTTGACGGTGTTGCCGGCCACACAAGATTCCCCGCTAACATAACCGAGATTATCAAGTGCTTGTTGATTGCTGACAACGTCTATCACGTCACCCACCACCGGCACTGCACCAATCGCCGAATTGACTACATTATTAAACGTATTATTACCCGTCTCTACATACCCCCAGTTAGATACCCGATTTACAATATTGGCATCTGCTATCCCAAAAGCCGATTCGCGATTATTACAGAAAAGAATATATTTTGCTAAATCAGATTTTCCATCGATTTTCACATTACCGTCGCTGGTTGTCGTATCCTGAAAATTGCCACTCTCCTCGAGTGCATTTAGAACGTCCACCGGATCCATTTCCATCGTAGAAACATCCGTAATCGCATAAGGATTACAATACGCATCACCCACCGCACCAATCGATGCAAGGTAAGGACAGTTGTCGGCATACTCTTCTATGCTACTTGGTAACGATTCCTCCAAATCATACGCGAGCGCCGTCGGCGTAAGTGCCACCAAAGACGACGTAAGCACCGAACCTCCCGTAGTTATCGTACTCATAAGCGTATTAGTTGTAAAAAATCCCATCATTCGAGTAAGCAAAGTCCCCATAAAAGTATACTTAGACGTAATATCAAAAGGACTTAATGATTCACGTTCTAAACGTGCGTTCTCGGCAATCACATCCTGATGTGCAATTGCAAATTCTTTGTACTTATCCATCGTAGCAAGCGATCCACCATTAGCGCGATGAGTATTTGCTAAATACATATTACCTCCTGACGCCAAGGCATTCCCAAGATCCTCACCACCCAAATCGGCCACCAAATCTCTCATTAAAGCATTGGTGACCAAAGGCGTCACAGTAGCAATCACGGCGGCAACCGTTACACCTATCGCTACGCTAAACGCAATACTTTTAGCAAGGCTTGCCACTATCCCGGCGCAAGCGCCAGCACTAATGCCAAAGGTAAATACCGCCCCCATTGCACCCAAAATACATCCAGCAATTTGTACAGATGATGTAATCGCCGAAACGGCATTTGATGCTACTTTTGCAATAGCACATGCCTCGAATCCTGCCATACTGACACCAATCCCACCCAAAATTCGCTTAATATTCCCCGAAAAATTAAAGCTCTGGACACTCGGATCGTTAGTATCAACCTTGCCACCACCATACAAGGCCGCAATACCACTGGCCTGCATCGCCGTTTTTTCGGAAACCCGTTCCTCCGTCGAAAGCGCTTTTATTCCACTTGTGGTGATATTACTTTCACTATCCGAACCGTTTCCATCATACAAAAGAACGGTATTTTTAGAAACAGTTTTCTCGTTTAAAGCATTAGACAACACGTGGATTGGCGAGTCATCACCATATCCAGCCTTAACTTTGTCAACTGATTCAAAATATGACGTTGTCAGGTTTATTATCTGTATCGCCTCAGCCGCTGTCACGAGTAAGCTAATCGCTCCGACAACGTTCATCACCGTGCATGCAATATTTGCTCCCTTTTGCACCTTGCCCGATATCGAATCCAAGCTCGTTCGCACTTGTTCCGCCGTCATGGAGGACCGCTTCATTTTGTCGAACGATTCATTTACATTGGCCCGATCTACATAAGCATTTCCATCAGGAGTCTTATCTGGACTAATAGTCGCTGGATCAACCTCTGCCCAATATGGCACATATTTAGTTTCACCTGTCTTCTCATCTACTACTTCAACAAGATATTCTTCATCCACCGATTTTGAACGAAACCCACCGTTATCAATATCATCTGTTCGCCTCGCAATTATGTCTTGCGTAGCCAATCTTGTATTCCCGCCATTGTCTTCCACTACTTGTCGATAGTTATCAAAAATATTACGCGACAATTTATTATTAATCAAAAATTTATCCGTTAAAGAACCAAACCAGTTAGCAATTGCCCCCCTCCAAGTAGTCGAACCGCTATTGTACCGTGTAAAAAAATCAACATTACCCGCGTATAACGCTCGGAAATCCACCGCATCATCACCAGATGCACGCAACCTAGCAGCCGCGTCGGCATCAGCTGTAACAATTTTTACATTGCCAGAATCATCCTGATACTTTAGCACCCTTACACCATTATAATCGCCATCATACACAATGCCCTGCGCCGCCAATTTAGCCTGTTGTCTGGGGGTAATCCGAAAAGTTTCTCCACTAAATATCGTACCCTTAATCGGATTTTTATACCGGCCCGTATCCATTTGCAACTTAAAAAATGTGTTTGAACGCATGTTAGTTGCAACATGCATCGAGTTAAAAGTTTCTTGAAATTGCGCAACCAAACTAAAAGGTTGAAAAAGTTGCGTCGCGCTCATAATTCCGCCCACCCCAAAAATCATAAAAATTATCGCCGCAATCGGACCACGTTTTTTCAGGATGCCCTTAAAGCGCCCCTGTTTTATATTAACAGCCTCTCTGCCGACACCAGAATACAACCCCCCCGCCTCTTCTTCGTTACGCTTTGTTTCAGCAACATTTTCTCCGACTTGAGGCAGCATACTAGTCGTAGCTGCGTTTTCTACCGATTTCAAGCCATCAACAGCACCTTTTTTTAGCCCATCGTCCATATATTAAATATATCACACTTATGCTAAAAATCAAAAAAAGATAATTGATATAAGGGAGATGATCGCAAGAGCAATCAAAACCACCCACACCCAACCAAATTTACTGGTTTTTTTGAAGTCTTTCACATATTCTGATTCGTCAACGAGGTCAGGAGTCTCACCATCAATTACGCCTGTGCCCTCAGTCATTTTAGTCCGAAGATCTGCATCAATTCGTCGCGAAAGTTCATCATTACTATTTTCTTTGTTTACAATTACACCCATTTTTTTCCTAAATAAGTTATTAACTTTTTCATTATAGCATACTTATTTTATGCTATAATGAATATATTATCATTAAAGGAGGAGAAAAATGGCGACTAAAAAGTCGAAATCGTCGAACAAGTCCCAAAAGACCACATCGACAAAATCCAAAACCGCCACGAAGACTGCCGTGAAGCCAGAACTCGAGGCCCCCAAAACCAAAACGGTGGAGAAAACAACAACCAACAAATCATGTTTAAGTGGATTCTTTGCCCGTAAGTATGAAGGCAAAGAAAGCATCCTTACAATCTTCAAAAATCCAAAGTTTTATGGTTCACTACTCGGCGAGCTAATTGGCACCTTACTACTAACCCTAGTTATTTTTGCAATTTTGCCGTTCCAGGGTGGCGTGTATAACATTATCAACAACGTATTTGCTGTGATTGCAATTTTAGTTGCAGTATACGCCTTTTCTGGTTCTTGTCTCAATCCGCTTGTAGCCGTTGGGATGATGGCTAGTCGTCGTATTTCGGTTATTCGAGGCGTCATGTACATCATCGCTGAAATCATTGGCGCCTGGCTTGGTTGGATGATTTTGAATGGATTCCATCTAGCCGGTGGCGAAACCGCTATCGACATCCCAGGAATGGCCGAAGTGGTTGAAGGTAAATTCTGGCCAATCGTCATGGTCGAGCTACTTGGTTCAATCATTATTGCCTTCGTTTTTGCTCGTGCGCTCAAATACAAGCGCAGCGTCTTTACATTTGCTGTAGTAGTAGCCGGCGGTATTGCATTAGCATACCTCGTAGGCTACGTCGCCTCAGCTGGTTTTCTTGGCGTCAGTGGCAACTTCGTAATGAACCCAGCAGTAGCATTAATGCTTCAAATCTTCCCAACTGCCGGTGAAAACTTTGGCGAAATCCTAGGTGGCATCTGCCAGGCACTATCTATCTATGCCCTATTCCCAATGGTCGGTGGCGTAATCGGATTCTACTTGTCTGACTTCACCTCCAAACTTTCAAGCGAAGAATAAACCTGGAATAAAAATAACCCCGAAAGGGGTTATTTTTTATTGCTTAGGAAAAAGTGGCGTCGCAGGCGGTATAACCTGTCCGTCAAAAATCTCTCCTATTTTATTTGAAGTAGCAGGTAGAAATGGTGCAAGCATCAGGTTGACAGCCAATAATTCGTTTATTAACTTTTTCAAACAAACATCTAACTTTTTAGTTTCACCATTTTTTGCCAAGACCCAAGGCTTTTCTTCATCAATCATGCGATTTAAGCCTTGTATCTTTCCCCATACGTAATCAAATGCTTTCGAAAACTCATATTTTTCCATCAGCTCTTTGTACTCTATATCAAAGTCTCTCACCTGAGTGCTATCTAAAACGATATTGTTTTTGGCGGCAAGTGTTGCGAGCCTCTGTACGAGATTTCCCAAATCGTTCGCAAGTTCATTATTATAGGCCTCCTCAAACTTCGTCCAAGTAAAATCCGAATCCGAAAAGGTATCAATGTGGCGAAGGAAGAAATACCGAAAAGCATCAAGTCCATGTTTACTAATCACCTCCACCGGGTCAACAACGTTACCAATCGACTTAGACATCTTTTGACCATCCGCTAAAATCATTCCATGCGACGAAATCACTTTTGGCAAAGGAAGCCCCAGCCCAAGTAGCATCGCTGGCCAAATAATTGCATGAAACCTCAAGATATCTTTACCCACAAACTGTACCGTTGCAGGCCACCATTCCGAAATATCTTTCTTAGGATATCCTAGTACTGTAATGTAATTTGACAAAGCATCAATCCATACATACATCACCTGCGAATCATCATCCGGTACAGGCACGCCCCAAGTTAATTGCGACTTCGGTCGCGAAATCGAAACATCCGGCGATTCCTCTAGGAGCCTTAACATTTCCTTCTTTCTAAAATCCGGCAAAATTAAAAGCTCGTCACTCAAAATGGCTTGCTTAATTTGTTCCTTGAAATCCGAAATTCTAAAGTAATAATTTTCTTCTTTTAGCCTCTCGTAAGGCTTTTGGTGATCCGGACAAACGCCGTGATTCTCTTCGACTTCTTTATCAGTAATAAACCTTTCGCAACCGGTGCAATACCAGCCCTCATATTTTGCTAGATAAATATGTTTTTTAAGCTTCAGCCAAATCTCTTGCACAGCCTTTTCGTGAGATTTATCGGTAGTGCGGATAAAATCAGTATAAGAAACATCAAGTCTGGCGATAAAATCCTTAAATTTGTTAGAATTTTTAGCCACATATTCCTCTACGGGAATATTTAATTCCTTAGCCTTCTGGAAAATCTTCCCGCCGTGCTCATCCGTGCCCGCCTGGAAGCGGACCGTATCACCAATCATGCGAAAATAACGCGCCGCTACATCGGCCAGGCAATAATCCACAGCATGACCAATATGTGGCTCACCGTTAACATACGGTATCGCCGTCGTGATGTACCTTTTTGTCATGAGAATATTCTACAATACTTCACAGGTAAAATCAAGGCTCTCGTAATTACCTTGAATATCATCAAGATAAAGCAAATATTCACCGTTTTCGTCGACCGGCAAATCGTAGAGCGCCATGCTACTAGAGGTGAGGTCATCAGCCGTCGCCTCATGAACTTCCATTTCGACCGGCTCATTTGATGCGCCCTCATCATTGTAAACCACCGATTTTACTAAAGATATATTGACGAAGTCACCATTTTCGTCAAACTCAACACTCGAATTTACCGTACCCGAAACAGCATCGTTAATTTCAACCAACTCGTCGACTGTCATATTGCGCGTACAGCTAAGGGTTTTGTTTTTAGGAACAACGGGAGTAGGAGTAACATTTGAATTGGAATTACTCTGCGAATTTGAGTTATTGTTAGACGAACTCGATCCATTTCCACTAGTAAGTTGCAAAATTAATATTATAGCAAGCGCCACAACTATCACTGCCGCAACCGCAATTAGAATGATCAGTGTCATTTTATTATTCTTTTTCTTGACTGGAGCTGCCATATTTTGTGCTGGCATCTCTGGCTGAGTGGCCGGGTCGTTGAAAGCAACGCTCGGTGTATTACCAGCATCCATAGGCGTCGTCGCACTAGCAGTGGATGTTGGTGTTCCAGAAATCGCAGAACCAATCGAGCCTGGCACTGGATCGGCGGCCTTCATTGGAGCTTTAAGTTCTTCTTCAATCGGATCAGGTTGAGGTGCTGGCTCTGGCATCATAATTGGCTCGGTAGCCTTCACGCCACTATTGGTCGGCTGATAAACCGGATTTACCGGCGTAGGTATTTGACCTGGCACCTGCGTGGTTGGTTCTGGTGTTAGAGAAGGCGCAGAAACTGGGTTCGGCATAGGTGCTACATTCTGACCTGACTCCGGTGTACTAGACATCGGTGTTGGCGTAGCATCAGGAGTCGGCATCGGTGTTGGTGCTGGGGTTGGCGTTGATGTTGGTGTCGGATTTAGATTTGGATCCATTTGATTTCCTTTACTATTTAGATTCTAAAGCTTTATTTAGTATAATTCTAACGCTTATACTTAAAAAACGCAAGTTAGGTCAAACTTATCGGCCAGAAACTTATCTGCCAGAGAAACCTCCCCCGCCTCCGCCTCCGCCAGAAAAGCCACCTCCGCCCCCACCAGAGAACCCCGACGATGAACCACCGCCAGAGCTAGACATTACGGTGGACGTAGTCGCAATAGCGGAAGCTGTGTGAAGTCCCCTCATCAAATCTGATATAATTATTCCTTGCATCAAATAGTTCGGCTCCGCCACATCTTCTACCTCACAGTATTTTTTCATCTCGTTCATCCAACTTTCTTCCAAACCAAACACCGCCGCGTAAGGAAGTAACTGCTCGTATAATTTCACAATTCCTTCTGCCGAAACGTCAGCAGTTTCTACACTCTGCAAGAACTTAATTCTCTCCGTCTCCGCCATCTCGATATACAGTTTGAGACCATCCATATATCGTGCTGCTTTTAGTCCTTCCTTCGTTCGTCTTTCATAACGCTTTGTCGCGTTCCATAACAAAACACAAATCACCACAGTCGCGACAATAATGGCAAAATTTGTCTTATAAAAATACGGCCAAAACACCAATTCCTGTCCATAGGCCGCCTCAATTTGCATCCCATCCTCAACAAAACTCAACAAAACAATCGCAAAAAACGTAACCAATAACACCATCGACGTAGCAAGCACAATAACATTCTTTACACCATGCTCGCTGGTGACACCGATACGGTAACCCTTTTCGACCAAACCGTCACTCTTCAAATTACTAAGGATTTTATCCTCCATCACCTTTTTTAGGGCCACCAAGCGACTAGTAGCCGAGCGCCTCTTAACCTCAATCTCATCGCCATCTTTCACGCTATTCCCACCATTTAAGATTTCAAGTAAAGATACATCCTCTTTTCCAAGACCAATCGTATCCTTCACAATGATACTCCATTTTTTCTTCTCGCCCTTTTTCAAAACGATATTACCATTCACTATCATCTCAAGCAGCATCGCCACCTTCATATCTTTTTTCTTGCCCATATACATTTCCGCGAGTTCAGTTAAACGGTATTTATCGCTTGGTTGATATTCAGGTTTTACAAATAATCCGTTATAATACCTGGCTTTGTCACGTGTTTTTGCGAATTTCCACCCAAAATAGATAATCGCAGACAAACCAATAAGCGCCGCCACAATCGTTAACCACACATAAATGTAATTTTTCTCCGGTCCCGGTATTACAAAACTCCCGGCCTTAAGCTCCACGTCAAAAGTCAAATTTTCTCTCGAAGTAAGTTCTTTTGCAGTAAACTCCACTCCATCACTAATTTTTGTAATCGTGCACCTATCCTGACCGCTTTCGCCGTATTTCCCCACATAACACCAACTCTCGCCGGTATAAACCTCCGGATTTTCAAAATGCACCCTAGCCGTCACTGAATCAAAACGCTGCAGAGAACCATTCCCGTTTGTATCCCAATATAGCTCCTGCCACTCCCGCCCATCTTTTTCAAATTCCGTCACCACCTTCGTAAATTCATATTCAAACGTATAAACCTGTTCGCCCAGCACGTAATCGTCATCACCGGTGCAAACATTATAATAATTACCCTCACGGCTAATGCTATAAATTGGCTCACTTGCACCATTCCGAGTTAATTTTAAGTTACTTCTGTTTAAATTTTCCAAGGTTATATTTTTGCCATTTTGATTCGTAAACGGAATTTGTCGACAAATCCCTTTATTTTGATTAAAATCTGGAAAAACCGCCGTCACGCTCTCGACCACACGAAGATGCGAAACGCCTTCTGAGTCTTTCGATAAATAATAATCGCCAGTAAAATCTTTAAAATAAAAATCATTTACCCCGGCAAAAACCGGTAAATAGTTCCCCGCCAAACAAACGGCCGCTATCAGCGCACCAAGTATTACTCCAAACTTCTTCATACTTATATTTTAACAGAACTTATTGCATTTTTAATCGCATTGATGGATTTTTGCAGCTCCACGCCTTCGCTTTCGGAAAGCTTGACATCTAAGCGCCGAATTACACCAGCTCGACCCACCACCGACGGAAACCCGAAACAAACCCCCGAGAACGGATCATATGATGATACAGATAACACTCTCATTTCGTCATTCAAGATACAATTTAGTATCTGCGCCACACAGGTAGCAATACCATAATAGGTCGCACCCTTTTTTTCGATAATTTCGTACGCCTCATTCCGCACGAATTCTGAAATCCCGCGACGCGTCTCTTCCGGCAACATTTCCGCGATCTTTTGCCCGCCCATATCTGCCAGCGACCAAACCGTAAGCTCTGTATCGCCATGCTCACCAATCTGATGTGCGTGCACCGACTTTGGGTTGACATTAAGATACCCGGCAATCCTCGCGCGAAGCCTCGCCGAATCCAGCACCGTACCCGAGCCAATTACCTTCTCTGCCGGCAATCCCGAAAACTTCATCGTGTAATAAGTCAGTACGTCCATCGGATTAGTCACCACCAGGAAAATCCCGTTAAATCCGCTCGCCATAATCTGTTCAATCATACCCTTCAGGATATTCACGTTTTTCTTCAGCAGGTCCATTCGCGATTCGCCCGGCTTTTGCGCTGCGCCAGCTGTAATCACCACCACATCGCAATCTCTTGCATCATTATAAGTACCATTTGACACTTTCACATAACTCGGTGCCACCGCGAGCGCATCGCGAAGGTCCATCGCTTCACCCTCGGCATCCTTCGCAATAATGTCCGTCAAAACAATTTCATTTACTGCAGTCCGCTGGTTCATCAATGCAAAAGCAATGCTCGCCCCCACATTACCAGTCCCCACAATCATAATCTTATTATTATCCATGCCACCCTTTCTACTTCTATTTTAGCACAAGTTTAATAGTCTGTGGCAAAAAGTGATTCAAAATACAGTTTCAGTTCCTCACCCACATACGCATCTTGCGTATAAACTCGCTCTAGCTCAGCCAAAAACTTCGGCGCCTGACGTTCTAACCGCTCTCGTCGGTAAGTTTCGTACTCTACCGCTTCCGACTCCGACAAAGTTTCTGGATAATTCCGTCCTTTATAATGCAGCAGTAGCGGTGCTAACCTCTCATCGTGAAACTCCGGGTGAAAATCCGCTAACTTGTTTGGCTCGGCATTACGCACGGCCGCTACTTTAACTCGGTCCGGCTCGTTCAAAAACCCGTCATAAAGTGCCGCTTCTGGTTCCACTGCTTTCGGAAACTCTGGCCGGCCCTCGATTTCCTCGCGCATTTTTTCAGCGAATTCTGGATGCTTCAACAAAATCTCCAGATTCTTCTCGACCGTCATCTTGTCTAGCCCAATTTTGCCCCAGCCGTCGTCACCAAGCACCGAAATCGGCGCCACCGCCGGACATTTATTAAAGCATAGTTCCTTTACGATTGGGAAATAGCTAAAGGAAGCGCCTGAACTTGCTTCTCTCGGGGCGCGTCCGGCCAGCCCGTCGCCACGGGCGGCCGGCGCTACTCCTCGCGCTGCCGCGCTCCGGACCCCCT
>CAMVFY010000018.1 GCA_947166895.1 uncultured Candidatus Saccharibacteria bacterium
GAAGCGCCACTACGCACACGTAGATATGCCAGGGCACGCAGATTACATCAAGAACATGATTACTGGTGCCGCACAGGTTGATGGCGCCATCCTCGTGGTCGCAGCAAATGATGGTCCTTTGCCACAGACTCGTGAGCACGTACTCTTGGCTCACCAGGTGAACGTACCAAAGATTATCGTCTTCCTCAACAAGATGGATCTTGCTGATCCTGAGCTCGTTGAACTCGTCGAGATGGACGTTCGTGATCTTCTTAACAAATATGGCTTCGATGGCGACAACGCTCCAATTATCAAGGGTTCTGCCACTAAGGCTCTTGAAGGCGACAAAGAAGCTGAAGATGCCATCATGGAGCTTGTCCATGCGATGGATGAATACTTCGATATCCCTGAACATGACCTTGATAAACCATTCCTAATGCCGATCGAGGATGTCTTTTCAATTAAGGGCCGTGGTACTGTAGCTACTGGTCGTATTGAGCAAGGCGTCGTCAAGCTAAATGACGAGGTTGAAATCGTAGGCCTACGCGACACCCAAAAGTCAGTTGTAACTGGCATTGAAGCCTTCCACAAGACTTTGGATCAAGGTCAGGCTGGCGATAACGCAGGGCTCTTGCTCCGTGGTATCGAGCGCGATCAGATTGAGCGTGGTCAGGTGATTGCAAAACCTGGTTCTATCACTCCACATACCGAGTTTGAGGCTCAGGTTTACATCCTTAAGAAAGAGGAAGGTGGTCGCCACACTCCATTTTCTAAGGGTTACAAGCCACAGTTCTACTTCCGTACCACCGATGTAACCGGTGAAGTGGAACTTCCAGCCGACAAGGAAATCGTCATGCCTGGCGACCAGGTGACCTTCAAGGTTAAACTCCTTGCACCTGTTGCCATGAACGATCAAGACCGTTTCGCTATCCGTGAAGGCGGCAAGACCGTTGGTTCTGGTGTTATCACTAAGGTCATAAAATAATAAAGTAATTTGAAAATATCGTTTTCTCAACGATAAAATTACGCCAAGATAAAAAATACAACACCCGTCGGATTCTTTCAGGAATTGCAGTTTCTTCAAGAATCCGGGGAGTTGTATTTTTTATATGGGTAATTTTATATGTTTCGAAAACCAATATTTTCAAATTACCAATAATGTGTTATAATTGAAGTAGATATAAATTAATCATCAAGCTCGAACAACTCCATTCTTTCGAGGTTATCGAGCAAGAAAGGAACCAATTTTATGGCTGAAGCCAAAAAAGAAGAGGGACTCAAAATCCGCATCCGTCTTAAAGCTTATGATCATCGTGTGATTGATCAAAGTGCAAGACAAATTGTCGACACAGCAATCCGCACCGGAGCTAGTGTATCAGGGCCAATTCCTCTACCAACCAAAAGATCAACTTTCACCGTAGTAAAGTCACCACATGTCTATAAAACCGGCGGTGAAGCTTTTGAAATGAAAGTACACAAGCGCCTTATCGACATCAGCAATGCTACACCAAAGACCATTGAAAGCCTACAAAACCTTTCACTCCCGGCTGGCGTAGACGCCGAAATCAAGATGTAAAATTCTTATTAAAACCCGCCATCTTGGCATTTTTCCTCGTTCGCTCATCCATTAGATGCGCTTCACTCGGAGAAAATACCAATCTGGCGGGTTTTATTCAAGAATTTCCGCAAAGACAATCTATGCGATTTTTCTTGGCAAATTCAATCTGGCGGGTTTTTTCTGAGAATTTATAAATAGTGCTATAATAGAGGTATGACGGCTGCTGGTTTTAAGAAGCGTTTTTATTTTAGAGTGGCGAATTATTTCCGGCATTTTGCAAATCGTGCATTTAAGAGGTGGAATCCGCGTGTAATTGCAGTGACCGGCTCGGCTGGCAAGACTACTATGATGACGATGCTAGAGCACGAGATTGGCAAAAGAGCCCATTATTCGCACGATGCAAACTCGGCTTTTGGTATACCTTTTGATATGCTAGGACTAAAGGGTATTCGCGGCTCAAAATTAAAATGGGCGTGGCTAATTGCGGTGGCGCCAATTAGAGGGTTACTATATCGACACAAAGAAGAGTTTTACATCGTAGAAATTGACGGAGAACGTCCCCATGAGGCGGAATTTTTGGCTGAATGGTTGAAGCCTGAAGTGACGATTTGGGTGTCGATTGGTTTGTCGCATGCGGTGCAGTTTGAAAAGGAAGTTGAAAATGGCAATTTTAAGAACTTAAAAGATGCGATTGCGGCCGAATTTGCAAATCTTCCCAAAAATACCACAAAAAGGGTTTATATTGATGCTGACTCCAAGCTAATGGTGGAGTCTACAAACAATATCAAAGCAAAGGTAATTCCAATCAAAAAAGCAGAACTTAAAAAATACGTAGTCTATCCTGATTCCACTGATTTTACGTATGGGGACACCACCTTTCATTTTAACCATCCGGAGCCAAGGGACATCGCTTTTAACCTGTTTGTGATTCGGGATTTAATGAAGTATTTGAAATTAAAATTTAACCCGGATTTTTCGGATATCAAGACCGCTCCAGGACGCAGCTCGTATTTTAAGGGCGTAAAGGGAATCAATATTGTGGATAGTAGTTATAATGCGCACATGATTTCGATGGTGTCGGTGCTTGATATGGCAAAGCGAATGCATGCTGAAGAAAAATGGTTAGTGATTGGCGACATAGTAGATCAGGGTTCACTTGAGGAGGAAGAGCATGTAAGATTGGCACACTTAATTGCCGACGTAAAACCATCTAAGGTTATCTTGGTTGGAAAAAGAACCAAAAAATACACTGCGCCCGAACTAAAAAAACTTGGCATATCAGCCGTTGCGACGCTTGACCCTCGGAAGGCACTTGAATACATAACAAGGCGTATCACTGGCAAAGAGACCTTGATTTTCAAGGGGAGCCAATATCTTGAGTGGATTATTGAGAAATTGTTGGCCGATCCGGCTGACGCAAAAAAGCTTTGCCGGCGCGAGAGGGCGGCAGTCAACCGTCGTAAAAGTTGGGGGCTCGATTCATGATGAAGATGGCAGATTTATACATCGTCCATGGTTGGACTTACACTGTAGAACCCTGGAATAAAACCTTGGAGCTATTAAGGAAAAGTGGCCTTAATGTTAAAATGCTGCATGTCCCGGGGCTCACTGAAGACTCAAAAAAAATTTTTACGATCGATGATTATGCAAGGTGGGCCGACCAAAATATCCCTGATGGGGCAATCGCTTTGGGACATTCGAATGGAGGAAGGATTTTATTAAACCTCTGTTCTAGAAAACCCGAAAAGCTTAAGTATCTGATTCTACTAGATTCAGCTGGAGTTTATGAACCTTCCATTAGAAAAAAAATAGTAGAAAAAGTTGCCAAAGTCGGTAAAACATTTAAGAAAATATCCTTGATTGATAAGGCTTTTCATAAATTAACCGGCTCAACTGACTATTCACGAGCGCCGGAAAATATGAAAAAGACTCTTACAAATATGCTGGAGTCTGACAAGAATTTCGATTTTAGCAAAGTGACCACAAAAACCTTTATACTGTGGGGGAAAAAAGACACTACTACGCCGCCTCGCCAGGCGACAGCAATCTACGAGAAACTACCCAATGCGGAATTAAAATTTTACGCAAACTGGACACATGCACCATATATTTCGAACCCCGACGAACTGGCCAAAGTCTTAGCTAATTTGCTGACGAGGATTAAAGAATGAAAAGACATTACTTTTTAGGTACGGCGGCAGGTTTTAGCAAGAAGTGGCGTATAAGAATGCGCAAGGAACATGGAAGCGACAAGGATTTGGCCAATCTAGCTACATATCTTTGCGATGAATATGGTGGCAAGCAGGCAATTGTAACCATTAATGGGCGCTCGGCCATCGCAGCAGGACTAAGTTACTATTTGCGAGATTATCTTGGACAACAAAGTGGCGAAGTAATAATTAATGGGTTTACCTGCTATGCTGTAGTGCAGGGGGTAAAAGCAGCGGGTTTTAACCCAATCTATGCAGATATCGATAAAAAAACCCTGAATTTTACCACAGAAACGCTAGCTAAGGTTGTAACTCGAAATACCCAAGCAATCATTGTGCAAAATACCCTTGGCAATATGGTAGACATGAAAAGTATCGAGAAGTTTTGCAGGGAGCATAATTTGCTACTAATTGAAGACTTAGCCCATTGTACAGGTAGGGTTTATCCGGATGGACGTGAAGCCGGAAAAGTGGGGAAGATAGTTGTGTTTTCGTTCGGTAAAGAAAAATCGATTGATGTAATCAACGGTGGAGCGGTGGTTTTTCGTGATCAAAACTTTCAGCCCGTTTCGGAACCCAAAAATCAGAACGTGGGACGAGAAGAATTTAGGGCAAGAATTTATCCTACGATTGGTGCTATTTATCGAGCCTTGTCATATGTAGGGTTAAGCAGTGTTTTTATGCGTTTGATGCTGAAGCTAAAATGGGTAGTCAAAGCTGCCGATGCCGAAGTTGATTATACCAATAAAACCATAGGCAATTTTCAGGCTAAACTAGCTTTGTCGCAGCTTAAGAACAGACAAAAACTTGGAATGAAGCCAATTAGAGAATTTTATCTCGTAAACAATCGCAGCGAGGTGATGCAAAAATTAAGAAGGGCTGGTTACTACTTTGGTGGGTTCTGGTACGAACGGCCAGTATCACCGGAGAGATATTACAAAAAAGTGCGTTTCCCAGAAAAAACTTGTCCGATAGCGGTTGAGGTATCCCAAAAAATCATTAATTTTCCAACCTATTACAGCGAAAAGATTTTGGAGCCAGCTCGTAAAATCATCAAAGAATATTTGGAGGAGGCATAATGGACTGGCAAAGCATATTAAAAAAATTTCCTGAAGCAAATTTTTTACAATCTCCGAATTATGGCAAGATGCACGAGTTGATTGGCGATAAGGTAATAACCGAAAGTTATGGCAAGGACGGCGAAGAAGGCTATGCGTTAATGATAGTCAAAAACGCCAAGCGGGGACGATATTTAGAAATACCTTGCGGACCACTGATAGATTGGCAAAACAAACGTTTGGTCGACGAGGTTTTAGGCAAAATCCGACAGGTAGCGATAAACGAAAAATGCGTATTCGTACGCATGCGACCACAACTAATGGCAAGTAAACAAAATATTGGTCTGCTCGAAAAACATGGTCTAAAGCAGTCGCCAATGCATCTCGCCGCCGAACACACCGTGATGATTGACTTAACTAAAACCGAAGAGGAATTATTGGCCGAGATGAGAAGGCAGACACGCTATGATGTGAGGCGTTCTATAAAGCTCGGTATCAAGGTCGAAAAGGCTAATACTGAAAAAATTTTTAAGGAATTTCATAAGGTTCAGACAGAAACAGCTAAGCGACAAAAATTCATCCCCCCAGATTTAAAGACGCTAATGGCCGAGCGCGAAGCATTTGGTGATGATGCTGTGATATACATTGCTAAAACCACTGATGGTAAGCCCATCGCTTATGGATTAATTATAAAAGATGGTTTGGAGGGAGATTATTACGAGGCCGCCTCGACGGAATTAAACCATAAGCTACCGGGTGCACATGCCTTGCTTTGGCAAGCAATCTGCGATCTAAAAGCCGGAGGATATCAACGTTTTAATCTTTGGGGAATTGCCCCTGCAGGCCAACCACATCATCGCTATGCTGGTGTTACTACGTTCAAAACTGGTTTTGGTGGCGAAATTGTTGAGTACGTACCGGCGCATGATTTAATTGTAAATAAAATCAAATATTTGAAAAACTTAATAGTCGAGACTACACGAAAGAAAAAGAGGCGCTTATGAAGATTGTTGATATTGAAGATAGAACCCGGTGGGATAATTTTGTTTCTACGCGAACGGAAGCGAATTTTTTGCAGTCTTGGGATTTTTATGAATTTCACAGAAGCCGGGGCAACGAAGTTGTACGGAGGGCAGTAGTGGATGATGACAACAGTATTATTGCTGCTTATGCCGGAGTAGTCGAAAGAGCAAAACGGGGCAAATACCTGGCTATTGCGGGCGGGCCAATCCTTGATTGGAAAGCTTCAAGAGTCGTACGTGAAGTGTTTGACGACATTAAAAAGAAAGGGCAGGAACTAGGTTGTGTTTTTGTGAGAGTGAGGCCACAACTCGAACTTTCAAAAAAGTCTCTTGACCTGATGAAAAAGTTGGGGCTCAAAAAAGCACCGATGTACTTGTCGGTGGAGTACGCCGGGATACTGGATTTGAACAAAACAGAAGAGGAAATCTTGGCCGGAGCGTCACAAGGATTTAGGAGAAAACTACGTAAAGCTATGCGGGCTGAAATAGAAATCAGCGCAGAAACCAGCGATGAATCAATCAGGAATTTTTGCACGCTTGAGAAAAAGCATGCCGAACGACAAAAGTACGTGGCGTTTTCGACGGATTTTCTTACTAAGCAATTTGAAGCCTTCAGGAAAAATAACGAAGTGATTATTTATATCGCTAAAAAAGATAACGAAATCTTGGCGATGAATTTTATGATTTTTTACGGACCGGAGGCTAGCTATCATTATGGCGTGTCGTCAGAGCTTGGCACCAAATATTCAGCGGCACCGCTGCTTCACATGGAGGCGATGCGAGAAGCCAGAAAGCGTAACTGTATAAGATACAATCTGTGGGGGATTGTCGATCCAGACGACAAAGAGCATCGGTTTTATGGAGTTTCGGAGTTTAAGCGATCATTCGGCTGTGATGAACTAAAATACACCCCTGCGCACGATCTAGTTTTAAGGCCACTCGCCTACAAAAAAACATTACTCGTAGAGACGATGCGTAAAAAAATTCGCCACGTTTAAGTGGCGACACCATATTTTATTATATCATACTTTGCTTTATTTGTCAATCGGTGGTAGAATAAGCATAAGTAATAAAGGAAGTTTATGGCACATATTAAACGAAAATTTATAGATAAGCACTGGTCGGTGTTTGTTGTGAGGGGGCTTTTTGCCGGTGTTTTCGGATTTTTCTTACTGTTTGGTGGAATTTCAAATATCGACATGATGATCGCTATAATCAGTGTGTTTTTGCTACTAATGGGCATTGTCGATTCTGTAAGCGCACTGTATAGCTCAACTAAAAAACGTGGCTGGATTAACTCGATTATTGATGCGGTTATTGACGTGATTGCGGCAATTACTTTGCTCTTCTTTGCGAGAGGTGATTTAGTGTTTAGCTTGGTAGTAATTTCGGTCTATACGGTCGTATCCGGATTGATTGATATTTTTCACGGTTTCTTATCGACGGTAGATCCGACTGATCGTTTTATTCGAGTGCTTTCTGGGATTTGTGGGTGTGTAATGGGTGCTGTGATTCTGAACTCTGGGAGCTTTGAAATTATGACGTTTATCCGGTTCTTCGGCGCCTATATGCTAGTAGTGGGGGTGACGAGCCTAATTTACGGGGCCCATAATCGCAACCAGGAAATTGAGGACAACGTTGCAAGAAAAGAATCGCGCAAAACTTCGGCCAAAAGTCATACCAATAAAAAACGCAAATAACTGCACTTTTGAATAGTTTGATGATATAATAAAGTCTCAAGGAGAACTTTTATGTCATCAGTTAAAAAAGCTATTATTACGGATGCTGGTTTTGCTAGCCGGTATTTGCCAATTACAAAAACAATTCCGAAGGCGATGATTCCGATTGGAAGTAAACCCGTTATGCAGTTTTGTGTTGAGGAGTGCGTAGCGGCTGGAATTGAGGAGATAATCATAGTAGCAACACCGAATTCAAAATCAAAAGAAATCTATGAAGATTATTTTCACAATAAGGCCGAGAACGTGAAGGCCCTACTTGAAAAACAGGGGAAATTGGACCGTTTTGAACCAGTGGAGAAGATTCTAAACTTCCCAAAGATTACGGTAATCGAGCAAGACACCAGCCTACCATATGGTAATGGTTCGCCAATTGTTTCGGCGAAAAATTATGTAGAGAACGAGGAGGCTTTTGTGGTGCTCTACAGCGATGATTTGATTTTGGGGCAAGGTGATGTGGCAACTTTAATTAATGAATACGAGGCGCACAAGGGAGCCAAGGCCGTGATTGCGGCACAAGAAATGCCGCGTGAGGTCTGGAATAAGTACGGCATGATCGCGCTCAAAGAAAACGGTACATTGTCACATATCGTTGAAAAGCCCAAGACACCGGATTTGTCGCCGAGTAATTTAACAAGCTATGGCAGATATTTACTTACCCCAGAAGTATTCAAGTATTTGATACCTCAAAATACTGGTCTCGATGACGAGTTATGGACAGTGGATGCAATTACAAAACTGGCTGGCGAGGGGGACGTAATCGTAGCGAGAAGCAAAGGAAAATGGATAACAACTGGCGATCCAAAAAATTACTTCATGGCGCATCTTGAATACGTATTATCCGAAACTGACTATGCGGACGATGTGCGTAAATTTATCGCAGAACATTAATATGCTATAATAAACTAAAAGGAGGATAATGAACGTAGCTGAATGGATCTTAGTGGCAATCTTAAGCATTACGCTTTTGGTGTTTTTGATTGTCGGAATTGTTTTAATCGTAAGATTAATTGGATTAACCAAAGAGGCACAAAAAGTCGTAGAAAAAAGCCAGGATATCGCCGAAAATGCCAACGGAATAGTTAGTAATGTGAAGGGGATGACTTCAATCGGTGGTACCGTAGAAATGTTTGTTGACAAATATATCAACCCCAAATTGAAGGAAAAAATTAAGGATAGTAAGGAAAAGGAGAAATAGATGGCTGATGGTTCCGAAAAGAAGAAAAGTGGTGCGGGTAAATTTTTCTTAGGCGCAGTGCTGGGTGGAATTGCTGGGGCAATTGCCGGAAGGTTTATTTCGGCCAAGGCTGAAGGCGACGATGGTGGCTGTAATTGTGAAGATGATGGCTGTAAGTGTGAAGATGATGGCTGTGAAACAACCAAAAAATCAGCTGAGAAGAAATGAAACTAAAATCCAGCGATTTTGTACATCTACATAACCATACACATTATTCACTTCTTGACGGGCTAACTAAGGTCCCTGAGCTTGTTGAATATGTTAAAAATGACGGCATGGAGGCCGTGGCCGTAACCGACCACGGTACAATGTCGGGGCTAGTTGAGCTTTATAAGGAATGTAATGCGGCTGGGATTAAACCGATTTTGGGACTAGAGTCGTATGTTGCGGCACGCAAAATGACCGATAAGGATCCAGCTCACGATAAGCAGCGTTTTCACATTACTTTGCTCGCGATGAATAACAAGGGCTTTGAAAACTTGTGTCGGATAATGAGCCGAGCAGAAGAATATGGTAAATACTACAAGCCACGGACCGATCATGAAGATCTCGAAAAATATAATGAAGGAATTATTTGTTTATCTGGATGTATGGGTTCGGAAATTTCCGAGGCAATTCGAGCGGGTGACGACAAGAGGGCCTTTGAGCTGATTGACTGGTATCGGAATGTATTCAAAGACAGATTCTATCTTGAGATGCAAGATCATGGTCACCCAAAATCTTCAACCCATTCTGAGGAGCAAAAAAAGGTTAACGACTGGCATATGGCCCACGCAAAGGAGCTGGGCTTACCGCTCGTAGTGACTTGTGATGCGCATTATCTGAGCCACGAAGACCAAGATGCACACGAGGTACTTCTTTGTATTGGCACCGCAGCAAACTTATCCGATAAAAACCGGATGACCTTGAAGGATTTTGATCTGCATGTAGTATCGTCAAAAGAAATTATTTCGCACTGGGAAGACACCTGTCCGGAAGCGATTTTGAATACGAAAAAGATTGCCGATCGTTGTGATGTTGACTTACAACTTGGGCGTATTTTAATCCCAAAATTTCCGGTACCAGATGGCGAAGATGAGAAGTCGTATCTAGACAAATTGGTTTTTCAGGGGCTGGTTTATAGATACGGTGGCCAAAAGTTAGAGGATACTGTGGGGCTTAGCGTAGAAGATTGTCGGAAGATTTTAGAAAAAGTAGATGAGGAACGCGATGAAACGCATAAGGTGCTACCCAGAATTGATTATGAATTGTCCGTGGTCGACAAAATGGGGTATAACGGATACTTTTTAATCGTACAGGATTTTATTAACTGGGGTAAATCACAACGTATCGTGTACGGCCCAGGGCGTGGTTCGGCGGCGGGTTCTATTCTGGCGTATGCTCTTCGTATTACTGAGCTGGACCCCTTAAAGTATGATCTTCTGTTTGAGCGGTTTTTGAACCCCGATCGTATCAGCATGCCAGATATTGACACAGATATTCAGGATACCCGACGAGACGAGGTAATTCAGTACTGCTCGGACAAATACGGCTTTGAGCGGGTGTCAAATATCGCAACTTTTGGTAAGATGATGGCAAAAAACGCCGTACGTGACGTGGCGAGAGTCCTAGAGGTACCTTACGCTGAAGCTGACAGGCTCGCTAAAATGGTACCGGACCCAGTGCAGGGTCACCATGTAAAACTAGCAAATGCGATTAAAGAAGTGCCGGATTTGAAACAAGAATATGAGACCAACCCAACCGCCAAGGAAGTGATTGACTTCGCCTCGCGACTTGAGGGCACGATTCGAAACCATGGCGTGCATGCTTGTGGTGTGATTATTGCGCCAGATGACCTCGTGAAGTTCTTGCCGCTTGAAGTTTCGGCTAAAGGGCCGATTGCGGCGCAATTTCCGATGGGGCAGGTTGAAGAGTTAGGGCTTCTTAAAATGGACTTTTTGGGATTATCGAACTTGTCGGTAATTAACAATGCGCTCCGGATGATTCGGAAAGTCTATAAAACAGATATTAATTTATCGGCTTTGCCCTTAGACGATCCTGAAACGTATGCGCTTTTGCAGCGAGCCGAAACAACTGGCGTATTTCAATTAGAATCTGCTGGAATGAAAAGATATCTCCGTGATCTTAAGGCTTCAACTTTTGAAGATATTATCGCTATGGTGGCACTCTATCGGCCAGGGCCGATGCAGTTTATTGATTCTTTTATTCGTCGCAAACATGGCGAGGAGCAAATCACTTATCTACACCCCGGCCTAGAAAACTCACTTAAAAATACCTACGGGATTTTGATTTATCAAGAGCAGTTCATGCAGATATCAAAGGAGTGGTGTGGGTTTACCGGTGGGCAAGCGGATACTTTGCGAAAAGCCGTGGGGAAGAAAAAAATCGACCTTATGAACAAAGTGAAGCCAGAATTTATCGAGGGTGCAGTAAAAATTGGTGGAGCCACCGCAGAAATCGCTGAAACTTTTTGGAACCAGCTGCTTGAATTTGCAAATTACTGTTTTAACAAGTCGCACGCAGCATGCTATGCGTTGATAGCTTACTGGACGGCGTATCTTAAGGCGCATTATCCCGATGCTTTTATGGCGGCCCTAATGACGGCGGACATGCGTTGGACAGACCGACTCGCGATTGAAATTACAGAGTGTAAAAAAATGGGGCTTAAAGTCCTCGGACCTGATATTAATCAATCTTACGGCGACTTTGGTATTGTTGGCGGTGAAAAAACAATTAGATTTGGCTTATCTGGAATTAAAAATATGGGGAAGGCTTTGGTCGAAGAAATCGTGATTCCGGAACGAGATAAAAATGGTCCGTTTAAGTCGGTGTGCGACTTTGCAAAGCGGGTGGATTCGACAAAATTCAACAAAAAATCGTGGGAAGCCGCAATTAAAACTGGTGCATTTGACAGATTTGGTAACACGCGGTCGGATTTGTTGTTTAACCTTGAGGCCGTGCAAGCTTATGGAGCTAAAATCCAGAAGGATGTAGGTGCAGGACAAACGGATCTTTTTGGGATGATGGGAGAAGCCGGAGCTATTCCAGAGGTTGAGATAAAACCTGCGCCAGTGCAACACCCCGAAAAGGAACAACTATTGTGGGAGCGGGATTTGATGGGGCTGTATTTATCGGCTCACCCGTTAGACAAATATGACACTTATTTTGAGGAACAAACACACCCAATGGCGGTTGTTTCCGCTGAAAACGATAATAGGTTGGCAACAATTGGCGGTATCATTACGGCGGTGAGAACCATTCTCACAAAAAAAGGTGACAAGATGGCCTTTGTTAAAATTGAGAACAAGACCGACGAAATTGAGTTTGTCGTATTTCCATCAATTTTTGCCGAGCATGGAGCAAAATTGGTCGTAGACAACGTGGTACGAGTAAAGGGGCGAGTGAACGCGCGGGATAAAGATGGCAATATGATCTCGGATGTGAAGCTGCTCGCCGAAAGTATAGAACTAGTGTCAGATGATGTATTAAATAATTACCAATCGACCGGCACTAAGCTTGCGGCACCAGTGATGGCGCCTAGCAACGGCAAAAGACGTGGTAAAGTGTCAGCGGAAAGAGTTTATAGTGGCGGAAAAGAAGCCAAAGGAGCGCCTAGTAATATTCCGGTGGATGAGGCTCCGAAAGCATTAAAAGAACCGCCTAAAGACCCACGCAAAGAAAGATTATACATTCTGATAGAGGATGCCGGAGACGCAGAGACTTTAACAGCAATCCGAAGGTTAGCGGATATCTATATGGGCGTGCAGGGGGTGGTGCTAGTTATAAAGGATGGCGAAACAAAACGAGCACTAAAGATGCCATTTAAGGTAGAGGTGTGCGACGAGCTAGTGGGGAAGCTGAAAGAGCTGGTGGGGGAAGAAAGAGTAAGGATAAAATAGTCCCGTCCGACCCGGACGCCTGTATGGTATAATTTAGGTATGAAAAAGAAGGCTCCAGAGATGGTGACAGTGAATCGGCAGGCAAGGTTCGATTATTTTTTGGGGGACGAACTGACAGTGGGCATGGTTTTGTCGGGCTTGGAAGTACGCGCGATTCGCGATCACCATGTACAGTTAAAGGGAGCTTTTGTAACGATTCGGAACAATGAATTATGGCTAAACAATTTAACCTTAGGAGCAGACACGGCTCGAAATATAAAGCTACTAGCAACGCGCAAACAAATTGCTAGTTTGGTACGAGAAAAAGTGGCCGGTTCGACGATTGTGCCAGTTAAGTTGCTTGGTGGCTCGCGCCACATTAAGCTTGTAATTGCAATCGGTAAAGGTAAGAAAAAATACGACAAGCGCGAAACGATTAAAAAGCGTGACATCGAGAGAGGCAGATACGCGTGAAAATTTTCTCTTGGAATGTAAATGGGCTGAGATCCGTAATCAACAAAGGTGCGCTACAAAAGCTGATTACCGAGCAAGCGCCAGATATTTTGTGTTTACAGGAGATTAAGGCAAGACCAGATCAGGTACTATACGACTTTGAGCACTACGAAGAATTTTGGAACCCAGCCAAGAAGCCGGGTTATTCAGGAACTGCAATACTCGTGCGAGAAGAATCATTACCATTACTTTTCTCAGCAGACTTGCTCACCAAAAATGTCATACACTGGGACGCGGGCAGAACCGCCCCTGACGGGGTGAACCTGTCCGGTCCGTCAGGAATATACATTTTTGGGCTCGCAAATCAAGAACTTTACGCTTCGCAAAGTAATGGTAATGATCCCGACGACGACTTACCTTCTCGCGAAGGACGGGTCTTGACGCTTGATTGCAACGATTTTTATCTGGTAAACGTATATACGCCGAACTCGAAGCCTGATTTGTCTAGGTTGAAATTACGCGAAACGGGGTGGGACCCGGGGTTTTTACGGTATTTGAAGGAGTTAGAAAAAACTAAGCCCGTGGTGGTGTGTGGCGATTTTAACGCGGCGCATGAGGAGATTGACATTGCTAGGCCCAAAACGAACCATCACTCGGCTGGCTTCACTGATGAAGAACGGCAAGGAATCACTAACTTGATTAACGCTGGGCTAATTGATACTTTTCGGGCTTTGCGTCCAAACGAAGTACGCTATACCTGGTGGAGTCACTGGGGACATGCCCGCGAAAATAACGTGGGGTGGCGGATTGATTATTTCTTTGTGTCGGAGGCTTTGCGGCCGCATTTGAAGTCGGCGGAGATTTACGAGAATTATATGGGGTCGGACCATTGTCCGATTTCAATCGAACTGGAGTTTTGATGGATTATTTTGAGAAAATTGACACAAAACCGGCCGAAGATTTAAGCTGGAATATTCCAGAACGAAAGCAGGGAATAGTGAATGTGGTTGGTGGAAACAGCCAATCGTTTCGAACGGAAATTAAAATTTCGGAGTTTTTGGCCAGAGAGTATCCGGTGCAGGAGATCCGAACGATCTTGCCGGATGCTCTAAAATCACAGCTACCGGCATTACCAAATTTGGTGTTCCTTAGTTCGACCGACTCGGGAGCTTTTGCAAGCGGGGATGAGCTTAAGTACATCTTAAATGTGACAGATTATAATCTGATATTGGGGGATTTTTCCAAAAACACCGTGACGGTGCGAGCCGTAGGGAGCGCCTGTAGTTATTCCGAAAAACCGCTCTTAATCACGCGCGACGCGGTGGATCTTATTACTGGCGAAAAACCCGAGCTCCTACTAATGAACGACAAAGTTACCCTGCTTGCTTCGATGGCGCAGCTTCAAAAGTTGTTCCGAGCGGTTTATTATCCTAAGATGTTACTTTTGTCACAATCTTTGGTGCAGGTGGCAGAGGCCCTACATAAATTTACCTTGAGCTACCCGGTATCGGTCATCACGCTTCATAACGGGTTGGTACTAGTAGCTAAAAACGGTGCGATTAAGGCAGTGCCAGTAGAAAAATCTGGTTATTCGCCGATAATGTTTTGGCAAGGCGAACTGGCCGCTAAGATTTTGGCGATGAATCTATACAATCCGGACAACTTCTTAAAGGCGACGCTTGCGGCGGTGATTGTTCCTGGCTCGCAATAGCTCGCGGGAAGGGGGCGCATTATTCCAGGGAGATGGCGCCGGAGAAAACCAAAGGAACCAAACAACTCAATACCAGCTACTCGCCTACTAAGCACCTCATCGAGAAACCGCTGTAGCGATTGGTGTTGTTGTCCGGGTAGACGTTCGTAGGATTCACGTATAGATTGTACATGTCGTAGCCATTGTCGTAAGTAGATGACCACCAGCCGCCCCATCCATCCTGATTGCTCGCCGAGCTATAGTAGAAGTAGCCCGACAGAGGGGTAGATAGGTTGTATTGTAAGGAAGCTACGTTAGTGGCGTCCTGGGTGGTGTTATATTTGTTATAAAGGGCTAGATATTCACCGGTTGACCCACCTGTAGGCATTCTCCAGTTGGCTGGGCAGAGGTCTTGGCTTGCGTCTATGT
>CAMVFY010000019.1 GCA_947166895.1 uncultured Candidatus Saccharibacteria bacterium
GCCAGGATCAAACTCTCCATTAAAGTAATGTTAAATTTGAAAACTCAACATAAAATAAAACTGACGATGATTAATTGCACAACTAAATTGTTAAAATAATTCCAAAGACTACTAAAATAATTACTCGCAGCTTTGAACTGTTCCCATTTTATCGCAGTGATTTTATCTTGTCAAGACTTTTTTTACGTTTTTTGGATTTTTCTAGACCAATTGGCAAAAATAGCCACAATAAGACAAGGAAATTCAGCCCCAACAATGCCCCCAGCCACCATGGAAAGTTAATTTTGCTGGCTAGTTTAGAGTTTGAGGATTCGTACTCATGGCCGACTGAGCCAGTTTCTGGAGAAAGTAGTTCGGTGATAGATTCGGACGCGGTGACAGCAACCGTCTCCTGGGGATTGCTCTCCCGAATTGTCGTAGTATCGCCGTCTGCGGTCTCATTCGAATCCGAATTGACGGTCGTTGGCACATAGAGATAACTGCCAAATTCATCGAGCATTATCTTGCATTCCATTCCCTCTTGATAATCTGGGGACCCAAGACAACTTGAATAGTCAAAAACGCCTATAATATCGTTTTGTCCAGAGTAGGTCGTAAACTGAATCCTTCCTGAAGTATTGAGAGACAAGTCGTGATTAATGGCCGTAAATTCTTTCACCGTGCCCGGAATAAACCAGTTTTCACCGCTGACGGCTTCACCATCATTTAAAACAAAGTGTGTGCCAGGACTGGCCAAGCCGTTTTTGAAATCCCTAACAAAATATGGGTAACCGGGATTATTTAACCAAGAATACTCTTGTAGAGGTTCTATGACACCTGGTTCTAGCCATGCGAGATACATTGCCGTAAAATGATCTGGAGAATTATCTTCGAAAAACATCATTTCCATTTCATCTCGAAAACCTTGATAGATTGCAAATTTGCTCGTGGAGGGATTAATTGAGGTTAATAGAATTTGCTGATGATGAAAGTTTTCCGAAAGACGATACTCGCTGTCGATGTCAATGTGATCGATATAATACTGCTCTTTGCATTCAAAATCACCATGACAAAGATCATTAATGATCTTTTGATATTTTTGATCGATTGCAAGGGCTTCTTCGAAAGTCCAATAATCTTTTTTTGTAATATCTGCCTCCGCATAAGCGGATATCGGAACAATGTTTCCGGTTAGTCCGGTAAATCCGAATACTAAAAGTGATATTATTAACGGTATCTTTTTGGTCATGATATACTCCCATTTAATTTAACGATGACGGAGTATATGCATAGGTTGAAAGAAATTTCAACCTCAATATCTTCAATATTTAATCATAAATGTTTTATTTAAGACGTCTAGGCTTATTTTTCTTGATTCTCTTCAGAATCTGGCAGGACTATGCCTATTGAAGCGATGGTGTCGCCTTCACTCATTTTCATGATGCGAACACCCTGAGTAGCGCGACCAAGCGTCGGAATTTCTTTCATAGCAACCCGGATAGCTTGGCCCTTAGTGGACATCATGATGACTTCTTTAGCTTCAGGGTCCAAAGTGTGGACGGCTACGATTGGGCCAGTCTTGGCAGTAACTGCGGCAACCTTAATACCAACACCACCACGTTTGTGCGGCGGGAAATTCGAAACTAAGGTGGCTTTACCATAACCGTTGGCAGAAACAGCAATTAGCTTCTGGTTTGGGTCAGTGATAACGTCCATGCCGACGATTTCATCCTTCGGGCGGAGACGCATACCACGGACACCCATGGCAGAACGCCCCATGACACGAACTTCTTTTTCGTTGAAGCGGGTAGCCTGACCAGCAGATGTCGAGATTACGATATCGTGATCGCCAGTGGTTTCTTTAACCCACTTTAATTCATCGCCCTCAGCGAGCTTGACTGCAATTAAGCCATTAGAGCGAATATTGAAGAAATCTTTGATAGCGGATTTTTTAATAGTTCCCTTCTTGGTTGCCATAAATAGATAGCCATCGGCGCCAGCGTCACCCTGTTTAATAATGGCGGTGATTTTTTCTTCTGGGTGCATGTTAAGCATATTAACTGCGGCAGTTCCCTTTGCGGCGAGTGAAGCTTGAGGAACTTCGTAGGCCTTGGTGCGGAAAATGCGGCCTTGGTTTGTGAAGAAAAGAAGATAATCATGTGAGTTAGCAGTAAGGATTTGGGAGATTACATCTTCTTCCTTCGTGGTCATACCGCGTTTACCTTTGCCGCCACGATTTTGCTTTCTGAAATCAGCTTGTGGAACACGCTTCATATAGTTCTCCGACGTAAGCAAGATGACGCTTTCTTCTTCGGGAATTAATTCCTCTTCGGAGAATTTACCAATTTCATGATTGATGATTTTACTGCGACGTTCATCTCCGTATTTATCTTTGAGGGCTAGAAGCTCTTCTTTGATGACGCGGAGAATCTCCTTTTCGTCGGCAAGAATAGCTTCTAATTTCTTGATTAGTTCGTGGAGCTGTTTTAACTCTTCTTCGATTTTGTCTCTTTCTAGGCCTTGGAGACGACGAAGTTGCATTTGCAAAATTGCGTTGGCTTGAATCTCGGACAAACCAAACCGTTTCATGAGTTGCTGGTCAGCATCATCGTAGGAAGCGCGAATAACTTTGATGACTTCGTCAATATTATCAAGAGCGATTTTCAAACCCTCTAAGATGTGGGCACGCTCTTTAGCCTTTGTGAGGTCAAATTCGGTGCGACGACGAGTAACAATTTGGCGGTGTTTGATAAACTCGGCTAGAATTTCCTTGAGACCAAGAATGCGAGGTTGGACACCATCAACGAGAGCCAGCATATTATAATGGAAAGAGGTCTGAAGCGGGGTTAGCTTGTAAAGTTGGTTCAAGATCTTCTTCGGGAAAGCATCTTTTTTAAGTTCAACAACGATGCGAATTTTGCCTCGAGCCGATTCATCGCGGGCATCGGCAATGTGGTCAAGCTTTTTAGATAAGACGAGCTCGCGGACTTTTTCGATAAAGCCCTCTTTGCTCATACCATATGGAACCTCAGTAATCACGATATTGTAACGACCATTTTTACGTTCTTCAATACCAGCAACAGCGCGGATTACAACTGAGCCTTTACCGGTGGCGTAGGCCTGCTTCATGGGGGCGCCGCCATAGACCTCGGCTCCGGTTGGGAAGTCTGGGCCTTTGACGTGTTCCATAAGTTCGTCTAGAGTAATATCAGGATTATCAATTTGAGCAACGGTGGCGTCAACTAGTTCGCCCAGATTGTGCGGTGGAATATTGGTAGCCATACCAACGGCGATGCCCATCTGACCATTCAGTAAAATATTTGGGAGGGCGGCCGGTAAGACCACTGGTTCTTGTTCGGTACCGTCGAAGTTATCACGAAAATCGACGGTGTTTTTTTCGATATCGGTCAAGAGCTCTGCGCCAACCTTATCCATGCGGGCCTCTGTATAACGATAGGCGGCTGGTTCGTCGCCATCCATTGAGCCGAAGTTACCCTGCCCCTCTATAAGGGTGTAACGCATTTTCCAGGGTTGGGCAAGGTTGACCATTGCCATGTAAATGGAAGAGTCACCGTGGGGATGATATTTACCCATGACGTCACCGACAATACGAGCAGATTTAACTGTAGCGTGAGGAGCCTTCCAGCCGTTTTTGTTCATGGTGTAGAGTATACGACGGTTGACTGGCTTTAAGCCATCACGAACGTCAGGGAGTGCACGGTCAACGATGACGGACATCGAATACCGGAGGAAGTAATCTTCCATAGTGTGCTCAACCGGTTTAATTTCAATACCCTCTTTATAGTCCTCAGATGCATCCTCCTCGGACACGCTCGAGGGCGCTCGCCCAAGCTTATGGTCCTCGGAGGACGCATCTTTCGGGCTCTCTGCTTGGTTTTTATTAATCTCATCTTCCATATTTCCTCCTTAGAAGTCTAGATCATCAAGGTTAACAGATGCGGCGCCGGCTTGGATGAAGTTTTTACGGAGATCGACCTGGTCCCCCATGAGTTTTGTAAAGACGGCGTCGGCCTTTTCGGCGTCCTCAACGTGCACTTTTACCAAAATACGATTTTCTGGATCCATCGTGGTTTCCCAAAGTTGTTTGGCGTCCATTTCACCAAGACCTTTAAACCGCTGCTGCGCGGTGTAGCCAGCCTGTTTGAAACGTTCCTGAGATTCATCAATCTTGGTGCCGGCTTTCTTTCGCTCTTCGATTTTCTCGGTTAACTTGTTCTCGAGTGCGATTTCGTCATATAGATAGTCGATTTTGCGGGTATTGCCGGTACCCTTAATGAGTCCGAATAGGGGTGGTTTAGCCAAATAAACGTGCCCCTCTTCTATAACTTGAGGCATGTACCGGAAAAAGAAAGTCATCAGAAGCGTAGCAATATGTAAGCCGTCGACATCGGCATCAGTCATAAAGATGATTTTGTCATAACGAAGGCCTTCGATATTGAATTGGTCACCGATACCAACGCCAAGACCTTTAATAAGAGAGACTAGCTCTTGGTTAGCGAGCATTTTGTCAAGACGAGCACGCTCAGTATTTAAGACTTTACCTCTTAAAGGCAAGATGGCTTGAATCTGCGGGTTGCGGCCTTCCTTAGCGGAACCGGCAGCAGAGTTACCCTCTACGATAAAGAGCTCACATTCGGAACGATCGCGAGAAGAACAGTCGGCAAGCTTCGAAGGAAGGTTGAGCCCTTCGAAGGCACCTTTTCTAATGACGTTATCACGAGCGGCGCGAGCAGCTTTACGTGCGCGGGCGGCCAGAGTGGCTTTGCCAACGATTTTTTTAGCGATGGCAGGGTTTTCTTCGAGGTAATAACCGAAGTATTCGGTCATCACTTTATCAACATAACCACGAACTTCAGGGTTACCAAGTTTGTTTTTGGTCTGACCTTCGAATTGAGGGTCGGGTAATTTGACTAAGATAACTGCGGTAAGACCTTCTTTGATGTCGTCGCCCGTAAGATTGTCCTCTTTTTCCTTCAGAAGTCCGTTTTTACGAGCGTAATCATTGATTGTTCGATTAAGACCAGTGCGGAAGCCGACTACGTGCATACCACCGTCTGGAGTGAGAACGTTGTTGGCAAAGGGTTTCATGATTTCGGCGAAGGTATCGTTATACTGAAGGGCGATTTCGACCTCAGCGTCACCGATTTGCTTTTCGACATAGAAGATATCGTCAGAAAGAAGCTCTTTGCCATTATTAAGACGCTTGACGTAGCTCTTGATGCCGCCTTCGAAATAGAACGATTCGTGAGCACCAGTGCGCTCATCGCTTACTGTAATTAATATACCTTTGGTGAGGTAGGCTTGATGACGAGCATAATTAGATACCCAGTCGTAATCAAAAGTGGTAGTCTCTTTAAAAATAGAGGGGTCTGGGTAGAAGGTGATTGAGGTACCAGATTCGCGAGGTGAGCCCTTCGTAACCTGAAGCTCGGTGGTGGGTTTACCGGTGTCGAATTCGATGTGGTGAGTCTTGCCATCGCGGTAAACCTCGGCAACCATTCTTGAGGACAAAGCGTTGACCACAGAGGAGCCAACGCCGTGAAGACCAGAAGAAACCTTGTAGCCACCGTCACCGAACTTACCGCCAGCATGCAGGACAGTTAAGACAGTTTCTAGAGTGGATTTTTTGGTTTTGGGATGGATATCGACAGGGATACCACGACCGTTGTCGTCAACACGAACGCCGCCATCTTTTAGGATAGTGATTTCGATTTTATTAGCGTAACCCGCAATCGCTTCATCGATTGAGTTATCCGCAATTTCCTTAATTAAATGATGTAAACCATCGTAACCAGTTGAGCCGATATACATACCAGGGCGAAGGCGCACTGGCTCAAGGCCCTCAAGCACCCGAATTTCGGACGAATCATAATCACCAGCATTACCTGCCATATTGATACCTCATCTTAAATATACCTCTCTATTATACACCAGCTATAGAGAAAAATCAATACCGCTGACGAGTCCTGCCGCCACATTCTCCCCATTCTCGTCAAGCTCGAATGAGGTCCCCAATGTAGCGTCACCCGTCAGTACGATTCTGTTTTGCTAGCCAATCGTCAAGAAAGCCTTTTTTGGAGCTATCTGGGGGTATATTTTCGGATTCTGCGGAAGTTTTCTCGCGTTCGGTGGCGGACCAGCGATCTTGAATCTCTTTTTCGACCTCAGCACGAGTTTTGGCAAACTTGGTGGATGAGTAGACCTTGAGCGTGTTCATGAGCTCTTCGTTGGCTTCGCCCATTGGGGCGGGCAGATTCATTGTAAATGGGGCCGATGGCATGCCAAACATCATAACCTTACAGATTGCTGCATGGTTTGGAGTCTTAGTAAGATCTTCAGCGGTAAAGGTTGGTGTAAAGGCCTTAACCATGAGATCGGCGTCGGTGACGCCAATACGACCACAGATAATAGTCCCGACGTTACCGAGGAGTGCTTCACGGATTTTATCGGTGAGTTGAGTCATAAACTGGTTAGCAACGATGAGGTTGAGGCGGTATTTACGAGCCTCAGAGAGAATTGACTCAAAACTGTCAGTGGCAAAGTTCTGGAACTCATCAACATAGAGACAAAAATCCTGCCGTTCCCTTTCGGGGATGTCTTGACGACTCATCGCGGCCTGTTGAAATTTCATAACAAAAATCATACCGAGAAGGTTGGCGTTAATATCACCAAGACGCCCTTTAGAGAGGTTGACAAGAAAGATTTTCTTATTATCCATGATTTCGCGGATATTAAAACCGGATTTTACCTGACCGAGGGTGTTTCTCATGATGGTATTAGAAAGGAACGGACCCCATTTAGAGGCGAACCAAGTGATGACTTCGCCGGCGTCGTTACTCTTTTGCGATTGTGGGAATTCTTTGGTCCAGTAATCATAAACGGCTTTGTCGGTGACGTATTTAAGCTTAGATTTAACGAATTCCGGGTCGGTAAAGCATTGAGGAATATCAATAAATGTAGCGCCCTTCGGATCGGCCATTAAAAGGAGCGCAGCATTTCGGAACATATGCTGGCCACGAGGCCCGAAGAAACCTTGATTTTGGGGGTCAAAGAGGCTTTGAAGCATGCTGATTCCCTCTTGGACGATGAAATCCTTTTGGTCGGGGCTGGTAAACTCAAACATATTCATACCGACTGGATGTTCGATGTCGGCTGGATCGAAATAAATCACGTCGTCAATACGTTCCTCTGGTACGCGTTGCAAAATTGCCTCTACGGCGTCGCCGTGCGGGTCGATAAAGGCAAAACCACGGCCGTCACACATATCTTGAAAGGCAAGATTTTCGAGAAACACAGATTTACCCATACCAGTTTGACCGATGATGTACATGTGACGGCGGCGATTGTCATCATCTAGATAAATAGCCTTCTTGGCGCCGCGAAATTCGTTGGTCCCAAGAAATATGCCTTCGGTAGTGAGTCTGGCTGGACCGTCGACTTGCTTGGTGAGCTGACGTTCAACCTGGGAGTTTGGTATGGCATTTTGCTCTGGGAGATGGAAGATAGAGGCAAGTTCAACGCTATTTAATATACTATTGGCGGTTTTAAGTGGAAAAAATCTAAATGTGTAGTCTACTACTATTTTTTTAGGATCCTTAAAAGTATTGACCTTAAAGCCATTAAGCTCTGGCGAATTAAACTGGGAGAAAGCCGAAATAACACCCCCTGAAATTGCGTCCGAACGGGCACTAGTTTCAGAACTGGCTACCACCCTAATAAGGGTTTCAAAGGCCGGATAACGCATTTTATTCGTAATAGCAACGACTTCATCCTGTTTGATATTGGAAAAAGTAGTTTCTTCGCTTTTTTCGTGCTCTGGTGGAACTTCCCACGGAGCACGGATAATATCCATCACAAGTTCGCCGATGCCGGCGCCAACGGTTCTAGTTTTCTTACCCTTTTGCATGTTTTCAATATATTCTTTGCCGAGCGATGACCAATTTTTTTGTGCAGGCCGGAAGAGGATTTGTACAGCAGCACCTTCATTCTTGCTCACGGTAGAAAGGGCGTTTAGAATTGCCATTTGTGCATCGCGCCTTGTATCTTCATAGGTTGAGATAGGTAGGTAATATTCTTTATTAAGGGTGAGCTCGGCTCCAGAAATAGCATTTATCCCGTTACCGCCTTCAAAGATATTATCTTCGCGTCGTTCTTCTACTCTGGCGGTAGGATAGGCTGACTGAATTGCCTGCTTAACTGTCTCTGTAAGAATAGCTGGAACGACTGCATAATAGCGAATTAAGCCGTCTTTTGCGATGATTTCAAAGGAAAAATGACGCTGACCGTATAAATTAGCCTTCATACCCTTGGTAGCAGTGGAAGAAAGGATAGAATACATAACCTGGGCTTTAGAGACGGCTTCGTTAACGATGTCACGCTTATCGCGTCCGCCACCCTCTATGTCATCAGTGGTAGGCGGTAAATGGATGAGTAGTGGCACCATTTTAAGGCCACGCTCGTATTTTTTGGCTTTACGAAGTTTAGAGATGTGCGATGAGAAAATCACGGAAATTAGAATGATGACCGCCACAACCGCAATAATGGCTACCGCCCAAGGCTCCATTTACTTAGCCCCCTTCCAGGCGGCTTTCTCGCCATAGGAATTTTCCATATTGGCCTCCATCATGTCGCGAGCTGCCGTATAGAAAGACGCAACATCGCCATCTTGGTTCAGCTTACTGATAATGCGATCAACTTCTTTAATGCCGGAGGGATCTAGTTTCTCGGTAGTGCGAATACTATCACGCATGAAAGCTGAAGATGACTGAACATCGGCTGGCATTGTTTGGCTTTGAGCCAACGGTTCGATACTCGGTGGCATTTCAAGATTAACTATTTCGCCTAGCGCAGTGGGACTTCTCTCTGCGTCGATTGCGTCTGCACTGTCATTCGCTATTTCATCTGTGGGGAAAATTGCACGGTTGCCAATCTCTCGATGCTTGACTGCGTTTACTTCGCCCCAGTGAGCTGTTCGATTAGTTAGGTCGAGATTATCCTCGGGGTTGACATTATTGACGGATTCAGAATTTACACCAGCACCGGTTGTAAAAAAACCCTGTTCTGATTCGGAATTGACAGTTTGTTGATTTTGGCCATAATCCATATGCTTATTTTATCACGTTTAAACTCGTTTTGCGACTAGAAATTCGGTAAGTAGCAAGAAAATAATGATGAGAATGATTGTCCAAAAATTAATTGCGCCAAATGATCTTGCCATTATGAGCATAATTGGGCCAAAAGCAAACACGGCCGAGTAGAGATAATCTTTATTCTTGAATTGGTTTCGACCGAGTGCTAGCCGTAAAAAAACTTGAAATAGGAGAGTGGCCAAGCCGAAACAAACTACATAGATTGTTGTAAAAAATAATAAAACTCCGAGCGGTCCAATTTCCGTCGGAGATGTGAAGCTTAACATTAAAATCAAGGCTGCGAGTCCTATGGTACTAATGCTATAGATAATGCGGTTATGCTTCATAACCTTCATTATATCATATCTATGTCTAGTTGGTGCCCCCAAGTTTTGGAGGGATGCGGGGGGTTATCCGGCACTTATAATCTTAACTATTGACCGTAACCCTGGTCCGCAATTCCCTTTTTGACCGCTTCACGCTAAGTGAAGCATAGGTCCTTGCTGCTATTTTCTTCCATTCTGGTTTATGTATTAAGAAGGTGCTAATGAAAGATTTGATCAGCGCGCTCAACGCTTTTGGCGGAGCTCTAGGTAATTCCTAATTTGTAATTTATGGCTAGAAATTACCTTTTCGCCCGCCAAGGTTTATGGTTTATGTCTAGTTTGTGGTTTGGTCCTTTTCATATTTTCCTTTAGTTTTACGTTTTTGTTTTAGTCATCTCGACTGAATTTATCGTAGCATAAACCTCGTGAAAAATCAATAGATTTATTCAGTTTTATCGATGTAATTATTACAACATTACCCCTAGTTTTTCTCTGTTCAATTTTCTTGTTCAAAATGTTGTGTTTTTTACAACAATGTGGGGTGGTCGACCACTCGCTGCGCAAGGGTCGTCCATAATCGGATGTTTTAATTGATTATGGTCGACGATGCTGAAGCACGTCGTCCATAATCGGATGTTTTGAAATAAAAAGTTGGAAAATGGCGAAGCCATTTTTACATATACGGGACCCTTCTTTCAAAATAAATGAATTTATTTTGATGCGAAGGTCCCTATATGTAAAAAATAGACCTACGGTCTATTTTTCCAACTTTTTATTCCCCCTAAATCATCCTCAATGGTGGAGCTGCCGGATACTGCCTCCGGGTCCGAAATACCACATGGTCATAATTCTACGCGCATAGTTTCTTGTTTTGACTTTGCATATATTGCTGGCTGCAAGAAACAAAACCAGCAAATGCGCAAGCTAGATTTTCGTGTTATTTTTCGCCGCTCAAACAACCTTATTCCCGTTGTATGATAATTCCCGGCCTACGGAAACTTGACCGTGAACCAGCCTACAAATAATTAGGCATAAGCTGGCATGTAAGCTACATGCGCAGTTTTAGTGTTTTTAGCACTTATTCAATACTTACGGTATTTAATCGACGCGCTTTATGACTGTTAATATCCCGTCTAAGCTTTGTCAGCCCCAACTAGCTTAATTATATCATATTTTGCAGCATAGAAAAAGACCGGTAACTGCGAGGAAAACCGGTCTTTTTGTAGAGTGTGGAGTTATTTTGGCTAAATTTTTGTTTTGACCTTCTGAATAATTTTTTTATTCAGAAGCTACCTCTATAATATCGCGAAAAAATGCTAATGTCAATAGATTTTTTGAACAATTTTTGTATAATTTCTGCGAGTTTTCCACAAGCATTTTTATCTGGCTTTAAGCGATAGCTTTTTAGGAAGGTTGAAAAATCATTCGGAGTATGTTAGCTAGGTGACATGATAAGTAAAATACACTCTATAGTGCCTTACGGCTTTGAAGGAAAGCTGGTCGAAGTCGAAGGTGATGCAAATCGGGGGCTTCCAGCTTTCAATATCGTGGGCATGGCGAACAAAACAATCAACGAAGCAAAAGAGCGTGTAAGAAGTGCGATCGTGAATTCGGAATTTTGTTTTCCGGATAAAAAGGTGACGATAAATTTGGCACCTGCGGAGCTTCTAAAAGATGGAGCATATCTAGATTTACCGATTGCTTTAGCTATTTTAGTGTTGTCAGGGCAGCTAATCCAGACGGATGTTCGTAACAAGGCTTTTGTCGGAGAGCTAAGTTTGAACGGCGAAATAAAGCCGATTCGAGGCATAATCAACATTGTCGAGGCAGCGAAAAAAGCAAGTTATGCGGAAATATACGTGCCGATTAAGAATCTGCCCCAAGCATCGCTGGTGCCTGGAATTACAATTTACGGAGTCAGGACGCTGCAGGAGCTATTTTTAGCACTCAAAAATCAAATTGCGTTAGCTACTGCGGATGAACATAATGACGCCTTTATTGGTCCAAATTCTGGCCCAGAAGGGTCAATTTTAGACCATATTCGTGGTCAAAAAATTGCTAAACGCGCCATGGAAATAGCTATCGCGGGGCATCATAATATCTTAATTTCGGGGCCACCCGGTGCGGGCAAAACCTTACTCGCTAAGGCGGCAACAAATTTATTACCTGCCTTGACGCCAGACGAAATGGTGGAAATAACAAAAATCTATTCGATTGCTGGGATATCAACAGATGAGGTGGTGACGAGGCGCCCATTTAGGTCGCCACACCACAGCGCAAGTGCCACATCAATAATCGGCGGTGCAAACGGCCCGGGTGAAATATCTTTGGCACATAAGGGGATTTTGTTCCTAGATGAAATCCCGGAGTTTCCGAGAACGGTACTAGAAGCGCTAAGGCAACCACTGGAAGACCGGACGATCGTGATATCGCGAGCGAATCGCAAGACAATCTACCCCGCTGACTTCATGCTGGTGGCGACGATGAACCCTTGCCCCTGCGGATACCTTGGTGATCCGACGCACGAATGTAAATGCACAGAACTACAAATTCAGAATTATCAGAAAAAACTTTCGGGACCATTGTTCGATCGAATAGATATGAACATTGAAGTCGAGAGAGTTAGCAATGAGGACTTAAGAGCGCCAATTTCGGCCAGCACCAACGAACATACTGTTGTAAAAAATACTATAACAGAGGCAATTTCACATCAAAAGGCCCGCTTTGGACGAGATGGAGTCTATAATAGTTCCCTTTCTTCGTTTGAAGTTTCACAAAAATTAAAACTTGCGCCTAAGGCTGAAAAACTACTAGCCTCGGCCTCAGAGGGGTTAAATCTCTCAGCTAGAGCTTATTTTAAGACCATCAAGGTGGCTCGTACGATTGCCGATTTAGATGGGGCAGAAATTATAGAACAAGAACATCTCGCCGAGGCGTTGACTTTTCGGAGACGATAAAGCTTGTCTCAAAAAAATCTTGTATTTTTCCTTAGTATTTGATATAATATTTGCAGGTTAATTCAAGAGAAGAAAGGACTACTATAAAAAACAATTCACGGACAAGGCTTAACGGAGAAATTCGTTACTCAGAAGTCCGCGTTATAGGTTCGAGTGGCGAACAGCTAGGCATTATGTCTAGTCGTGAAGCTCAACTTCTGGCGAATCAACAGGGAGTGGACTTAGTGGAGATTGCCGCTAACGCCAATCCGCCGGTCGTAAAAATCATCGATTGGGGCAAATTTCAATACCAAAAGATGAAGGAAGATGCCAAAAACCGCAAGAAAGCCCGCGAAAAACAATCCGAGCTGAAACAGATGAAAATTGGCCTTAAGATTTCCGATAACGACCTTAACATCAAAGTCCGCAAAATGCGTGAATTTCTCGATGATGGCGACCGAGTCAAGATAATGATTGTTTTTAAAGGGCGCGAAATGGCTCATAAAGAAATCGGCACAGAACTTTTACGAAAAGTAATGGGGCTACTTGGTGAAGACATCGTAGAGGAAGGCAAGCCGCAGTTTAGCGGACGTAATTTATCGGCACAGGTACGAAAGAAGTAATTTCCTACTTTCTAGGCCGTCCGGTCGTACTTTCGGGGGATAATATCAACTAAACTAAAGGAAAACCTAATATGCCAAAGTTAAAAACGCATAAAGGCACCGCTAAGCGTATCAAGATTACCGGTTCTGGTAAGTTGGTTCGTGAGCGAGCATTCGGGAATCATATTCTCGCCAAAAAATCTAAAGCCAGGAAGCGCAACATGAAGACTGCTGCTACCATTAACGGCAGAATCAAGAAAAACGTTAAAACGGCGTTAGGAGTTTAATCATGAGAGTCAAAAGAGGTGTCGCGGCTCACGCGAAACATAAGAAAATTTTAAATGCTGCCAAGGGTATGCAGCATGCACGCACTCGTAGCTTCCGCCTAGGTAAGCAGGGCGTAATTAAAGCTTTACAATATAGTTACAGGGACCGCCGTAATCGCAAACGCGATCTTCGGGCGCTCTGGATTACCCGTATCAATAACGCTTCAAGAGAGCTTGGTCTTTCCTACTCCCAGCTAATCGCCGGGATGAAGGCTAAGAATATTAACTTAGACCGCAAGGTTCTTGCTGATCTCGCCGTTAATAACCCTGAGGCGTTCAAAGCAATTGTAACGACGGTAAAGGAGAAATAAGATGGCGATTTGTGAAATTACCGGAAAAGGCAAAATGTATGGTCACAACGTGTCGTTCTCTCAGAGACATACGCGTAAGGTGTTTAAGCCAAATGTTTCGAAGCGAACCTTGGTGATTAATGGTCAAAAAATTAAATGCAATGTGTCGACTTCGGCGCTTCGCACTTTGAAGAAAAAAGGACTAATTGAAACACCAAGGACACGCACCGAGAAGAAGTCGAGTAAATAATTTACTAACTTTGCTACAAAAAATCTCCCTTTCGGGAGATTTTTTGATAAAGTAAGCCTTCTATAAGCCGGGTTCTGTGACCACCTCGAAAGGTGGCCGACAATCATCTATCTTGGCGCTACATTGCTATAACGCTCTAGCGGTGAGCGTGCGTCCCCGAGCAGGGGCCTTTAGCACTCCTTGCAACAGGTAGGGTTTGCCTCCGTTTCGTATCGCTACGAATCGCTGTGAGCTCTTACCTCACTCTTTTCACCCTTACCCAACCAGGGCGGTATAAGTTTCTGTGGTACTTTCCCTATCCTTACGGACGGTCGCCGTTAGCGACTACCTTG
>CAMVFY010000020.1 GCA_947166895.1 uncultured Candidatus Saccharibacteria bacterium
TGAGTTGGATGGGCGTCACGCACATCGAAACCGGCACGCTCACGTGTCAAACCACCAGGACCCATACTAGACAAACGCCTCTTATGGGCAAGCTCTGAAAATGGATTAACCTCATCCATTAATTGCGAAAGTTGTGAAGTAGCGAAAAATTCTTTCACAGCCGCGACTACTGGGCGCGAATTCAAAAGCTGAGAGGGCGTCACTTCCTCTAGGTTAGCCATCGACATCCGGTCAAGAATATTGCGCTGTAATCTTAGCATACCTAAACGGAATTGCCTTTGGACCAATTCACCGACCAGCTTAACGCGACGGTTAGACAAGGAATCGATGTCATCCGGAGCTTCCTGCGTGTTGTTCAAACGTATTATCTCCGAAACTATCGCGACCACGTCTTCCATCTGCAACGTACGGTGCTCTGGATCATTTGGTGTGTCAAAATGAAGACGACGATTAATCTTAAAACGACCAACATTTGAATAATCGTAACGCTTTGGATCAAAGAAAGTACGCTCAATCATCGATTTAGCATTTTCTACGGTAGCCAAATCACCAGGACGTAGCCTACGATACACCTCAAGTAACGCCTCTCCCTGACTGGAGGTCGTATCTTTTTCAAGCGTTGCATCAATATAGTTTTTCTCGCCAGTATCAACTTTCTCAAACTTCGATTTCATCTCCGACTTCGACATTCCAAGCGCACGTAGAAAAGTCGTGACCGGAATCTTACGTCGACGATCAATTTTAACGTAGATTGCGCCATTTGCAGCCGTTTCAAATTCAAGCCAAGCGCCTCGTCCAGGAATTACCTTAGCGCCATAATAGCGCTTAAGCCCGATTGTTTCAGCGTTGAAGAAAACCCCGGCCGAACGGATCAGCTGGGATACAATTACACGCTCTGTGCCATTAATGATAAAAGTCGCACGTTCGGTCATCCAAGGATAATCGCCAAAATAAATATCCTGCTCCTTTTTTTCGCCCGTAGTCTTATTTTCAAGCTCGACTAACACGTGCAAAGGTGCCTCATAAGTTGCTAAATTGTATTTAGCGTCTTTTTCAGACTCCTTTGGCTCCTTAAAATAATAATCTTTGAACCGCAAAGATAACTTCTGCCCAGTATAATCGTCAATTGGATTAAGCTCAGCAAAAACCTCCCGCAGTCCATTTTTGACAAAGTCTTCCCACGAATCTTTTTGGTGTGCCGTTAGATCCGGAATTGGGAGAGCTTGGTCACCTTCAGTGAAAAAAACTCTTTCACTTGAACCTGGTTTTGTTGCCATTCTACCTCTTTATTAGTGTTATTAATCTTTCAGCGCCGAAGATTACTGCCCAACTTTCACCCCTAGATTCGCTACTTCCATAAGATTACAAAAAAGAGGGCACACTACTTCTTACTAAGAATATTATCATATTGAATCTTAAAAAGCAACACTTTTTCACCAAAAAAGCGCCTTCAACGCAGACGCCTTTTTAGACATAGATAAGCTCTCAACTTATTTTATCAAGCTGACTCGCAGTTAGTTAGCTTATGTTTAATTATACAGACATTACATTAAATGTCAACAACTTTTTTTAAATATCCAAATCATCAAGATCTGCAAGTTCTGCACGGGTTTTTTCGGCCAATTCTGAGGTCTCAGCATCAACTTCTGTCTCCGAGATATCGGCTTCGTTAGCTATAGTTTCATCATTCGTCTTAACAGATGTAGTCTGCCCAGCATCGCCTTCGTCAGTATTGACAATTTTAAGATTAAACCTCGCATCTTGCTTAGTGCCTAGTGCCCGAAGCAGCACTCTGATTGCTTGAGCGGTCACACCACGCTTACCAATTACGCGTCCAACGTCTTCTGGATCAACGGTGAGGGACAAAAGCACACCTTTTTCATCAATTTTTCGTTCAACCGCAACCTTATCTGGATTGTTCACGAGCGTTTTTACGATATATTCTACAAATTGTTGGTCGATAGTAGCCATATTTTCTCCATTTAGTTGTTATGCAAATAATTATAACATAAAAAATAGTCCCGTAGTGGGACTATTTTCCTATACTCTCTTTGAAAGTTTATTCCTTTGGAGCTTCTTCGTTTGCTGATTCCTCAACAGGAGTCTCGGCAGCCGGAGCTTCATCAACTGGAGCTTCTTCCTTAGGCTGGTTCTTGCGCAGTTTATCTGCGTGTTTAGCCCTAGAATCTTTCTTTGGCGCCAACTTCACCCATTTAGGCAATTTCACGCCGTTTTTCTTCAAAATAAACGCCACTCGACCAGAAGGTTGAGCACCATTTTTTAGATATTTTTCCACCGCTTCCTTGTCCAAAGTCAAAGCCTTGGTAGCAGGGTTATAATTGCCGACCTCAGCCACGACGCGACCCGAAAGAGGGTGGCGCTGCGCTTCTTGGACGACTATCCGGTACGTAGGGTAATGCGCCCGGCCATTACGTTGCATGCGAATCGCTAGCATTTTTCTCCTTAATTTATTAACCCTATCATTTTACCATATTTTAAAGAAAAAGAAAAGGGGGCAAATTGCCCCCAGGCTAAAGTTTTTTGAGCGACTGCGGTGGTTTTCCAGCCTGCATACGCCGTCGACATTTTTGCCGAATACTGTCATAGCTTTTACCATCTCTTAAATTGCGGTAAAGCCACTCCCTTGAGACTGTCTCTACACCGGCCTTTACACACGCCTTTTGGAATAGATATAGAGCCTCATCGACCTTGATCGACAGTTCAGTCTTATGACGTTCAAGGTTGGTCAGATTACCGCCATACTTATCTACTATAATACCCCAAACCATATGCCTAGTTTCATCGTGTGATGCGTTGACGAGAAGTTTTTTCTTACCCTGGTATGTCGCCCAGGCATTTACTAGGTCAAGAGCGACCGACCAATAACCGAACTCTAGTTCTTCGTCCTCTGCCCATAATTTCGAACTGTATCCCCACGTGCGGAAATCGTCCTTTTCCTCAAAAGAAAAATCCTCATCAAAAGGTAATCTCATACCTATCCCCCTTTCGCCCAAAATGTCAAAGAACTGCCCTATAGTTCCATTATATCACACTTATGCCAAAATGTCAAACTAATCAGCTATCTTGCGCCCGCTGCGCGGTATTTTTTTACTCCTTCGCGTGCCGCCGCAGTCTGTGCCTCTTGCTTTGAATGACCAGTACCTACCCCTTTTAAACTATCGCCAACATACACTCCCACCGTAAACGTCTTATCATGATCTGGCCCCTCTTCTTTGAGTGTCCGATATACCGGCGTCACCCCGTCGATTTTTTGCGCCAGCTCTTGCACATACGACTTTGGATCACGCCAAGAGCCTTCCTCTAAAATTGTGTCAATTTTTACCAAAATATGCTTATTGATAAAATCCTTTGCGGTATCATATCCCTGATCAAGATAAATTGCCCCTATCACGGCCTCAAAACAATCTGCCAAAATCACATCATGTGCCCGCTCCGATCCATTTTGCTCGCCCTTCGATAATCTGACCAAAGGTTCGTACCCTAGCTCACGACCAGCCTCACCAATCGATTCCGTCCGAACCAGCGCTGCTCGAAGCGCCGTCATAATTCCCTCAGGTTCGTCGTAGTTTCGATACAAAAAATCTGAAGAAACTAATTCAAGCACCGCATCACCCAAAAATTCCAATCTTTCGTTATGTTCGTGTGCAGTCTTATGCTCGTTCACATAGCTACGGTGTGTCAAGGCGGTCACCAGTAAATTGATGTCATGAAAAGCAAAACCAAGCTTCTCCTGAGCAAATTTTTGATATAAATTAGTATCCACCATTTCTCCTTTCAGTTTTCAATAATCGCCAGCCCGAATTTTTTTCTTGGCTAGCAACATTAATTTTTCAATGTCCTCATATTCAATCACATCCAAAGCCTCTGCAAACGAAAACCATCTAATGCCCTTCATCCATTTTTCGCCCTCCGGTTTCTCGTGATCATCCAGGGCTTGCACCAAGTAAATCTGAGTTGTCATCAGTACTAATTTGTCCATTCGGCGATATTTGAAATGGATTTTGCCAAGCCAAGCAAGCACCGACACGTTTTTAAGCCCAGTTTCCTCTTCAATTTCGCGTCTGGCGGTCATTTTGGCAGTTTCACCCGGCTCTATATGCCCCTTCGGGATCGTCCAGCGTTCCTTTGAATCCTGAATTAAAAGAATTTCGATATCCTTATGATCTTTGGTGAACCTAAAAATAATTCCACCAGACGTTGGCTCCCGCACAATCGATTGAATCGTCGTTTTTTTACGAAAGACTGCAGACTTAATCCGATCAAGCGCCGATTCTTTAATTCGTTCCGTCGGCAAAGCCTCTGGAACTTTTAAGCTTCTCTTAGAAAGTGGCTCACTTGCCACCTTGTTTGTCGGGCCCATTCTCGGGCTCATTTTTTGATTCATCTTTCTTCTCTTCAGCAATTCCAAGCTTTTTATATGCCGTACCCAACACGCCGTTGATAAACTTCGACGAGTTTTCTGATCCAAAAGCTTTCGCGAGTTCAACCGCCTCATTAATCGCTACCTTGGGCGGAATTGTATTCCTACATTCCGAAAGCTCATACAGCCCCATCCGGAGAACATTACGATCGATTGCTGCAATCGAGCTAATTGGCCACTCTGGAGCCATCGGAGCTAACGCAGCATCCAAAGTTTCAAAGTTTTCAGCAACTTTACTTGCCAAATTGTAAACAAACTCTGTATCCCCCAAGGCCTTTTCATACGGCTCAATATTCTTTGCGACTATAATGCTGAGATCGACGTCCGGGTCTTTTGCCTGAGTCCTTAGCTCATACTCATATAAACTCTGCAAAACTATAACTCTACCTAAATGTCGATTACTAGCCATATTTTAAATCTTCTCTTTACTTTACTATTTATTAGTTTTAACTTTTAGATTCGGCGTCTTTTTCTTAGTCTCAAAAGCCTTGACTGGTGAAACTTTGTTCACTCTTCGAGCAAGCTCGAGCCTGAGATGACTCCGCCGAAGCCCTGTCTTGCGTGGGCTACTCTGTTTTTTCGGTTCAGGCATTTTACTCCTTTAATAATAGATAATTTAATCTATTTTATCACTAAATAGCTATTTTCGCAAGGCTCTTTTAATAGCGGGGCGGTCAAACCCCACAATCCGCTCACCATTAATTTCGGTTACCGGCACAGAAGTAATATCAGGATACTTAGTTGCATCTACTTCTTCGTAGTCGACACCCTTACCGTCTAGCCAATCCATCAACGCATGGCAATAGGCGCAAGTTGGCGTCGTGTACACTTTAATCATAAATTCATTATAACATATAAAGTGATTCCAGCCGCCACCGAAACGTTAAAAGATTCTTTCTGACCTTCCATCGGAATTTCTAGAAACAGATCAATTATATCATACAACGAATAATTTATTCCGTGCACTTCTTCACCCAAAATCAAGACCACTTTATCAGAAATAATCTCCTTGAGACCTTCATTATTGAGGTCAACTAACTTTTCGCTATTAATGTTATTTTCCAAACCAACAATTTGCCACCCCTGCTCTTTTAGTTTTTTCAGCTCAGAAAATATATCATCAGATGAACCCACATCTAGTAAATCTTCAGCTCCTAGCGCCGTCTTATGGATTTCCTTATCGAGCTTTGCCCGAAGATGTGGCAGAAGCTTAGCGTCGTGTACCCTCGGAGTATAACCCGACAAAATTACCTTTGCCACCCCTAAACCCTCGGCAGTTCTAAGAATCGCACCAACATTATAAGTCGAACGAATATTATCTAGCACTAAAATTAATTTCACGAACAAATTATATCACAGCAACCTCGCAAAAACCCAATAGTTTGACTGGATAGTTAAAGTATTGTATAATAAGCAGGATGCCATCAGACCAATTCGGTTAATATGCATAGCACAAATTAGGAGGCAATTATGGGAAGAAATTTTCTAAAGATCGAAGGCGAAAATCTAACCTTGGCACACACTCAAGCAAAATATCTTGAGTTACTCGAAGACGCAATGATGAGCGAAGACACCATTGTCAAGGCTAATCTGGCAAAAATGGCGCAGATGGCCGGTGGTAACGGCAATATCATCATCGGCACCGGCATAGACCTCGGCAACCAGAAAACCCTCTGCGGCACCCTGCACAATGAAAACGGGACTGTAAAGATGCATGATTTCTCCGTCAACGTGTTCTCTCGGACTTTCTTCGTCGCTTGCACCATGGACGGTCGTAATTTCACCGAAGAAGAAGAAAGAAAACTGAGCCTAATCGGCGAAAAACACCTTCAATCAATGGCGTTAATGATGGGCGCACTATATGTGCGTGTCTATAACGCCGACGGTAAGTTGACACGAACCGTCCATCTGCAAAAATCAGCAGCAGAAACCTGTTAACTTCCCTCGCATACCCCCGCACCAGCGGGGGATTTTTTATACAACAAAATTTAAAATTTTTGACTTTGGGACAAATATCTGTTTTTTAACACCTGACTCGATATATTTTGCAACTTTCTTGTCTGCTAGTGCAGCGGCTATGACTTTTTCTTCATTTAGTGCATCCTCTGTAGATACACTGATTTTACTCCTCAACTTACCGTTTACTTGCACTATTATTTCAACTGTTTCATCCACGAGATATTTTTCATCCCATTTCGGCCACTCATCATCAGAACCTAATTTTTCAAGCATTTCCGAAGCCAAATGTGGTGCAAAAGGCTTCAAAAGTTTCGCCAGTACCACCAAATCTTCCTCCGTAGCGCCTGTTTTGTATAACTCATTCACATACTCCATTAGCGCCGCCACCGCGATATTAAAACTGTAGCGATGAATATCTTCCGTCACTTTCTTGATAGTCTTGTTTCTTATAGGGGCATTGGAAGCTGTAAAAGCCTCTTCTGAGGGGCATCCGCAGTTGCTACGAGGACGCAGCGACGAGCCCTGTGAAGACAGGAGCGAGGAGCGTCCCGAAGAAGATGGCTTTACAGCCTCCAAGAGGTTATAACAACGATTAAGAAACCGATAAACACCGCCAACCGAACGTGGATCCCACGCCGCATCCTGGTCATAAGGCCCGATAAACATCTCATAGGTACGCAGGGTATCCGCCCCATACCCATCATTTATCACGTCAAGCGGGTCGATTACATTCCCCTTTGATTTCGACATCTTCTTGCCATCCGGCGCATTAATGTATCCATTATAGAGCAACCTCTTAATTGGCTCCCTAAACGGCAAATACCCAAGATCAGCAAAGAATTTACACCAAAATCTAATATACAATAGATGCGCCACCGCATGGTCGCCGCCACAGTAATAGTCAATTGGCTCCCAGTATTTAATAGCCTCTGAATCCCAAGCGCGCTCCGTGTCGTGTGGCGAAGCATACCTCCAAAGATACCACGATGAACAAGCATAACCGTCCAGAGTGTCGGTTTCGCGAGTCATCTCTTCCATGTGCGTTTCGCCGGTTTTCGTGTCCTTTACCGGAATCTGCACCTTTAACCAATCGGTTGCCTTGGCAAGTGCCGAACGTCCAGTATGATCAGGTTTATAATCTTCCACCTCTGGAATTAACACCGGCAACTGGTCTTCCGGAATCGGATGTGGATTCCCATCTTTATCATAGGCAATCGGAATTGGACAACCCCAATATCGTTGCCTTGATATCAGCCAATCGCGCATTTTATAAGTAACTTTTGGCGTACCATACAAATCCCTGTCTATTAGCTTCGCTTCCACCACTGGTAAATCATATTTTTCCGCAAACTCTCGGTCTCGCGAATCATAAGCCGGCACCGCCATAATTGCCCCCGTACCATACCCAGCCAACACATAATCCGCCACATAAATCGGGATTTTCTCCTTCGTTGCGGGATTAATCGCATACGCCCCCGTAAATACGCCAGTTTTTTCTTTATTTTCCTGGCGCTCAATCTCCGATTTCTTTAATGCATCAGCTTTGTATTTCATCACTGCTTCACGCGCATCATCAGATACAATATAATCTAGACCAGAATATTCCGGCGCCAGTACCAGAAATGTTGCTCCGAGAATCGTATCTGGCCGTGTGGTAAATACAGTGATAGATCTTAACCCCTCAACCTTAAATTCAATCTCCGCTCCCACCGAGCGCCCAATCCAATTTTTCTGCATGGTTTTAATCTTCTCGGGCCATTCCAAAGCATCAATATCATCTAGGAGTTCATCTGCATATTCCGTAATCTTAAAAAACCACTGCTTCATCTTTTTCTTTTCAACTTCATGCCCACAACGCCAGCACTTACCCCCCTCAACCTGTTCATTCGCAAGCACCGTCTGGTCCTCCGGGCACCACCACTGATAAGATTCTTTTTGGTAAGCTAACCCCTTCTTATAAAGTTGCAAAAAACACCATTGCGTCCATTTATAATACTCTGGATCCGAAGTATTAATCTCTCTATCCCAATCAATCGCATATCCCAACCGCTTAGCTTGTTTTCGGAAATTAGCAATATTAGTTTTTGTCACTTCTTGTGGTGCCGTGCCAGTCTTGATAGCATAATTCTCCGCCGGCAAGCCAAAAGTATCATAGCCAAATGGCCGAAGCACATTTAGCCCCTGTTGTTCATAAAACCGCGTTAGTACATCCACAATCGTAAAATTTCTTACATGTCCCACATGCAACCCCGCTCCTGACGGATAAGGGAACATTTCTGCGAGGAACATCTTCGGCACACCTTCCTTTTCGACGGCTCGGAAAGGTTTCTCTTTTTCCCAAATCTTTTGCCATTTTTCCTCAATTTTTAGCGGTTCATATCTATCCATGAAACATATTATACCACAAAATATCACCAAATATACCCCTGTTTTAATTTGATGATTCAAACTATTTACCTCGGTTGACAAATAAGCAGTTAAACATAAACACTATTGACTTTTTTAGTATAGTGTGCTATAATTAAAGCATCTACATCATTCGTAGGTGGTACGTTAAAAACGACGGAAATATGGGGAGGATATGAAATGTCGATGCAGTTCTTTCAGTCTAGTGATGGAAAAAAAATTGCTGGGTTCAAGTTCAGTGAGTCCAAAGCAGTTGTCGCTGAGGAAGTGGTGACGGCGGGAAAAGTCACAACCGACAACAAGGTGGTCAACGAAATGTTGGCACAAATCGCCGAAAATTGCTCTTCCGGCTATGCCGAAAAGGCAGACCATTATTTTCGGAAGGCAAATCATGCCGCCGAAAAAATCAGCGCACTAATCGAAAAAAGCCAGCGCATCAAGAAAAAAATCCGTTTTTGGAAGGGAGCCGCACTCCCGTGTACGCTCGTCCATGGAGTAATCGGTCTGATTCTCGGCATTATGCTGGGAATCTCACAGGTGTTGAGATTCCACGGCCCAACGGTGACGTTTCTCGGCACCATCGGGGCTTTCGGCATCTATGCCCTAAGCGGAGCCTTCTTCGCCGCCTTTATGGGGTGGCTTGGTCGCGCAACAGCTCTCAACTTCGCTCTGTGTTATAAGGAGGATCTTGAAAAAATTCAAGATCTTCTTCGCCACTACGAAGAAAAGGAAGAAGCATACATCCTCAAAACTGAGGAGTATGCCAAGCTCGCCCAGGAGGAGAAGAAGAAAGAACTGATTTACCGGGGATTCATCCGGTAAACCCAGGGGCTCTTTTAGAGCCCCTTTTTCCTACCCTTTTGTTAACTTATTATAAATGTTGATAAACTTGTCTAACGTTTTATCTAGATCGTGCTCGTGCGCTAACTTTACTGATTCTCTCGACATCTTTTGGCGCATTGTTTGATCCGACAAAATTCTAACCATCGCCTCACTAATACCATCAATATCACCGGGTTGACACAAAAAACCATTTACATTATCCACGCAGATTTCCGAAACAGCACCAGCATCAACCGCAATCAGTGGCAAACCCGTTGCCGCCGCCTCAATCAATACAATCCCCTGCGTTTCAATCTCCGAAGCCGTCGCAAAGACATCGCCAACTTTATACAGCTCGTATAAATCAGGCGGCAACACTCGCCCCAAGAGCTTCACAGCACCACCAAACTCACTGTTACGAACCATTTTCTCAAGACGCACTTTATCCACACCATCACCCACTATTACAAGCTCTGTCTTCGGTAAAATCCGATGCGCTTTATTAAAGGCTTCAACTACCAACTCAACCTTTTTCTCTGGGTCCACTCGCCCAACATAAAGCACGATCAAAGCGTCTTTAGAAATCCCATATTTTTCGTAAATCTCCGCCGACGCTTTTCCAGGCTTAAAATTCGTAAGGTCCACACCATTTGACACTGCCGCCACCGGCACATTAAAAGCTTTACCGTGTGACAAAATCAAATTATCGATTGCCTGACGGGTCGGCATCGTTACAAAATCACTTTTACTTTGTCGATTCCGAAAGTAAGCACTTAGCACTGCATTAACCGGCTTTCGCACAACACTTGGGATATGCAAAGGCTCCGTAAATACTTCTGGTTGATTATGTTCGGTCGTCACCACCGGTATCCCTTTTTTTCTCGCGTACGACACCACCGATAAACCAATCGGGTCCGAAACCTGCACGTGCACCACATCCGGCCGAAAAGTATCTAAAGCCTTTCGCACCTCTCGTGCCGGAAAAACCGACACCCTTAAACCGTTTTTATAATATAAATGTGGCCAATCCACGCCCAAGAAGTGTTTTTTGGGTGGTACACCATTAATCTGATCCGGGTAAACCTTTACATCAATCGACTTCAGATGTTGCACCTTCACGCCATCTTCCATTCGGGAATAGTTTTTTCCTGTCTGCGACGGACAAATCACCATCACTTCATGGCCTCGTTTAGCTAGCCCCACCGCTAAATTATGCGAAAATACCGCCACTCCGTTTATCATTGGATAATAAACCGCAGTAGCGATAACGATTTTCACTATAGTTCCTTTGCTTTATCCATCTGCGGATCGCGCATCGCGTTTATGTCTTCATAACTACGCTCGACTTCAATATCCGGCGTAATTCCAGTTTTGTTAATCGAACGATCCTTCGGCGTATACCACTCCGCCGTTGTTACTTTGAGTAAAGAACCACCCGAAAGCTGATACAAAGTCTGGACTACACCCTTTCCATACGTCGTTTCTCCAACAATCGTTGCTTTACCATAATCTTGCAAAGCTCCAGCCACGATTTCGGAAGCCGAAGCAGTCGAACCATTCACAAGTACTACCGTCTTCATATCTTTTAGTATTGCCCTGCCAGATGATGTGGAAGAAACGCTGTCTCCCGAATGTTTTGATTTTTGAATCAAGCTCTTTTCCCCGTCTAGCCACAAACTCATCAAATCCTGCGCCGCCGAAACATAACCACCACCATTGCCGCGCAAGTCCAAGATTACTTTTTTGATACCTTTATTAGCAAAATCTTGTGCAAATTTTTGTACCATCGTACCTGTATCATTATCGAACCGCGTCACTGTGACGATAGCAGTTTTACCATCGTACTCCACATATGCTGAAACGTTATTGATCGTTTCGCGCTTCATCGTAAAAGATTTTTCTTTCCCGTCGCGGACAATTGTTACGGTAACCTCCGAGCCAGCCTCGCCGCGTACTTTCTTCGCTATCTCATCTACCGACAAAGCATATACGTCCTCACCATCAACTTTATACAAAATGTCGCCAGCCAAAATCCCCGCTTGTCGCGCCGGATTGTTTGGTAAAGTCCGCAGTACTCTCACATACCCGTCGCGAAGCCCCATCTCAACGCCGATTCCCGAACCAACATTTCCATGTAAATCATCATAAAAATCACTCGCTTCGGCTGCCCCCATATACACAGTGTAAGTGTCTCCAAGGGACTCAGTTAGCCCCTTCTTTGCACCCTCTACCAGCTCGCTCACCGAAATTTCACCATTATACGACGATGCTAGCTGGCTATAGACCTCATCTAGCGGGGACCAATCAATGTTAGACTTAACTTGTTTTTCCAAGCCCAAATATGGAGCAAATCCGCCAAATAAATTATCCCAATTCGCACCGATTATACCGCCGACCACCGCAAATACAGCAGATATAATAATGGCCGAGCCAAGACTGACCTTTTTTTCTTTCCACTCTTGCTTATCCATTACACTATTGTAACACAATTATTACACTTCAGCGTGTTTTTGTTCAAGATGAATATAATTCCAAGCTCGCGCACCTGCCGCGCTCAGGTGTCTCGAACCAAACCTACCATCTTCGCCCCAGTTATAATCAGTAATATCGATCGAACCATCGGCGTAAACTTTTTCTACCCAAAACACATGCCCATATATGCCAAAATCACGTTGACCAATTGAGCCTTCAGCCGGAGTATGGTCCACGTTATAACCATACAGCTTCGCGTTATCATCCCAAGTGTTTGCATCTCCAAGTCCTAGGTAAATGTGATACCATTCGTAAGCCTTCCAGCCAACATAACTAACACACTCACAAATCTGCCCACCTACTTTATGGCCATTAAGCCAGGTAGTATAAGAGAAAGCGTTTCGGTACTTGGCCGGGCATTCACTTTGCCAGTAATAAGTATTCTCGCCATTATAACTACGTCCACATGCATCCGCATTTTGTTTACAAAACTCTGCCACTGCCTCCCTCTGTTGCTGTCTTGCCGCCTCAACCTGAGCATTATAGCTACTCGCATCATTCTGGAATTTCGCCACTAAAGCCTGTTGCCGCTCCTTCGTTTTCTCAAGTTCGCTCTTTGCTTGCTTTTGTCCTTCCAAAAGTTCTTCAACCTTAGCCCTATCTTCCTCTAGTTTCTCCTTTGCCGTTCTAATACTTAAAGCAGCCGCGCTAATCTGTTGCTTTGCCACTTCATTGCGGGTGGCTTTTTCGGCCAAATCCGAAATAGAACTCGCACCAGCAAGAATAGTGATCGGCTCCGCATCGCTCTCGAAATGCATATTTACCAAAAGTTCTGCTAATCCATTTTGTTCAATTTTCAACTTTGCCTCAGTTTCAGCTATCTGTTCATTTAGGTCCTCTATATCCGCCTCCGATGAAGCTATTTGCAAATTAAGATTCGCAATCTCCACGTTCAGTGACGCTACCTGCATCTGATAGTAGTTCATTGAAGCAGTAGCCTCTGCCGCTGCTGCGGCTGCAGCCTCTTCAGCCTCCATAGCCTGCTTACAGGCTTCTGATTTCTGACAATTCGCGCTGGTCGAATACCCCTCAACGTCCTGACTGCGCCCTAAACCTGCCATACCAGCGACAACGCAAGCAAACGCCGTCATAAACACAAAAACAATTCGCTGTCGTTTTTGCACCCTTTTTCCAGTTTTTTGTTTTTTTGTATTCATAGGAAATGTTCCTCCATACTGATTATAGTATAAATATCAAATGAACACAATAGCCTTAAGCTTTATTAAGGTATTTTGAAACCGCTAGTCTAGCCGAAATTCTACCAATTATTACACCAGCCAATATAAATACAAGATATACCAAAATTAATTTATTCGAATGCATCACCTCAATAATAGAATCTACATTAATTCCATAATTACTCAATCTTGGTGCCAAGAACTCAAATCCGAAATAAGAAACCGTTGCAGCAACAATTCCGGCAATTATGCCACAAATCTCTGCCTCAATCAAAAACGGCCCGCGAATAAA
>CAMVFY010000021.1 GCA_947166895.1 uncultured Candidatus Saccharibacteria bacterium
CAAAAAACGAAAAAGAAGCTCAAAACATAATTAAATCTGTCCGAGCAAAATACTATCGTCATCTAAATCCTTTCCAACGAATTGTTTTTAATTTCTATCTAAGGAGAAAAAATGACTCTAATTAACAAAAAAACCGTCGAGCTTAACCAAAGAGTCACCGAATTAGAAAAATATATTTCATCTGTTGAAACAAATTTTTCTAAATCTCTGTCGTTGCTGAAATATCGAATTTGGCAATACAACACCACCACGAACCTCATGCTTTACGAACAGCTCCTCTCTCAAAAAACCAAAAAACCAAATTTTCACCCGCTCGTTTCTATTGTTATCCCAGCCTACAATGGCGCAAACTTTCTAGCCGAAGCTATCAATTCCGCCCTAAACCAAACTTACGATAATCTTGAAATTCTAGTCATAAATGATGGTAGCAACGATCAAGATGCAACCAAAAAAATAGCCCAAAGTTTTGACAATGAAATCCGTTATTACGAAAAACCCAACGGCGGAGTTTCCTCGGCTCTAAATTACGGCATCAAAAAAATGCATGGCGAATATTTCGCCTGGCTCTCTCATGATGATCTAATTACCAAAGACCATATCGAAAAACTTGTTGAGTGGGTTTCCTTCAAAGGAACCGATTCCGATATTCCTTTTTCTATGTTCAATTTAGTAGACAAAAATGGCCATATATTATTAAACGAAACTATCGAAGCTCAACTCTTCTGCAGTGATTTCAAAATCTCATATTACAAAAACGATCTCAGCTTACTACAGGGCGAAATCAACGGCGGCTCCGTCCTCATTCCCAAAAAAGCTTTCGACGACTTCGGCGCCTTTGATGAAACTCAACCAATCACACAAGAACGCGATTTATGGGACAGGCTGATGAACCAATATCACTTCATCAATCTCCCTTACACTACCGCTTCCATCCGCTGTCATTCTGCGCAAGTTACAAATACCAAAGATAAAGTCATTGAGCTAACAAATCAAAAAAATTTGAACATTATCAAAAATCTTCCCGAAAAAAGGCGAGATTCTCTTTTTGGCGACGACTTAACCCTACTAGAACATCTTAAGAGATCATATTTAGACAACAACAAAACCTGGCTCGCAACAAAAATAGATGATCTAATCCAAGCAAAAAAACAGTAGCCCAGTTACCTATTTTTTCTTATTAAACCCCAAAAATTTTTTTACAACCCTTTTCGAAGTGTTTCCTATTCCCTCTGTCCGAATATAAAAGAAAAGCTTATGCATTGGCCCACCGCTCACTAAGGGTTCTTCCTCATATACTTTCTTAACGTATGAAGCATATGCCTCCATCAATAGTCCAATTTCATAATCATATTTAGAGTAGTGCTCACTCTCTAACAAATACTTAATTATTGCTTTTAGACCAGTAACTTGTTTTTTATCATCATAAGCTGCCGCCGCTCTTCCCACATTCACAATCGTCAACGGCTGGTCTATACCCAACAAATACTCACCCTTAGCCATTAGTGTGAGCCAAAAACACGTATCTTCGCCTATACTCAAGTTTTCATCAAATCTGTAGTTATTCTCTCTTAGCCAAGCTGTTTTCAGCATTACCGTAGGCGTCGCAATCGGGCAATTATAAATCAATCTTCTTTCGCAGTGGCCTTCGCATTCACCACTATGCATCACATTCTTTTTTCCGTCTCGCACTCTCATATAAGAAGTGTGCGAAAAATTAGCATTAGAGGCAACCATATATTTAAGCTGAGTTTCCAACTTGTTTGGCTCAAATTCATCATCCGAATCTAGAAAGGCAATATAGTCACCTGTCGCTTTTTCTATTCCAATATTACGAGACCTACTAGCGCCCAAATTACTCTTATTCCTATAAAGCTTTACCTTGCTATTATTTTTCGCAAGTTCTTCCACCTCGTAAATATCGTCCTTAGATCCATCATCGACCAAAATAATTTCGTAATTCTCAAACGTCTGTTTTAGCACAGAGGAAACCGCCTTCATTACTTCTTTATGACGATCGAAAAACGGAATGACAACACTAACAACTTTTTCTGACTCTTTTATTTTTACAGAATCTAAAATTTTATCGGCTTGATTCTTACAGTATTCATATACATCAGTATAAACAGTATTGAGATAAAATCTTTCCAGTTCTCTATAAAAATTATATTCGCTTCCTTCTAGTTCCTCTTTTCGTTTCTTAGATACAGCATCTATGAGTTTACGGTAAAAAGCATTCCCCTCAGCCAAAACTAGCGGGCTAGTGTTGGTAACCTGATTTTTGTGCCACCTAGTGCTAACTAGTATTTTTTCAATGTGTACAAATTTATAAGTCTTCATCATCTGCCACCACTTCTCATAGTCCTGTACACACTTTAGTTCCATATCGAATCCACCATAATCATCAAAAGCTTGTTTAGGTATCAAAAGCGACAAACCATTAATATGACCTTTTAGCAAAATATATTCCGGCTTTTTTACGATCTCTTCGTGATCTTTTCTACTCTCACCTATAATCTTTCCCTTTGTGTTGATGAGATTATAGTCTGAAAAAACGATTACTTTTTTCCCTAAATAATTATTCTCTCGCAGATAATCAATCTCGTCTTCTATCTTAGTTGGCTCATAAGTATCGTCATGTGAAAGCCACGAAAAATATTCGCCCTTCATTTTTTCAATAGCCATATTAAGCGCCGAAGAAACTCCACCATTCTTTTTCTTTATGTACCTAACCTTGTTCCCATACGATTTTACAATCTCGTCTGTCTTATCAGTAGAGCCGTCGTTAACAACTATAATCTCAATATTATCGTATGTCTGAGCCAAAGCACTATCAATAGCATACCTTACATATCTCTCCCCATTGTACACCGGAATAACAATAGAGACTTTTGGTCTTTCCTCTATTTTTTTCATAATACTAATTATACCATAGTACGAAGAGCTTCACGTCACTCTACAAGATTAAACGACCACTTCTGCGCATCGGTTCCATTAGCCACCCAAAGCTGTATGTTTGCCCCATTCATCGAGCTAGCTCCAGCTACATCCAAAGCCAAATCGGAACATGCTGATTTCAAAATATACCCTTCTGATTGCTTTGATATTTTCCATCTCTGTGCACACGAACCATTATTTTCCCAAAGCTGTATGTTTGCCCCTGCGTTTTTGCTCCCTCCAGCCACATCTAATACGCGGCCAGTTGTTGGGTTAACAATAGTATATGTACCGTCATCAGAATTTTTTGTGATTTTCCACTCTTGAGCCTTTGTCCCATTATTTTCCCATGTTTGAATATTGGTTCCATTTTTTGCATTTTCTGCCCCACCCGCAATATCTATAGTTTTATCGTTGCCTACTAGCGACCTTATAATGTACACACTCCCTTCTACTATTCCGTTCTCATCCGTAAGTGTATTCTCTCCGCTCGGCAAACTCTCTTGAGTCGCTTCCTCGTCAACTTTATCCCCCTCAACACTTAACATCCACTTTTGCACATTGCTATTTTTTGGAAGCCCGCTTAGCTGAATGTTAACTCCATTCAGCGCAGCTGTCCCGTCGATCCCCAACAAAAGCCCAGAACACGCCGAAATAAATACATAATGTTCTCCTTCTTTTTCAACATACCATCTCTGTGCACACGAACCATTATTTTCCCAAAGCTGTATGTTTGCCCCTGCGTTTTTGCTCCCTCCAGCCACATCTAATACGCGGCCAGTTGTTGGGTTAACAATAGTATATGTACCATCATCTCCGTGGTAAGAAAAATTCCACACTTGCGCTTCTGTACCATTTTCTTCCCACAACTGTATATTTGTGCCGTTTCGCGAATTATTCGCCCCGCCTGCAATATCTACAGTTTCATTATTATTGACTGCCGATCGAACAACATAATCCCCCTGTGCCACATTTTCTTCTACCACTTTTTCCAAAATCCATTTTTGCGCACTAGTTTCATTGGATTCCCAACCCTGAATAAGCGTTCCATTACTAGTATTCGCGCCAGCAACATCTAACACGACGTTCAAGCAGCTTGACGATATCAAGTAACCCGCCTCTTCCAATCGACCGATTTTCCATTTTTGTGCACACGAATCATCGGCATCCTGAATCTGCACCCTCGCACCTACTGACGTATTTTCATCCTTAATGGCGGTCAAAACCCCTCCCGCCAATACATTAATTATCGAATACGCATCCGTCTTTTCGTCATAGAACAAGTACCAATTCTGTGACAATTGGCTATTTTCTTCCCAAATTACCACCCCGTCATTTTTTGCCGATAGCAATTTTTTGTCATTCAAAAACGATTTTATCTGATATCTTCCATCCATCCCCCTTACATTGTCAATTTTCTGCCCCTCAGCCTCATTAGTTATCCCCGAAAACCAATCTTCAAAATACAAATAAAAATTTCTATTCCCATACGCCCCACAAGCTGCCGTCCCATAACCAGCAGCAAGTGCTCCCGCATTTGGCTGATAAGGCGTATACCGATACAGCGCCGACGTCGCTAAACTTCTAATATTCACTACCGACCCCCCGCACGAAGCGTCTGGATTATACTGCACATAGTTTTCACCCAAAGGATAGTTCGTCCACCCGCCATTAAGCACCGTTCTAAACATCGCCGCGGCTTTTCTCAATTGATTTTTAAACCCATAGTACTCTACATTACACGGTGCTGTATCCGGACACCCATATCCAGTCGCCGAACGATACTGCCGGTTATTCGGCCACGAATCCGTAATCAACCCTTGTTCTTTTTGCAGTAAGACAATCAACACTTGCGGATTAATCCGATAGTCCTGCGCGGCCTGCCAAATTACATGTGCCGCCGTCTCCCCATTAGGAGCATCGTCACCATATAATACTCCCTCGCCAAACACTTCTTCCGCTAAACACACAAAATGCCCATCTTTTATATGGTAGCTTAAATTCGGATAATAGCTCGCAAGATACGTCCTCGTATCCCTACAATTTCCCTTCGCGCTCAAAAAGGCCTGAATCTCCGCTTCCGACATTGAATTATAATTCCCCATCTGGTAATCCGAAATAATATACCCCGGATCAAAATTCGCTAAACTCGCCGCCTCCGCTTCTTCATCCAACTTGTCAAAACTCCGCGACAAAAAAGTAAACAAAAAAATCATCACGAATATTCCAAGTAACACAAAAAGACCTCTTTTGTCTCGTCTTCTCACGGCCTTCATAGATTTACCTCGCCACTAATTACGCCGCTTTTACCATCGGAAGTCAAATCTATAACAATTAAATATTTCCCGCTTGCACGCCCAGCACTCGGCACATCAAACCCCTCACAAGTCGAGGTCGACGCCGAATTTACAATGTTCACGGTTTCGCTATACACATTTATGTCTTCCTCATAGAGCAGTCGAAGCGTACAACTTCCTCCAGATAAATACTGGTTAATATTTACCCTGATCGTCAATTTGTCTCCGACCAACCCCGCATACGTCACTACGCCCGTTAGATTTGTGGCACTATTTGGATTTTCGCCCTCATACTGTACCACTTCCTCTTTTTCAACTTTAACTTGCTCCGCGCCCTCTTGTTTAACCTCTTCCTCGGTGGTTTTATCCACTACTTCCGCCTGCGGTTCTTCCGGCTTATTTTTATCATCATTAAAATAATTATCCCAGACCAAATAAACCATCACGCCGGCCACAATCAAAAGCACCAAAATAATTAGCCACGATATCCACTTTTTACTACGTTTTCTTCGGCGTGCAGTCATCGCATAAATCTCCTAATATAATCATAACAATTTTCGGGAGTTTTGCAACTCATACGCCAAAGTCTAAACCTAAAATCTCAGCTGCCTCCTCAAGCACTTTTTTTTGTTCTTCCGTTGCGGTCTCCATTCGTATTTTAAATAATTCTACTGTTTCCTCATGTTTATAGTCCAAAACCTCTAGCGACCTCGCTGCACCAGGAACCTTCTTCAAGACACCTTTTGCAACCAAATTATCGATATGTTCCGCTACTGCTGAAACCGACGATAAACCAAGCCCTGCCATTATCTCGCGATATGAAGGCGAATAACCATTTTCCTCCGCAAAATCTTGCAAGTAATTCAATACCGCTAATTGTTTTTTTGTTAACTTCAAGCGCATATGCTATAATTATAAAATATGGAAAAAAATAAATCAATCGATGGGCTCACTCCAAAGCACTCCAAAGTTTCCGCCGCCACTAAAAGTGTCCCCCCAAAATCAAAAACATCAACCGCCAAACCAAAATCTTCCGTTATTACTAAGGCTTCAAAACCAACAAAGTCCGCCAATAATACGAATGTCTCTAAGCCAAATCCTAAAAAACCAGTCAAAGCACCGAAAAGCAATCCAGTCGAAGACTTCCTTAAACCGGTCCAAGCTTTTGATTTCGATGAGTCTACTGGTGAGCTGAAGCCAAGAGAAAAATCCACCGCAGATACAGCCCCAAAAACAAACGACAAACCCCCAAAACCCCACAAAAAACGTAAGGCTGTTTTGATAATTGTTATTGTGCTTCTTCTGTTAATTATAGGCGTAGCAACAGGTTTTATCCTTTGGGGCAATGATATTATTGCCAAAATTACCGGTGGCCGCGGTACCGTTTTTGATCTCATTTCCTTCACCGAGCCAACCTATAACCCTCTAAAAACCGACGCTAATGGCCGCACTAACATTCTTGCTTTTGGCACTAGTGGCTATAACATGGAGGGCGACGAAGGCAACGGTAAACACGCTGGCGCCCAGCTCACCGATTCTATCATGGTCATCAGCCTCAACCAAGAAACTGGCGACATCGCCATGCTTTCTCTACCCCGCGATCTTAAAGCCTCGCCTACTTGCACCGCCACCGGCAAAATTAACGAAGTTTATTGGTGTAACAATATGAAGGGTGACAATGAGCAAGCTGGAGCCGAAGCTCTTATGACCGAAGTAGGCTCCATTCTTGGCATCGATTTCCAATATTATGCTCATCTCAACTGGGGTTCACTTGTCCAAATTGTAGATATTCTAGGCGGTATCACCGTTACTCTCGATGAAGATGTTAATGACCGTTACTGGACCGGCGCCGTATTCCAAGCCGGTGTTCCCTACACGATAAACGGCGAACAAGCCCTCGGCCTCGCTCGTGCTCGTCATGGTACTACAAGCGGCGATTTCACTCGTGGTGCCAGTCAACAAAAAATCCTCATCGGTATCAAAGATAAACTTCTCGAAAAAAATCTTTCCATTTCCGATCTGCTTAGCCTCGCCTCTACTCTCGGCGATAATCTCCGCACTAGTTTTTCTATTGATGAAATGAAAACTCTAGCACACCTCACCTCTAGTTTTGACTTTGAAAGCATGCGCCAAATCTCATTAATTGAACCCATTCGCCTCATGACCACTGGTAACATCAATGGCATTTCTTATGTTTTACCTTCCGCCGGCGTTGGCAACTATGGCCGCATTCAGGAATATGTCGCCAAGATGCTTTCAGAAGATCCCCGCAACTACGAAGAATCCACCATCCTTGTTCTCAATGGCACCGAGACAACCGGCCTTGCTTCCACCGAAAAAGCTTCACTCGAAAAAGCCGGCTATCATAACATCGATATAGATGACGCTCCCGAAGGAGAGTACACCGAACACTATACCCTCTACGCACTCAGTTCAACCGCCCCCGGCACCAAAAAACTTCTAGAAAAAAAATATAACCAAACCGCCAAAACCATTGAGGAACTACCTGTAAATATCCCCGCCACCTATGATTTTGTCATTATAATAGGCACGAACAACAACTAATTCTTAGTTTTTGTTTATTCTTTCCGAAAAGAATTCCGAATCAAATAAATTACCATTCCTATAAGTACGGCTAGTCCTATCGACAAAAAAACTGCGTTGGTAGTAGTCAAAGGTTCCGAATTTGTAGCCACGCCCGTATCAGGATTGCTAGGCATTGATGCTGGTTGATTATTCTCTGTTGCGTCTGCAGTGAGATATAGATTAAAGGTACAATTTTTAAATTCATTTCCGAGCTCACCGCTCAACACGACCTCTGAGAAAATAGGTTCAGTTACGGCACCAACTTCAAGCACGGAGTTATAATTATAACAGTTGCCAGATGCAGGATCGTCTGAGTTGGGAGTAATCGATTCTAATGCCCAGTTCTGATTAATCTCTATCTCAAAAGCCCTAGTCGGAAGCACAACTGCTCCCCCACTAGTATCTGTCGCAGACTGAGTTAAACACATCCGCACCATAGCCGGCACTTCCCCAACATTTCTCACCCTAGGAATTGCGCTATAGCTCGCCCCTGGCATTGTCCCCACAATGTCTTCCCAAGGCTTAAACCCACCCGAACCGTCTTCGACTACCTCTACGATTTCTATATCAACCGGCCCTTCCGCAAAGACAGGAGAATAAACAAAACTACTCACCAACCCCATAGCTAAAACGCCCGCAGTAAAGACACTAAGCATATTTTTGTTGGTCATTTTATTTACTTTCCTTTCTTCACAGAATATTATTTTAGTCCCCCCCAAGAGGGTCGGATAAGCACGCAAGCTCGTCCGACCCCTGTTTGTTTTTAGCTATTTTGAGCATCATATGCTGCAAATGCTTCAGCAGCAGTAGAAAAACCACCAGCCTGAATTGCGTCAGCATCAACGGTGATCCCAAAGCCATTATTAGCAAGACCGACAAAATCAGACTCCTTTACGTTGTCATTGATTTTTACAGTAGTAATTGGGCTCCAGTAAGTCATCTCATTTGGTTTCAACGGACTAGTGTAAACAAACGTCATAATTTTGTCGCCAGCATCGTTTGTTGTGTCAGTTTCAGTTAGATAAGCACCTAACTCAACACCATCAATATTCATATTCCCAGCAGGGGTACTAGGTTCCTGTGGCGTGTGCGGAGCTTTAACGGTAACTAAGTTTGCCACATTGGCTGGAATAGTCACTTTCACACGCACATAAGCATCACTATTACCGTCATTTTGGACGTAGACAAACTTACGCACTTGTTGACCAGGTACAAGATTTTGGTATTCAGCAGCAACATAACCAGCATAATTACCAGGATTGGTAGCAGTAGCAGCTATAGCCGTGCCAGTAGCATCCGTTCTAATCTGCTCATCACTAAATACACCACGTTGGCTTGAACCTTGTTGACCAGCCACGTTTTGTGCGCGCACATGACCATTTTGCCATGCACTTACCCCAGAAAGATCGGTACTAACTGCAATGTTTGGCGTACAATAGGGGTTAACATAAGGTGCGCCCTGGTACGTATAAGGAACACAAAGATGGTAATTGCCAGCTTGCGCACTAGCCTCATCCGAATTAAAATACACCCCAACATTCGCGTTCACACGATGCAATTGTGACTCATAAAGCGTTACATCAACACTTCCAATAGTGAACTCGTTTGTTTTTGTCTCATGATCCGTAAAATACGCCATCGTCCCACCAGCCGCTAAGGCTACTACACCAAGTACAGCTGCAGTTGTTAGCACAGTCTTTCTATTAATTTTCATTTTAACTCCTTATGTTATTAATTAATATTAAACAAAATTAATATGTTTCCGTCAGGTTTTCGAAAGCAGTTACTGCATCTACAAACCCAGCCGTCTGAATCGCATCGGAATAAGCACGGATACCTAGTACACAATTGTTACTGTCATTTTCACACGCAAATCCCGAATCGTCTGCGACAAAATTGCCATCAATATGTATCGATGTCGTCGGCCACTCACTCGTCGTTCTTCCTACGCCCAACACATTTTTACTTACTACGTAATATTCTGCATATGTATTATCTACAGAAGAATTATAAGTAGCAATATAATCTGCGTTGCTGCATGTGTAATCAGGTGCAGTTTCAACTACACAATCATCCATATCTGACAAGTCTAGCGTCACCATTGAAGCTAAAGCAATCGGAATCACTACGCGGAATCTTTGATAAACCGAAACGTTACCACTATTTGTTGCCTGCAGATAAAACGGTATATCGTTCTGTTCGCCAGTAGTTAATGGATAACGATTTACATCGAGCGGACGCTTACCATCACCGGTCACATCATCATATATCGCCAGTACTGTTGATATACTACCGATCGTAAAGTCGTTAATTTTAGCGTCGGTATCCGTAAAGTACGACAACGTTGTGGTAGAACTTAGCGCACACACTACTATAATTACCAACGAAACCACCGTGATTCTAATTTTGCGATACATTCACCTCCTTTCTTTTTGCCTTAAAGTTTATATTTCCACACTTATGCTATACTTTTTCTCGCAGTTTTCCTCCTTTCCTCCAAAGTTTCTGGCAAGAATGTCCACGCCAGTAGGAGAGTGCCCACTACTAGTGTGATATATATGCCAGGCGGTTGCTGGATACTGTTTACGAAATAGCCAATAAGCGGAATAATAATGATCGGCGTGCCTAGTACATTTTTATAATGCACTAACTTTGAGTCAGCCACCGTATTGGCATCACCTTTTGTTCTAAAGCGCCGCACAGACGAATCGTCTTTATCGACTTCAACACCAACAATTCTATGTGTTACCACCGTCTTCTCGTCATTCGCTACATAAGATATTACATCTCCCACTTTCAAACTTTCGTAATTCGCCGGACGTACATAAATTAGTGCACCCACCGGATACTCAGGTTCCATAGAACCAGACATTACGGTAAATGTTCTAAATCCTAACAGCTTCAATCCAATCAAAGTAATCGCTAATACCGCAATCGCAACAACAACTGACGTCTTCGCTCTCGACCACAACGCTTTTATCCCCCGTCTCTTACCAGTGCAATCTGTTTTTTTAATTACTTCGGCTAGCACCTTTGGCTCTTCTTGCCCCATAGTGTCGTTAGCTGTTTCTTCCTTCGTATTCACAAAAGAAACAGCCGGGCAATATGTATCAGTACGTACCACAATATCAATTTTTTTAGACTCGCGTCCCAAGATATACGCCTCCACACATCATACTATGATAATAGCCCATTTTCTAATTAAGCGCAAGCCGTATATTTACAAAAATCAACCTCATCAAAAAATCCCCCCTAAACCCCTAAAATATGGATTCTTGTTTAGTTAAGAAATTTTCGAGATTATCAACTTTCGTTCTCTTCCCTCTCCCTCAGAATGTGTTTCGACGTCCGAATAATCACCCGCCAACTTATGTACAACCCGTCTATCTGCCGCATTCAAATTTATTTCCATCGGCTCACCCGTTTCGCGTACTTTGCGAATCCAGCCTTCTGCTTTTTCTGCTATTCTGTCTGCTCGTTGTCTCTTATAGTTAGCAACATCCACATTCACTCGTGTCACTTCAGCCTCCTTGGACACTAACGCCATCGACACGATATGTTGTAGTGCCCTCAAATTATCCGCATTTCTACCAATTAATAACGAGTTTAGCGATGTTGACGGCACCGAAAGCTGAATCACCTCATCATCAATCGTTGACGACACCGCTACGTTGATTCCAAAAAAACTTAAGAGGTCTTCCAAATATCTCGCTGCAAAGCGGATCGATTCATCTTTATTCATTTTGTTATCTCCTTTTCTTTTTAATATCTTTCGCGGAGATACGGGTTATTTTTGTTCCTGTTTTTTTATTTTCGACCACTTCGGCCTCTTGAATGTTTCTAAGCTCTTTGAGTACAGCTTTATCGGTCATATCATCGATTTCCTGTGCTGTCTTCTTTAAAACAATTTTTTGAATAATCATTGTCAAAATATTACTGAGGAAATAATAAAATGCCAGCGCCCCGTTCAAATTAAACATAATAATAAACATCATAATTGGCATCATCGTCGACATTTGTCCGGTTGCCATTCCGGAAATATCCGAATCATCAATCTCTTTACCGTCTTTTGCTTCTTTAATTAGGTCACGAAACTTCTTTTTCTTTTCTGATTTACCGGATGGCATCTGTTGTTTGGTCGCAATATACTGCACCACCGAAGCCAAAATCGCACAGGCCAGTATAAACAGTGCACTCCAGCTAAATTTCCCGGTCATTACGTCACTAGCTTTTGCAGTCAAATTAATCGCACCAAATAGCTTCGGGTGAAAATCATACTCAGCCTTTTCTTCCGCCGGGATCTCTTGGTTGACCAAATCCGCAAGATACACTTCTTGTTTTTCTTCCAAACTCTTAATTTCCGAACCCCCGTACGCCACAATCTCGTAGGCCCGGTTCATCAAGTTATCAGTAGGCATTGGCGTCGCAATTACTCTAATCGCCGAAAAAATCGCAATAAATATCGGTAGTTGTATAATCAAAGTTAAGATCGAAGCAAACGGTTTTACATTATAATGTTTATAAAGGTCCATCGTTTGCAAAGATTCAAGTTGTTTATTGCCCTTACAATTCTTTTTAATCTGCGTAAGCTCTGGTTGCAGTTTCCGCATTAGTTTAGTTTGGTTTAATTGCCTCTTAGTCAAAGGCCACATCAGAAGTTTTACTAAAACCGTAAAAATAATAATCGCTAAACCAAAATCATGCACCAAGTTAAATATTACAAACAAAATATTTACAATCGGTCGTACTAATATAATATCAATTAAATTGAACGGTCCCCCAGCAAGCACCGACCCCACCACAAAAGCAATAAAGAGCCCGATGTAGATATATTTTTTTACACTCTTCCTATCCATTCTTTTTATTATAACATACCTTGCTTTCTTCTACCAATTTACCAAGATTTGCCTCCAACTCAACAAACGGCATATTTATTACATCGCGAGAAAAAATCACAAAGACATAATCTCGTTTTTTTGGGATTTTTTCTAAGTTCAGTCGTAAGGCCTCGTAGATTCTTCGCCTAATACGATTTCTCCCTACCGCCGTCTTTTCAACCTTCTTCGAAACTACCACCGCTAATCTAGTAAACCCTTTTGTGTTATCAGCAAAAATCAAAGACATTTTTGGTGTCCGAATCGTCTTCCCCTTTTGGTAGACATACCTTACGCCACCTCTAGAATGAAATCTATATTTTTTACTTAACATACTATATATTATATAGTATTAAGCCGTTAAACGTGCGCGACCCTTCAAGCGACGCCGAGCCAGTAC
>CAMVFY010000022.1 GCA_947166895.1 uncultured Candidatus Saccharibacteria bacterium
ACAGCGTGTCCTTCGGACACGCTCCGGGCCGCTCTGGCCAAGTCTTCATGTTCCGTAGAACACACCGTGCCTTTAGTCTTGCCCCTACTAGTTCGCTTGAGACATCGGGCACCGTTAATTCCGGCGACGTTCGATGGTGAAACCTTGTATTTTGAACAGGAAATCAAGCGTCCAGCCTCTGGACAGTCTGCAGTATTATACGATGGCGAAATTTGCCTTGGCGGCGGGATTATCGCCTAAAGATATCGCCTAAAAAACATGATATAATCACCGTATGATGGAAAATAATTATAATTTAGTACGACCTGAGGTGGTGGAGTACATTGAGACACAAATTTTTCCGCGGTATTCGGCGGCGAACGGACATGGGCTTGACCATATCAAGAATGTAATTCGGCGAAGCCTAGATTTCGCGAAGCGAATTAATGATGGCGAGATTAAAACCACGGCGAAGGATTTTAAGAATTTACCGGCTGAGCTAAAACCCAACAAAAAGCGCAAAGTTAATTATGATTTATGTTTTGTGGTAGCAGCGTTTCATGATCTCGGACGGGATAAAAACAATAAATTACACCATCTGGTGTCAGCGGGGTATCTTTTAAATGATGATTTTATGGCGGAGCATTTTTCGCGAGCGGAGCTTCGGGTGATGGCGGATGCAATTATGGACCACCGGGCCTCGAACGAACTCGAACCAGTAACGATTTACGGCAAGATCGTGTCGTCGGCAGACCGCGACACGGATTGTCACGATATTATGCGGAGAGCTTATGCCTATCATTTACATTTGCATCCTGAGCGTGGCGAGGAAGAAGCTATTGACCGCACAATTGAAAAAATCTGTAAAAAGTTTGCTGGGCCAGAGGCCTATGGTGCCAAGAAAATGTATTTTGAAAACCCTGCATTTGAGGAAATGCTGGCTGAGTTTACGAGACTATCTGAGGACCGAGAACTGTTTCGCGCAGAGATGAAAAGACTAATCTGACTTATCCCTACAAATACCGTCGAACCATCAAATAAAAAGCCCCGGTGTTGCCGGGGCTATGGCGTGAAGGTTTTAGACCATCATCATTGCGGCGTTTGCGCAAAGCAGAATAGCTGCCACCATACTCATGACCGTCACGATATAGACGTGCATTTTTTCCTGACCGTTCACCTTGCATTTAGTGGTTCGAGTCGCTGCCTTTTTTTGAGATTGACTGCGTACGGCAGTTTTTTTGGTTTTTGTCGCAGTTTTCTTTTTTGATTGTGCCATTTTGCATCCTTTTAATTTTAATAGATAATTCTTATCCTTATTTTGGCACAGATTGGCATAAAAATCAAGTCTAAGTTGGGTTGCTTTTTATTTTTTGCGTGATACAATAGATGTAGGTGCAACGAATAAACAATAAAGCGGAAGCTAAAAATAAAATTCGTGACACCTACCGTACAGGTAGGTTTCACATTGGCATCTGGTAGTACTGTAATAAATTCTCGTGATTTTGCAAAGGCGGCAACTGGTGAATAGGATTTTTCCCGTGTTAATTATTTAAGAAACTTTATTGACCTAGGAATCACCTCATACGGGTGGTATTTTTTTGCTCCGTGTTGTATAATGACCTCTATGGACGCAAATACAATTAGAAAAAAATTCTTAGATTTTCAAGTCAAAAAAGGGCATAAGGTGATTGCCCCGGCTCCACTAGTGCTCGAAAATGATCCAACTACGCTTTTCACGGGCTCTGGAATGCAGCCACTTTTGCCATATCTACTTGGCAAAAAGCATCCGGATGGAACAAGGCTCTGCGATTCACAACCATCGATGAGATTGCAGGACATTGAGGACGTAGGCGATCCGCGACACACTACGGTGTTTGAGATGTTGGGAAACTGGTCGCTCGGCGATTATTTTAAGGAAGAACAAATTCGGAACTTTTTTGAATTTTTGACGGACGAGATAGGGCTTGATCCTTCGCGGATTTATGTGACCTGTTTTATCGGAAACGAAAAATATGGTATCCCGAAAGATACTGAAGCGGCGGAGATTTGGCAAAAAGTATTTGAAGGTGCCGGAATTGAGGCCAAAATTGCCGAGATTGGCTCAGCTGCAAATGGCGACAAACGCGGAATTAAGCCAGGCGAGCGGATTTTCTTTTACGACGACCACGAAAACTGGTGGAGTCGAGGGGGAGGCTGCGAGAGTACTCCGATTGGTGATCCTTGCGGCCCGGATTCGGAAGTATTTTATGACTTCGGCGAAGATAAACAGGATGTCGAGAAATACGGCTTGGCGCATCCGGCGTCGGATGGGGCGCGGTTTATGGAAATCGGCAACCAAGTATTTATGCAATACCGAAGGTTGCCTGATGGTTCGTTTGAGGAGCTGGAGAAGAAAAATGTGGATTTTGGTGGTGGTTTGGAGCGAATTTCAGCGGCGGCGATCGGCTCGTTTGATGTATTTAAGATTTCTTTGATGAAGCCGATTATCGACAAACTAGAGGAGATTTCCGGTAAATCTTACGACAATAACACCGATGAGATGCGGATTATTGCTGACCATATTCGTGGGGCATATTTGCTGGCCGCTGAGGGCTTGGTACCGTCAAATAAGACGCAGGGATATGCAATGCGAAGGTTGCTTCGTCGCGCAATTTTAAGAGCTCTTGATCTTGGCATTGCGACGGATTTTTTGGCTGAAATCGTACCGATTGTAGCAGATAATTATGCCGATTTGCCAGATTCAATCTTGACGCATCGCGAAGTGGCGCTTGAAGTAATGCTCCGAGAAGAAAATGCCTTCCGAAAAACCTTAAGTAAGGGCTTAAAGGAACTTAAACGAATGGCTTGCACATTCATTTCGGGGCCGCGCCCATCCGGCCCGTCGCCACGGGCGGATGGCGCTAATTCTCGCCCTGCCGGGCTCCGAAATGCCCCGAAATCGAATGTGCAAGCCATCCTTACCGGGTTTGATTTATTTAAGCTGCAAGATACTTATGGTTTTCCGTTTGAGCTATCGGTGGAGGAATGTTACCGCGAGGGCATTCAATTGACCGATAATTACCGCGAGGAATTTGAGGCTGCACTTAAAGAACAGCGTGAGCGGTCGCAGACTGCCTCAAAGGGGATGTTCAAAGGTGGCTTAGAGGACCATGGTGAGACGACCATTAAATACCACACAGCTACGCATTTATTACTGGCCGCCCTACAGAAGTTGGTGGATTCCAGCATTTGCCAGAAAGGTTCCAACATTACTGCAGAACGGGTACGGTTTGATTTTAATTTGGACCACAAAATGACTCCAGAAGAAATTGCTGCAGTTGAAAACCAGGTTAACGAGTGGATTGAGGCCGATCTTCCGGTAGTGTTTGACGAATACGACAAGGATTATGCCCGAAATACCTTGAAAGCGCACGGTGAGTTTTGGGACAAATATCCGGAAAAACTTAAAGTCTATACGATTGGGGATTTTGATAATCCAGTGTCTCGAGAAGTTTGTGGCGGGCCGCATGTCGAACATACTGGCGTGATTGGTAAGTTCAAAATCAAAAAAGAAGAATCCTCGTCGGCTGGTGTACGTAGAATCAAGGCCGTGATTGAATAAAAAAGAGCCGCTCCGGCGGCTTTTTTGGTGGTTTTAGTTTTGGAGGAGCTTATCGAGCTTAGCTTTGAATTTATTTTCTTTGGGGGCTCCGGCTAAAGTATCAACACCAACGCGGAGTAACCCGAGTGCAGTAGCGAAAGAATGATCTAAATCGTCGAGGGCTTTGGCGTTGAGGTGGTCAGTAACCAGATTCGGGAGTTCCTCCACGCTGATTAAGTGGACAGTCGGGCGCCTAGAAAAAGGTAAATTTTGGTACCAGTCAGAAATCGCAAGGGTTTCTTGAAGCAGAGAAAGGCTTGCACCGCCGCCGCAAAGAAGAATATCCCTCGGTAATCCGCCGGTATTTTCAAACTCCTCAAGAGTAATACCAATACCAGTTAGCCAAACAGAAATATTGCGCGAAAGAGCAGTTTCGATTTTTGATTTGACGCGGTCGTCTAACTTGCCAGAATCGTAGTCGAGCTTGTATTTTTCGGCCGTATCGAAATCTACGCCAAGAGATTCAGCGATTTGATGAGTAAAGCTACGCCCGCCGATACTGAACATTTTGGTACCCTCGACACCACCGTCTTCTACTACGGCCACGTCAGTAGTGCCACCACCAATATCCATGACAATACCAGAAAACTTAGATTCCACATCGTCCCCAAGACATGCACGACAGACCGCAAATGGCTCGACGGCAACCGCAAGGAGATCTAGATTAAGTTCGGCACATACTTTTTCGATGGCGGCTACATGAATCATTGGAGCAAATGCCGTATAAAACTGAATAAAAACTTCGGAACCCTTAAAACCAATTGGATTACTGATTTTGTAGCCATCAATAGTAAGAGAAACTATCGCGGAGTTGATTAATCGAATTTCTACATTTTCATTACTGGTTTCTAGGGCTACTGCCTTACGGGCAACTTCACCAGATTTTTGCTGAACTTTTTTAATGATTTCATTCATCTCGGCCTCGGTGATTGGCTTGTTGGGATTTTTGCGGCTATAATTAACTGAGGTAGTGTTGCCTTTAATGAGCTCGCCGGCTATACCTACGACCGTGAGGCTAGCTCGTTCACCAGATTGCTCTTCTGCCTCGACTAAAGCCTCTTCACAAACGCTAACCACAGCGGGGATATCCGCTACTGCACCTGCGTGCATGTTGCCGTCATTCTGCTTAGCCTTGCCGACGCCCAAAATCTCGAGATTGCCTTTTTTATCGGATTTGGCAATCACCGCTTTGACGAATTCGGTACCAATATCAAGGCCTAAAATCGTGCTCATGGTTTAATTATAACACATTTGCCGGGTTTTAGCTCGCCGAGCTCGTATTTACCAAAAGCGGTGCGGTGGAGTTTGGTGACATTGTAGCTAAGTGCCGCAAAGGTGCGACGGATTTGGCGATTGCGACCTTCGGATAAAATTACAATATATGAAGCGGGAGTCCTGTCCGACTTAATAATCTTGAACTTGCTGGGGCCGTCGTCAAGCATTACACCGTAGTCGGATATCATCTGTTGGTGAAGTGGGGCAAGGGGACGGTTAAGTTCGACTTCATAGACTTTAATTTTGCGAAATTTTGGGTGCGTCATTTGGAAAGCAAAGTCACCATCGTTTGTGAGTAAAATTAGACCGGAAGAGTCTTTGTCGAGACGACCGACGGTTTTTAGCTGATGATATTTTTTTGGCAGTAGTTCATAAATGGTTGGAGCGTTGCCTTGAGCCTTACGCGAACAAACGTAGCCGACCGGTTTATTCATGGCGATATACAAGAATTCTGCTTCGAATGGTATTATTTTTTTATAATAGCATACTTCGTCATTTTTGTCAATCCTGGCGCCTAGAACCGCTGGTGCGCCGTTAACAAAAACTTTTCCGGCGGCAATCAACTCATCGGCTTCACGACGAGATAAACCGAGGCGTTCGGCAAGAAACTTATTGAGCCGGATTAGCTGGAGCTGGTTGGGTTGGCTGTTCATAGTTCACCTGAGGTTGTGGCGCCTGAGCTGGCTGGATAGTAGGTTGAGGCTGAATAATTGGTTGAGGAGCCGAAGTGGCTACGGGTTCAGTTACCTCGGCTGGTTGAGCGGGCAATTCTTGAATTGGGGCCTTATCACCCAGGACTTCGTGGATGGTGTTTATGACGTCTTCAATCCCAACCTGGGATTTTACTAAATAACGATCGGCACCCAGACGCTCACCACGCTCACGTTGATCGTCGGAAGAAAGCGCCGTCATCATCACAACTTTAATGCTAGCCGTTTCGGGGGTTGCGCGAAGAATATCTAACATATCGAAGCCAGAAATTTTAGGCATCATAACGTCCGATAAAATCAGGTCAGGTTTTTCACGCACGGCGACTGCTAAGGCTTCTTCGCCATCACCGGCTGACACGACGTTGTAGCCTTCGGCAGTAATACGAATACTGTAAATCTCGCGTAGGGACGCATCATCTTCGACTACCATTATTTTACTCATTTTGCTTCTCCGTTTAGATTAATATTGGTTTGGTTTACGATGGTTGGTGGTGGCTGCGGTGCTTGAACCGGTTGGGGCATAGGTTGTTGAGCCGGCGCTACTTGCGGAGATGGGTTCGCACGCATGAGTTGTTCCTGCATTTGACGGTTGCGCACCGCAATCATTCGTTTTTCGTACTCGGCACTAGTTAGGCGCGGCAAGGATACATAAAAGGTGGACCCCTCGCCGAAAGCTGATTCGGCCCAGACGCGTCCGCCCATGGCTTCTACACGTTGCTTCACGAGATAGAGCCCTAAACCAGTACCACCAATGGTGCGCGTATCGGAATTATCCGCACGGTAAAATTTTTGAAAAATATGGCCAAGGTCGTCTGCTGAAATGCCTATACCAGTGTCAGTGACGTTGATAAGCACTCGATCACCATCACCGCGAACATTGATATAAATAGAACCACCCTCTGGGGTATATTTAATAGCATTGTCGATAATGTTGTCAAGTATCTCGCGTATAAAGTTCACGTCAATAAAGCTATACACGACTTGGTCTAGACGACGATTATTGTCAAATGTGACTGGCTCACTAGAGCCAAATGTTAAATTGATTTTAGCCTCTCTTGCGCGCGTGAGATAATCGTCAGAGATTTGTTTTACCAGACCAACCATTTCGACTGGCTCCAGATAAGGCCTGATGTGACCGTCGTCAAGCTTGGTGACGTCTAGTAGATCACGGAAAAGTTTGCCGAGATGCTGCGAAGCGGCCTGAGCAGCAGCAAGATACCCGCGGGCGCGTTCATCAATTGTAGCAGTTTGCGGATTAAGGGCTAGGGATAGATAACCATCAATGGTTGCGACTGGGGTACGCATCTCATGAGAAGCAGTGGAGATAAACTCTGTCTGCTCACCTTCTTGTTCTAGTTCTCGTGTGATATTGCGAAATGTAATAATACGATCTTGTTGCAGGCCGTCAGCTGGAAGGACAGAAATAGATACCGGAATTCGCTTATCAGAATCTCTAACAATCAGGTTGCCTTGAAAAGAATCTAGCGGTTGTCCGCTTTGCATTGCCTGAATTAGTGGGTTTTCAGCCTCTGAAAGCTCGCGACCTTCCTTGGATTCAAGTTTGATAATTAGACTATAGTCTAACCCAATAGCGTTATTTTGTGAACCGCATCCAACCATTGTGACGGCGGCCTGATTGATAAATTTTATGTTGCCGGGCTTATCCGTGATTACAACGCCGTCATGTATTACACGAAGCGCCATTTCAGCCAGAGCCGACTGATTGGCGGCAACGTTGTTCGGACTACCTAGATTGGTTTTTTTGCGTTGAAAAAGCTTCATTTGCTTTTATTTTAACACAAGCTTCATTAAATGTGGTATGATTTTAGTATGAATAAAGACGTCATTTATATCGAACCTGAAGATGATATCACTGATATTATCAGTAAAATCGAAACTTCGAAATCAAAAATTGTTGCTCTGGTTCCGCCTAAAAAGGCTGGCGTTTTTCGGAGTGTAGTAAACATTAAGCTAATTGCTAAGTCTGCCGCTTCTGCGTCGAAAACGGTCGTCCTGGTGACAACGGATCCGTCTATTACAAAACTAGCTGCGTCTATTAAGATACCAGTAACTAAAAACCTTCAAACTGCACCGAGTATACCGAAAATCGAGGAGGCCCCCGAGAGCACTACCGAGGAAGACGTTATCGAACAGGATCAAGATATTGACGATAAGTCGAAGGCGGAAAATACTAAGGACGATGCTGGCGATGCTGCCAGTGATGATGCCCCTGACGATGACGACAAGGGTGAAGCTGAAAAACCGGAAATAGCCCCCGAAAATGCAAAGAAAAAAATGGGGCTAAAAAAATCCAACAATAAATTGGTTGCATGGTTTAATGAACATCGCAAGGTGGCGATCATTTGCGGGATAGGGATACTGCTTCTTATTATCGTTTTGGTTTGGGCACTAGCGATTGCCCCAGCCGCTACTTTAACGGTGGGAATCAAAACAGAACTAAACAATTTTTCTGAGGCGGTGAGTTTTACTACTAAATTTGACGAAGAAGATGCTGACACTGGTAATTTTTATCTGGAAGAAAAGAAGGTTGAGACAATCAAAAAAGTTGAATTTGAAGCCACTGGCCAAAAGAACGTTGGCGAAAAAGCTTCCGGAAATTTGGTAGTATACACTTATTTTCCAATCACTATACCTGGTGGTAGCACAACTGTAAAAGCCGGTACGGTTTTTAAGATTGGGAATTTATCCTATACGTCAGATTCTGACATCACACTGTCGTGGAGCGGTGATCTGGGCAGTTTAGCTCAAGATTGTGGCAACTACAATAGCCCCAGCCTCCGGACTTCGGGCTGCTTGATATCTGGTAGGGTAGCCGTGACGGCCACAGCTCCTGGCGAGGAATATAATATTGCAGCCAGCAATCCTGGTTGGAGCACTTCAGCCGATGTCGCGGTATATTCGGATAAAGCTATGAGTGGTGGCACCAACGAGATGATAACTGTTGTCTCAAAAGAAGATGTTGAAAAAGCAAAGGAAGGCTTGGTTGGCTCTGATCAAGATGAAAATAAGGAAAAATTGCTATCGGAAATTGGCGACAATATGATGGCGATTGAGGCGAGTTTTAGTCAGGTTACCGAAGACGCAGTTTCGAGCCCGGCAATCGGGGAAGAAGTCGAATCTGGAGTAAAACCGACATTAACAGCAAAGACAATTGCCACAATTTATATCATCGATAAAACCAAGGTGGAGGAATTTATCACCGAGAAGGCCAAGCTTGGTGAAAACCAGAAAATATACGAAATTCGCGACCCATTCATTGAAAATTTCGCCAAGACCGACAATGGCTTTAGCGGTAAACTGAAAACTTCATACGCTACTGGCCCGAAGGTGACTGAGAATGGCGTAATTGAGATAGTAAAAGGCAAAGGACTAGGACAAGCACAACACGATTTAAGAGATATCAACGGTATCATATCGGTCACAATTAATCCTTCTTTCCCTTGGGTAACTTCTATTCCGAACGATCCAAACAAAATAACCGTAATTCTTGAGATAAAGGAATAGAATGCGAATCCTCGGTCTGGATGTAGGCGAGAAACGCATTGGCGTAGCCAAAGCGGATTCGAATACCAGAATTGCGATACCAGTCGGGTTTTTGCTTGCAGATGGCTCAGAATGGCAAGAAATTGCTCGTTTAGCACGTTTAAATGACACAAATCTGTTCGTACTTGGGTTGCCTCGCAGTAACGAAGGGAACGCAACTAAGCAGACTGAATATGTCCGAAATTTTGCTAAAACCTTAATGGCAAAAATTCCTGGCGCCAAAATCAGCTTCCAAGATGAGAGTTTGACTTCGGTAGTTGCAGAAGAGCGCTTAAAATCACGTAAGAAGCATTACGAAAAAGGTGAAATTGACGCCGAAGCAGCAACGATTATTTTGCAGGATTTCCTCGAACACATTGGGGTAAGAGACCAATATAACCAAAATTTATCTGTAAGTGGGGCTGTTTCGCCTCAAGAGGATACAGGACATGATAAAAAAAAATCTAAAAGGCGTACACGAATTATTGCGACTCTTATAATTTTAGTCGTTATAGCGATTGTGGCAGTCGGTGGTGTTATATGGATTAAGGATAAACGCGCTAAGGAAAGAGCCGAATATTATGCCGAACTTGAGTCTCAAATGAAACCAGAAGTATTCAATTTTACGATTCTGCCTGGTGAAACAATTTTTAGCATCAAGAAAAATCTAGCTGATCTTGGATATTCTAACGACGAAATAGATGCTGGTTTTGCGGCAAATTATGACTATGATTTCTTGCGAGATAGGCCGGAGGGCGCAAGTTTGGAAGGTTATTTATATGGTGACACTCATGAATTTTATAGGGATTCGACAGTCCAGGAAATATTAGATGTTTTTCTAAAAGAGATGGGCAAAGTCATAACTGAGAATAACTTGGCAGAACGATACGCCGCTCGCGGTCTGAGTTTGTTTGAGGGTATTACACTGGCTTCTATCGTACAGAAAGAAGCTCCATCACCGGAGCAACCAACGGTTGCACAGGTTTTCTTGTCTAGATTAACCTATGGTATTCCTTTGGGGAGTGATGTCACGGTAACTTACGCCTTAGATGTTTTGGATCCGAACCGAGAAATTTATAGCGATAATCAGGCCGCCTTAAAGGTAGATTCCTGCTATAATACTCGTTTGTATGGTGGTTTACCCTGTGGACCGATTTCGAACCCTGGGCTCTCAGCGCTCCTTGCGGTGGCCGAGCCTACAGATACGGCTTATCTTTATTTCTTGACAGGTGACGATGGTTTGATGTATTATAGTCATACAGAGGCCGAGCATGTCCGGAATATTTACAGTCATTGCCAGGTACTCTGTAATATATCGTTATGATAAGCAAGAAAAAGAAAATCAATTTTCGACGATTAAAGACAATTTTGCCTTATCTGGTTGCCGGGATTATGACGTTGGTATTGGTTTTTGTCGGTTCAATAGACAAGAGTAACTCTAAAATCAACCTCAGTCTGGATGCTTTTGCGGCAAGTGATTATAAAATATCGGTCGATCAGTTATCCGAACTTTATGTTGTAGCGGATTTATCGGATGCCCTTAGCTTAGCTAGCGCTCCAGAGGTAGCATCAAATTATGTCGTCGTGACCACTTTGTATGATGCTGGTCAAACCGGTTCAGGCAAAATCGAAAAACCGACTATAACTGATGTAGAGGGGCGAGAATGGATTATTACTCATACTGTCGGTGAAGGCGAAACCATGGAGTCGATTGCAAATAAATATGGTGTTACTACGGACCAGATTCGTTGGTCAAATGGATTAAAAAACACTAACATCTCCGCAGGGGCAGTCCTCTACATACCAAAAGAACCTGGAATTATTTATACAGTCAAAAGTGGTGATACTGTAGAATCAATTGCATCAAAATATGGTTCAAATATCGAAGAAATCACCATCTTTAACGACCTCGATGTCGTTGGACTGACTGCGGGCAGTAAAATATTCATCAAGGATGGTTCGCTACCCGAAAAAGAGCGCCCAGAATATGTACCGCCGGTGGTTAGAACAGTCTATACCTATACCTACCTCGGTGATTCTTCAACGCGCCAAAATGTTCAGGTCGTCGCAACGGGCTTCTATGATGCTAACTATCCCTATCCAAATCCTAACCCGGGTGTTCCTGGTTGGTGTACGTGGTATGCTTGGTGGTGGCGTGCAACCAATCCATTGTCCCTAGGTGCACTTGGACACGAAGGACGTAATGCTAATACCTGGCAATATAATTACGCTTACCGGGGCGTTGGTCGTACACCGGCTATAGGAGCAGTGTTCCAAAGCCCTTATGGTGGCGGAGGCTATGGCCACGTTGGTGTAGTGGTTGGCATAAACGCCGATGGCTCAATTGTGGTACGTGAAATGAATTATGCTGGCCGATATGTGGTAACAGAAGCTACAATTCCAGCGACTTACGTAGGGAACTTCAATTATATTTATTAATAATCTTCGACAAGGGTAAACTCTTTGCCAGCAATGCTGATAATGGAATCTGGTTTTGCGCCTCTTGAAGTAAGTTCGGCACGGATACCGAGTTTTTTCATAATATCGCGCAGTCGGTTGACTGAGGCATAATTATTAAGATCGGTGCGGCGGGCAAATTTTTCGATTTTTTCGCCGGTGACAAGGAATTTGCCATCTTCGAGCTGCTCGACAGACCAGTTGTCTTTCAGGGCGCTGGGGTTAAGAGTGATGGTGGGGATTGCGGCGGGGGTCCTGTCCGACATGTCTTTTTCTGGAGCGACTTGTCCGCCTAAGACATTGTCGGCCACCCCCGCTGCAAGCGCCCGGAGGAGCTCATTTAGTCC
>CAMVFY010000023.1 GCA_947166895.1 uncultured Candidatus Saccharibacteria bacterium
CCATATGTTTAATAAAAAAGAAAATTAAGTTACTATTCGCTAAATTACAATTTGTATGGTAGAGATAATAGGAGCCGAAAGGCTCTTATTTTTATGGCTTTAAATTCAGTTCACTTACAAATCTTTTCTTATTATATATGTTAAATCGTATTCACTCTAAAAAGTTTGTTGTATTAAGAATGGTGTCGTGATAGAACTAGCTCATAGCGATAGAAGTTTTGGCAAATATCGGGCTGAAGCAGTTTCATATTGCCTCGCAACAACTAGAAGTTCTAGTCCATAAATGCTCTACAATCTCGCCATCAGCCCAGAGCTGACGCTCTAGCCTAGCGAGATAATTAAGCCCATCTTCGAGATTTGGAAACTGCAGGTCATCAATAATCTCAAAATGGTACTCGCCGTCGGTACCGAGATATTTCATAATGGTAATATTTTTCGGCATTTTCATAATTAAATTGAAATTTTGCCGCTAAATATGAAAAATGTAAAGCATTTTTACGCAAAATGTCTAGGGCGTATTTTAAGCGATTTTTGGACGGTTTTATTGCAAAGCTACATAAGTTCTTAGGTTAAAGCACAGCACGTCCCCAGTCGTCGTTTAAGAGCCTTTGCGGACATGATTTTATCTGGGATTATGGTATAATATAAGAGATGAAGAAATCCAGAATACATGATTATTTTGGTGTGTACGACCATATGAAACACGTTCCGTCTATTGACGCAGACGATTTCGTTGTATCTCGAGCCATCGCCATCTTTGAGGGTGCAAAGAACGACCTTTTTAGCAACTTTGATAAAAATGTTTTGAAAAAAAGTTCACTATGGAATCCCTCGCAGCGAGTCGCAATAGTTAGGGCAAAATGGGACCAACCTATTAGTACGGTACGTCAACTACTCAGTTTCTGTACGACGGAAAGTCTAGAGAAAAATAAACAACATATTCTAGATTATTTCGTAGAATGCTATGATTGGCTAGATTTAGCCGTAGCCATTCGAATATATGAAACAATCGCACACCCCATGCGTGCATACATAATGGACGGCATATCGTTTGATAGACACTACAATAATAATCGCGAGAGATACTCCGACGGCAAGAATGGAAAGCCATATCTATCTATAAATATGCTGGGCGATTTTACGGCTGGCGATCTTATAGATTTTATCGAGGAATACTTCGGTGTTTTCTATTCCGACAATCTGCCTAAGCCAAAAATCAATGAAGCGACACCGTATTTGTTGCGTAATATTCTGATTAGAAATATGCATTATTTGTATGACATTAAGCCCAAAGATCTTATGGGTTTAATTAATTACATTTTCACAGAGTATAAAGAAGAAAAGGGCAAAATAGTCGAACAAATACCAGACAAAATTGCAGATATTTTTTATCTCTATAACGAGCAGAATGCTTCAAACGATTTCGGTAGAATGAATAGAGAGATTGAACGTGATTGGTTTAGAGAAGCCATCAATACGTTTGAGAACGATAGGACTAGAAATCTCGATGTATATAAAAAGCACTATTTTAAAATGATGACGGAGCATAATCCACCCGAAGCACCTATATCAGGATGGCCAGAAATCACCTTATTGGATGATCCGATTTATGAATGGACAGAAGAGCAGATGAAGCGTTTTGAGCTTAAATTTAATAACAAACAGAACCTGTTTTCATTAAAAAAAATATAAAATAACAGAGGTAAACTATCTCAGAAAAACTCTACTTGACGTAGGGTGTTTTTTATTGTCTTCTAGTAAAATCAGAGGCAGATAGGAGCAAGCGGAAACGGAGCGACTATCGAAGTCTTAACAACTTAACGAGGCACCACCCAACCAAATTCGCCGCATAGCTTAGCCAACTCGAGAAAGCCTAAAGATAAAAAGTATTACCTCCACTTTCATCTAGGCAACCCGTCTTTGCTACCCTATACGGTGTATCCGAAAAACAAACACGAAAACAAACCAATATTAACTTTAATCAGGGGAAACAGATGTTAACCAATAAAGAGCTTGGCGAGCTAAAAGCCAACCTGCAAAGCCTCGGTATTAACTTACCGGAAGGATTAGAACCGGAAGTTTGCGGCATTGCGATTTTACGCTTTTGCCTAGCCAAAGCTTTGCGGGAACATCGATTATCAACAATTAAATAAGGAGAAAACATGAGTAGAAAAACTAAATCGGAATATACGACAATCGCAGAAAAGAGAATGCAAGAAGACTCTAGAGTAGTCCTCATTCTGGACGAAATCACTAAAAAATTCGTTTTTAGCGGGCATCCATTGAGTGTCAAAAGTAGAAATAACAAAGCATATAACTGGACACCAAAGGAAAAGACATTTAAGAGCCCTCTGGACTTCTGTAGTTTCATTATGGATTTCGTCACATACGAAATGCCTAGTATGCACCTATTTTTTAACCCATACAACATTGGAGATGTTGGGCTAGCGATTCGTGGTATGCTCGAAGAAAATGGCACTACTTCCAATGGGTATAAAAGCAATATCAAAGTGGTAGTAGAAGCCTATGAGTAATAATGACGAGAATGAGAAGCTAGAACAAAGCTCTGGCCAAAAGCTAATCGAAAAACTTACTCAGGAATTAAGTGAACAACATACATTGTTTCATGATACCCAGAAGCAACCATATATTGCCATCAATCATTCTGGAGCTAAAGTTATGAACTTAAGTAGCAATGAATTTAAGTCATGGCTACTGGCTGAAAGAATGGAAACTGGCGAATACATCAGTACACATACGATTGACGAAATCGCCAAACGTTTACAGGCAATCGCAGTCTATAAATCAAAAGATTTAAGACCCTTAGCAGTACGGATTCACCGTATTGACAATAGATATGGTTTGCCAGAAGAGTTATGGTATGACCTCGGAGGAGAGGATGGCTTAGCCGTTCATATTACAAAGAGCGGCTACACTATCGAAGAGCCGCCCATCATCTTCCGAAAGTACGACCATCAACATGAGCAGGTAAAACCAAGAGCAAAAGATGACGGAAAGCTAGATGACCTATTCGAGCTAATCAATCTTACTGAACGAGCCGATAAAGTCGCACTAACCGTTTTCCTCGTTTCCTGTTTTGTGGATAGATTTCCAAAACCAGTTTTACTAATTAGAGGAACGAATGGTAGTGGCAAGTCTACCCCAATGCGGATTATACATAGCCTTATCGACCCAAGCGAACTCGAAGCTGGTACACCGTTGGTCAGAGATAATGGCGAGCTAGCCAGAATTGCGAATAAATGTGCCGTACTACATTGGGATAATATCGATGGTAGAGAAATCACGCCGGAAGTCAGCAATGCAATTTGCCGCATTACATCTGGACAAGCTTTTGCCAGAAGAGTGCTCTATACCAATGACGATGACGCTATTTTTAAAGGTCAGCGTGTAGTTATGCTTAATGGAATCGGGAAACTGGCAGAGCGTGAAGATTTACTGGACCGCTGTTTAATTTTTAATATGAAGCGAATCCCTGAAGACAAACGTAAGACTGAATCAGAGATTTTTGCGAGGTTAGAGGAGATGAAGCCGTATCTCCTGCACGAGATTTTTATGACTTTATCTAAAGTCCTCTCCATCTATCCCACCGTAAATCTCGCCGATAGCCATCGTCTTGCCGATTTCGACCAGCTCGGATTTGCGATCTGCGAAGCCATCGATGGTTACTCTGGCGAAGAATGGCTGAGAGTCAGAGATAAAGTCTTTAAGCGACAAGTAGAGAGTGCGTTTGAAGCTAGTGCAGTTGCTCAGATTGCAAAGTTTCTAGTCGATAGAAGCAAGTTTCATATCTGGGAAGGCACCGCCACCGATATGCTCAGTTTTAAGCTCAACGAGAATGACAACTATCTGGAAACCCCAGAAGATAAGAATCTAAAACAGTCCATTAAAGATAATCCAACTTTTCCGAAGAACCCATCATCGCTTGGTATTCGGCTTAATCGTGCCGAATCTACCCTGCGTTCTCTCGGAATCATTATAGAACACAGTCGAGATGGCAAAGACGTTTATAAGGACGGAGCAAGATGGATTACTCTTAAAGACTACGGTTGGATTAAATCCAACGAAAAACCGCAAGACAACGGAATTGTCTGCCCATTTTAACAATTTAACTATTAATAAGGAGAATAAATTATGGAAAACAATAACGATATTTTAGAGCTGGACGACGCTTGTGTCCTCAGCTACTTCGATAAAAACAGTAAATATGGAGAAGCCTTGTCAATCGACATTTTTGATGACCCTAATAATCCAGAGAGCGATGAAAACAAGATTGATACTTGGCTAAAGCATAACGGTGATGAACGTGGAACGAACGGTACGAAAGTGTTAACTGACAAGTATACTGACAATAAATATATACCCTTCTACTTTAAAATCACTGCTCAAACTAAGATTATCGACCTAGATGGTAAAAAGGTTTCGAAAGACGAACTCGTAAAAGGTGCGAGAGTTGGATTAGTTGCTAGAGCAGTACCATACGAATATGAAGGACGCTCAGGTATTTCACGACCGCTAGAAATGATAGTTGTTTACGAGCCAAAAAATCGTACACAAACCAATCTCGAACATATCGTAAAAATGCGAGCAAATCGCCTAGCTAAAGAGAACAAAGCTGAAAGTGGCGAAGCTACTGCCGACGAACCTTCTACTAATAACGAAGAGAAACCTTCTACCAATACAGCGAATCCGCCAGCCGACCCCGAAGTCGATTTGGGCGAGATTCCGTTTTAATAACTAATTACAAGGAGAATAATTATGAAAGAAGATAAAGCCTTACTTAAACTTGAAAAAGTTAAATTTGCCAATTTTGGAACTAGAACCTGTCCACCAAGGAAATATCTGTCAATTGATTTATTTAGCAATTGGGCGAGCATGGATAAAATTACGAGGTGGTTAAGAGCTAATAATATTGACGAGCCCGTTTCCTGCGTACCTCGTCGCAAATTATATGGCGACGAATTTATGCTCAAATACCGCTTCGGCTTAGACCGTCATACTAAGATCGTAGATTCTAATGGAAAAAGACTGCCAAAGAAGAATCTTAATGAAGATAGCGATATCGACATTGTAGTTAGAATTTATCCCGGTACTTATTGGCGTGGATTAGGAGTAAAACGATTAGTAGAAAAAATCGTTGTCCACGACAATAGCAGTAAATAACTAAACGGCAAAACGTCGTAAACGGCGTTTAGTCAAATCTTTCACTAATAATAAGCCCTCTTATAAACCATAAAGGGGGTTTATTTTTTAGTCATTTAATAAAATAATTAACGTTAGGAGAATATTATGGCACAAAAAGCCAATCCGGAAAAACTTAAATTTGTCATCTACGCTCGAAAGTCCTCAGAAGGCTCTGAGCGACAGGTGGCTTCAATCCCAGACCAAAAAGAGTTTGCTAAAAAGGTAGCAAAAGAAAACCATTACAAAGTGGTCGCTAGGTTTGAGGAATCTGCCTCAGCTAGTAAAGTACATAATCGTCCTGAATTTGATAAGATGATTAAACTAATTGAAGATGGCGAAGCAAACGCCATTATTTGTTGGCACACTAACCGTTTAGCAAGGAATCCTTTAGAGAGCGGTTTAGTCCAACAATTATTGTTTGACGGTAAAATCCAATTAATCCATACATCAGACAGCAAATATACGCCAAAAGACTCAGGTATTATGTTTGGCGTAGAGGCTAGTATGAATGCAGAATACTCTAGAAACCTATCTCGTGTAGTTAGTCGTGGTATTAGGTCAAAAAATAAAAATGGCGGCTGTACAGGAGTTGCTCCACAAGGCTACTTAAATGCTGAAGATCCTTTAACCCACCAAAGGATTGTAGTAAAAGACCCTGAGCGTTGGCATATAGTGAAGAAACTATTTGAATTATACTTAACAGGCCATTACTCCGTACCAGAAATTACTAGTATTGCCAACAATGAGTATGGTTATAGGACTATTAAACGCTTAAAAACTGGTGGAAACCCCTTAATGCCGTCTACTGTTAACCGTATGCTTGAGAACCCTTTTTATATGGGCAAAATTAGGGATATGGACGACCCGAATATTTTGCACGATGGTAGTTGGGAACCAATTATTACAGAAGAGCAGTATTACCGCATACAACGTATGAAGAGCGAGTTTGCAATTATACATAACCTTAGACCAAAAGTTAAAGTAGACTCTGCTAACTTTGAATTAAAAGGTTTAATGCGTTGTGCTAGTTGCGGTTGCTCGATTGTAGCAGAAGCTCACGATAAAAAGTTAGCTAATGGCGGTACTAATAGACATATTTACTATAAATGCACCCAAAAGAGTCCATATAGGAAGTGTCAAATGCATGGCAGTATTAAAGAGGAAGAAGCATTTAGGCAGATTTATGAATTATTAGATAAGTACACCATCCACCCAGTACTATACGAATGGTCAAAGAAGATTATCGAACGAATCCATAAAGAAGAAATCGAAAGCCGCTACGACATCGCTAATATGCAGCATACTACCCTAACTGAATATGAAGGGCGTAAGGAACGGCTAGTAGAGATGTATGTTAAGGGTATGATAAAGGAAGACGTGTTTGAAGCGAAGAATAAGGAACTAGACGACTTAATCGAAAAGACCAAGCAAGCGAATAAAGCCGCACAAGACCTAGGCCGCAACTGGTACGAAGTGGTAGGTAGAACACTAGAAAACTTAAAAGACCCGAAAGCTAAAATGGACGCAGCTATGGATGCTGGCGAAAAGAGAGCTATACTGCAGTCGATAGGACCAGAAGCATTGCTTGTAGAACGCATAATTGGCAAGACGGCTGATGGTAGGGACTTAACCGCCAAATTTATAGAGGTCAAGCCGTATCCATGGCTCGAATTTTTAGAAAAATCGTCAAAAAAATTAGCCCCAATTTTGAGTAAGGGACTTACCAATGCCTTACAGGGGGAAATTGGGGCTAAAAACGATTTATACAGCGTTTGGCTGGACCGGCAGGATTCGAACCTGCGAATGCTGGGACCAAAACCCAGTGCCTTACCGCTTGGCGACGGTCCAATGTGTGATTATTATACCATAAAATGATATAATTTGAATATGATTAGGATAATTGCCGGAGGCAAAAAAAGTGCTGGCTGGTGCGCGGTGGCGTGTCTAGAGTATGAAAAAAGGCTGCGAAAACCCTACGAAATATCGTGGCAATTTGTGGAAGAGGAGAAATTGGGGCGATTTCTTGATAAATGGCCTTTTGATAAGCGAACGTTTGTGATTTGCTGCGACGAGCGCGGTGAAAATATATCATCAGACGAATTTTCTAAGAGACTGGGGAGTGCGTTTACTAATTCACGAGACGTAGTGATTCTGATTGGCGGAGCGTATGGATTTACACCTGAGGTACGAGAGAAGGCGGATTTTGTGTGGAGTTTTTCTAGATTGGTGTTTCCTCATATGATCGCGAGGCTGATCGTGTGCGAACAGATATACCGAGCTTCACAAATTGCGGATGGTCGGCCATACCATCATGAGTAAATATTCGTTGGGTGATATATTTTAGATATGGTATAATTGGGGGATGAAGATTTTGGGGATTGAGACAAGTTGCGACGAGACGGCGGCGGCCGTAGTTTCTGATGGGGAAAAAATTTTGTCGAACGTGGTGGTGTCGCAAATTGATATTTTTGCAGAGTATGGAGGAGTTATACCAGAGGTGGCGGCAAGGTCGCATCTTGAGGTGATATTGCCAGTGATAGATAAGGCGCTTTCGGATGCTTCGTGTTCGTGGGATGATATTGATGCGATTGCGGTGACGCATGCGCCGGGGCTTTTGGGGTCGCTTCTTGTTGGGACTTTAGCGGCAAGAACGCTGGCGATTTTGCATAATAAGCCGCTGTATGCGGTGCATCATTTGAAGAGCCATGTGTATGCGAATTGGCTGGGAGGTGAAGAGCAAAATAGTGTTTTCTCGACACGCTCGTCCCGGCCCGTCGTTACGGGCGGGACTTCGCTCACTCGCTCCTCGTTAGTCGCGAACGGTCTCGAAAACACTATTTCTGCTCGTCCGGCCTTTCCGCTCCTAGCATTGGTGGTATCAGGGGGACATACGCAGATTTTGTACATGCGGGGGCATAATCAGTTTGAGATTATTGGGACTACGCATGATGATGCGGTGGGGGAATGTTTTGATAAGGTGGCGAAAATCCTGGGGCTTCCCTACCCGGGCGGGCCGGCTATTTCCGCAGCAGCTGAAGGTCAGCATGCCCTTTTCGGACACGCTCAAGGCCGCTCGGCCAAGCTTATGGTCCTCAAAGAGCATGCTGACCTTCGCCCAGGTGACCCAAATAAATACAGCTTCCCTCACCCAAAAGTAGAGGGGCTGGATTTTTCGTTTTCGGGACTTAAGACTGCGGTGCTGCGTGCGGTGCAGAAAGAGGTGGGGGTGCCAATTTCGTATCCGTCGCATCAGCTAAAAGAACTGCTTAGTGAACAGCAAGTTTGTGATTTTGCGGCATCGTTTCAGAAAACGGCGGTAGATATACTGGTTGAAAAAATGGAGATGGCGCTGGTGAAATACCCGGATACAAAGTCTATAGTTGTGGCGGGTGGAGTAAGTGCAAATAAGACACTGAGAGAGGCATTTATGTTTCGCTCGGGGGCGCGTCGCCAAAACGTAAATGTTTATTTCCCCATCCCTACCTTGTCGGGGGATAATGGGGCGATGGTGGGGGCGGCGGCGTATTTTGAGATTATGTCAGGAGTTAAGCCGACGGATCCGTATACTTTGAACATTTATCCGCGAATATCGATTGAGCACTAGGCTCTGGGAAGACGAATATACCAAAAAGGGCCCTTTGGGGCCTTTTCGTTAGATACTTTCTGGATTTTAAAGTTTAGGCGTGGGTGTCGGTTAAAATACGGGTGGCGAGGCGGTGCATGAGGTGCTTCATAACCCCGAATATACCGAGGCCAGCGGCGAGGACGGCAAGCGTGACAATGAGGCCATTTTGATTGAGGAAGGTAAACTCAAAGAAGTCACGGATGAGGGGAATGCCATAGACAGCAGCCATGATGCCAATGATGGCAAAGATGAGGGCAGTGCGGAGTTTGTTGAGAGGACGAGACAGCCAGTAGATAAGAACGAGATCGACAGTGAAGGTGATAAAGACTGATGCGGTGGTGAGTTCGGGGCGAGAAAAATCGTTGACGTGGGCAATGATTGAGAGGGTGGCCATACAGATGGAAACTGTGAGACCGACTGGGAAGGAATACTGAAGGATGTTTCGGGTAAAACGATTTTTGACGCGGTCGGTGTTTTTTTCGAGAGCGAGGATGAGCCCGGGGAAACCGATACAGGCGAAATTAAGAAGCGACATTTCGATGGGGCTGAAGGGATAGTTCATGGGAAGAAAGACGAAGATAACGGCGAGGATGGATGCGTAAACAGTCTTAGCGAGGAAGAGGGCGGTGGAGCGTTCGAGATTATTGATAGATTGGCGGCCTTCGGCGATGATATCGGGAACAGCTTTGAAGTCGGAATTTAAAAGAACAAACTTGGCGGAGCGGCGGGCAGCGTCGGAGCCTTCACCGATGGCGATAGAACAATCGGCTTCTTTCATGGCGAGGATGTCGTTAACGCCATCGCCGGTCATGGCAACGGTGCGGCCCTGTTTTCTGAGGGCTTGGATAAGGGATTTTTTCTGAGCAGGGGTGACGCGGGCGAAGATGGTATTTTCTTTGACGAGTTTGGTGTAGTTGGGTTTGTCGATGGTGGAAAGGTCTATGCCGGCGAGATCTTTGACACCGACGCGAGAGACAATAGACGCGACCGAGGCGAGGTCGTCGCCGGAGATAATTTTGATGTCAATGTCGTTGTCGTAAAAATAGTTGATGATATCCTTGGCGTCGGAGCGGATTTCGTCCTCGAGGCGGATGAACCCTAAAAGTTGGCAATCCGATGATGTGATTTCCTCACGTTTCACCACCGCGAGGGTACGGAAGCCGGCGGAGGCGTCTTTGACTTGTTTGATGATTGCTTCGTCGTCGGTGATAAATTCGACGGCGCCGAGGAGATAAGTGGCGGTTTTGGTCCTAATGCCGGAGTATTTGCGGTCGGAGGAAAAATCGATGGTTTCTACAATGTCGCCTATTTCGTCAAATTTGGCCTTTTTTAGGAACTTTTTCTTCAAAGCCGTAATGGTTGCGTTGTCGGTGGCTTGGCTCGTTAGAATCGATGCTAAGGCCCTTTCAAAGGATTTTTTGGTGGGGGTGTAATCGTGAACAGTCATTTTGCCGGTCGTGAGGGTGCCGGTCTTGTCGAGCGCAATCGTGTCGACGCGAGCGAGGGTTTCGACGGCGTAGAGGTCCTGGACAAGTACCTTTTTACGACTTAGACGAATGGTAGCAAGGGCAAGGACGGAGCTTGTTAAGAGAACGAGGCCCTCGGGGATCATATTGATAAGTGCAGCGACGGTGGACGTGACGGCGACTTCAGTGGTGGTATCTTCAACG
>CAMVFY010000024.1 GCA_947166895.1 uncultured Candidatus Saccharibacteria bacterium
GAAGCCCACTCCAAGATAAGAATTCCCTAGGAGACTCCAGAAAGAAGATCTGGTTAATAGGCTTTAAGTGGAAGCACGGTAACGTGTGGAGCTGAGAAGTACTAATAGGTCCATCGCTTTTTTATGTTCCATGTTTTTATTAAGACCGGTATGGTCGCGATAAGAACATGGGAAGGACTTAGCTAGCAATCGGTGTTTAATTGCACCGAGGCGTCATTAAAATCTTTGTTCACCTTATGGACATCAATAGTAATAATAGTTTTGACGCTACTATTACAATTTGGTGCCCATAGCGCTGGGGAAATACCTGTTAAACATTCCGAACACAGAAGTCAAGCCCAGTCGCGCCGATTATACTGCTATGCGGGAAACTAGGAAGGTGCCAAATTATCAATTATCCACCCTAAGGGGTGGATTTTTGTTTGAGTATATGTTATAATGATGTTAATATTTCGCGAAGGGGGTATGGAAAGATGCGCGGAAGTTCTTTAACGGTTGTTGCAGTTCTGTTTTTTGGATTAGTGTTCATGTTAGTCATTGGTTGTCTAAATCCGTTCGTACGAAAGGAATACCGGAAGATGGTGAAGGATATTCTTAAGACGCAGGGACATGGGGGTGGTGAGAGAGTCCACATAACGATGCGTTACGACGGCATCCTTTATTTGATGACCTCAGTGTTTATCGTCGTGGTGTCTACAATTGTTCATCTTTTGGTTAAGTATCCATCGGTTAAGATTTTTTTCGGAAGAGATATCGTAGACATTCTTTTGTCTTTTGGCGTGTGGGTAATATTGGTAGCAATTATGGAAATTCTTTACGTGTTGACGGCGTTTTTGGCTGAAACTATGGTTATGCAATCTATGGAACGCTACTACAATAGACTCGGTTTTAGAGTAACGTGGGATTCCAAAATTCAGTAATAATCAAAAAACCTCCGCTTGGTTTCAAGCGGAGGTGTTTTTTATTCGGCAGAAGTTTCTTCTTCGAGCGCAGAGAGCAAATCGTCCTCAACGTTCTTTTTCTTCTTTTTGGGGGTAGCTTTCAAAAGCTCGATATCGATGTCGTAGCCAGTGAGTTTGGAGGCTAGACGAACGTTTTGGCCCTGTTTGCCGATAGCGATCGATTGTTGGTCTTCGGCGACGTAAACTTTGGCTTTTTTGCCGTTGACCTCGACCTTAATGGCTTCAGCCGGGCTCAAAGCTTCGCGGATGTATTCGGAAGCGTTGTCGCTCCAGTTGATGATGTCGATTTTTTCTTTGTCACCGATCTCATTCATGACGGCTTGGACGCGGATGCCGCGGCCACCAACGAAGGTACCCACCGGATCGACACCTGGGACTGTGGACATAACAGCAATTTTAGTGCGGCGACCAGCTTCACGAGCGATGCCGCGGATTTCGACGGTACCATTTTCAATTTCGGGGACTTCCTGGCGGAAGAGGCATTCGACGAATTCTGCAGAACCACGGGAAAGAATTAGTTGTGCGCCGCGATCGTTTCGCTCGATGTTTTTGATGTAAACTTTGATACGACTTCCAACGGTGTAGTATTCGCCATCGATTTGTTCGGAGCGAGGCATAATGCCATTGGCGCGACCGAGGTCGATGCGGACGAGCTTGGGCTCGACACGAGAGACGGTACCAGTGACGACGGTGCCGATTTTGTCTTCAAATGCGGATAATACGGCATCATTTTCGGCTTCACGGAGGCGCTGAACAACAACTTGCTTAGCGGTCATTGCGGCGACACGACCGAAGGAGGTGACTTTGAACTTTTCCTCGACGATGTCACCTAGTTTGGCACCTTTGCCAGCTTCTTTTAGAGGTATTTCGGTAGATGGATTGTAGGCAAGGCCATCCTCGATAACTTCGCGAGCAACAAAAACGTCAGCTTCGCCAGTTTTGGTATTTAAGATTGCACGAACGTTCATTTCGCGATCGCCGTTATCTTTACGCCAAGCGGCAGCGATGGCTTGCTCGATGACACCTAAAACTATATCTTTTGGCAGACCTTTTTCTTCGGCAATGATGTCAACCATGGTGGACATCTGTTTTAAATCTAGGTTTTCCATTTGTTTCCTCTCTGACGGGTCCTGCCGGACCTTCTCCCTCCCCAAAATCTTGCTTCGCAAGCATTTTGGGGCCCCCTTCCAGGTCCGTCACCCGTCATGTTTATTAAACTAAAAAACCGGCTCTATTTCAAGAGTCGGTCAAGTCTGTATACTTTAATTATATCAAATCGCTTGCAAAAAGTCAATAGGTCTGCTATAATAGAGATACTTAAGTTTACTTGTAACAAAAAAAGGAAATTATGAATTTAAATGAAGAAGAGCGTCGAGCGAGGCTTTTAAAATCTAGGGCAGAGAGGCTGCCGGACATCAAAAAACAGTTTGAAATGAATCAAAACCGAAATTTTAATTCGAACTTTAAGGCTGGCGGTAAGGATGAAAAATTAGTCAAAAAGGCAAAGAAACCTGCTAAAAGTCCAGTGAAAAACTCTACTAAAAAGGCGTCCAAGGCTTCTCCGGTAAAAACAAAAGCAAAGATAGAAGCCGAGAAGCGGAAGGTGAATCTATCGGTGTCGACCAAGAAGGGTGATATGGTGCATCACCAGAGAATGTTGTCTCAGGACGTTAATGCTCAGGCTACCCAACACATTATTGGTATTCCAGTAAATAAGTCACGATATAATGGTTATAATGGTGAACAGATTACGAATGCGAAGCTCAAGACTATGCGACCAGATCCGGAAGCGGTGCGGATTATTCCGATTGGTGGTGTTGGTGAGTTTGGTATTGGTAAAAATATGACAATTTTAGAATACAAATCTGAGATTGTTGTAGTGGACATGGGTGTGCTCTTTGCGGGCGAAGATTATCCAGGTGTTAATTATATGATTCCTGATATTAAATACCTCGAGGATAACCGTGACAAAGTAAAAGCGATTTTATTTACTCATGCACATCTTGACCATATCGGGGCCTGTCGGCATTTATTGCCAAAATTTAATCCATTGACGCCGATTTACGGTACGGATTTTACTTTGGGGATGATTAAAAAGCAGATGTCCGAGCTTGATGAGGTGCCGGATTTGAATTATCAGGTAGTGGATCCATTCAAGCATGAAAAATTTCAGGTATCGGAGCATTTTTCGGTAGAATTTATCCATACTTTGCACTCAATTCCAGGAAATACCGCCATCGTGGTAAGGACGCCAAATGGAGTAATTTATCTTTCGGGTGACTGGCGACACGAGGAGCGACCGATGGGGATACAGACGGATTACGAGAGGATCGACGAGATTGTTGCCAAAGAAGGGATCGACCTAATGCTGAATGAATCTACCAATATCGATTCGCCGGGGCGACATCCACATTCGGAATATGATGTGGGGGAAAATTTGGGTAGGGTAATGGACCATTATGCGAGTGGGCGAGTGATAATCTCGTGCTTTTCATCGCAAATTTCGAGAATTGAATTGATTTTGAAGGAAGCGGCGGCTCGAGGACGTAAGGTGGCGTTTTCGGGTTTTTCGATGATTAATAACGTCGAGGTGGCTTTGCGTGCGAAGTCGATTAAGGTGCCAAAAGACACAATTGTGAAGATGGAAGACGTTGTAAAATTGCCAGACGAAAAGATTTGCATAGTCTGTACTGGTTCACAGGGGGAGCTAAATGCGGTGCTTAATCGAATGGTGACTGGCGCGCATAAATATATCAAGATTAAGCCAACTGATACAATTGTCTTTTCGTCTAACCCGATTCCTGGTAATGAACCACATGTGGTGGGGACTGTGGACGGATTACTGCGTGAGGGTGCGCAGGTGATTCAAAATGGTAAGACGCATTTAACCAATATAGGGCCACTACATTTATCGGGTCACGCATACTACGAAGATCACGTGGAATTTGTAACGCGCCTTCACCCGACGAATTACATACCTTATCACGGTGAGTTTTATATGCTTGAACACAATGCTGAGATGGCTGAAAATGTGCTTGGTATACCGCGGGAAAGGATTTTGATTTGCGATGATGGTGACATTACGGAGCTTACAAAAGACAAAAAAATCCGTAAAGTCGGCAGAATACACGCAGGGAACAAACTGTATGACGATGCAGACCAGCCCGTACATGAAGCTGTAGTGAAAGATAGGATTCATATCTCGCGAGAAGGGATATTTGTGATTGTGTTAACGTTGAACAAAAAGACTGGTCATCTCATGAAGACTCCAGATATCGTGTCGAGGGCGTTTATTTACCTTGACAATTCAGAGGAGCTGATCGGTAAGATACGGCATTATTTGCGTCAAAAAACCGATAAGTCGATTTCGACCGACCCTGAGATGAAGGTGCTAAAAGAAGAAATCAAAGAGGACATAACCCATATTCTCTTTGATGCAACAGGACATACGCCTATCGTAATTCCAGTAATCAATAAAGTCTAACTTGGACTAACCTTTAGAAATTACTTGAATCTCATTGTTTTTGTTGGTAAAAAAATGGCACCGCAAGGGGTGCAACATCTAACCGTTCAATCAATTGTTTACTCGAAAAGTCAGATTCCTTACGGTGTCGTTTTTCCCTTCGAGCAATGATAAGGCGTATGTGCAATCGACTTCTATTGTTAGATGTTGCAATGTAATTATATTATAAGTTTTTTTGGATTGCAAGATTTTTATTGAAAAAATATGAAAATTAATAGATAATAGGGGTAAAGAAAGGAAAAAATGGCTAAAATTTATGATTTTAAGGTAAAAAAACGTGACGGTAAAATAATAGACATGTCGGATTTTGAGGGTAGGGTGCTTCTTATTGTTAATACTGCAACCGGATGTGGCTTTACGCCGCAATATGAAGGTTTGGAATATTTGTATGGCAAGTATCATGATAAGGGGCTTGAGATTTTGGATTTTCCGTGCAATCAGTTTGGCCATCAAGCGCCCGGGACGGATGATGAAATTCATGAATTTTGCACAGCAAAGTATAAAACGACTTTTGATCAGCTAGCTAAGGTTGAGGTAAATGGCGACAAGGCGGAGCCGCTATGGGTGTATCTGAAAGGTGAGACCGGCGAGGATCCAGAGCCGAAAGGCATGAAAAACAAACTCGCGATGAAGGCGATTTCGAAACTTCCGGGCGTGTCAAAAGAGCCAGGGTTTATTAAATGGAACTTTACGAAATTTTTGGTGGGCCGAGACGGTAAAGTGGTTGGACGGTTTGGCCCGACGGATGAGCCAAAGGATTTCGAAGACAAAATAAAGGAGCTTTTGTAATGGAAATACTAGATTTTTATGCAGATTGGTGTGGTCCGTGCCAGATGATGAAACCGACGGTGGAGGAGTTTAAAGAGTTACATCCGGAGATAAAGGTGACGGCTGTAAATATAGATGATGAGGAAGAGCTGGCGGATAAATACAATGCAGCTACGATACCATGCTTGGTGGTTTTGAAAGATGGTGAGGAGATTAAGCGAGCGGAGGGCGTGCAGTCTCTTAAAAAACTCGAAAAGTTAGTGGAGGGCTAATGAATTACGATATTATAATAATCGGAGCTGGAATGGCAGGGCTGACGGCGGCGATTTATGCAAGCCGGGCAGGCAAATCGGTTTTAGTACTCGAAAGTACGGTGCAGGGTGGTCAAATTATCAATACAATAAATATTGAAAATTGGCCAGGTGATTATAAAGTGTCGGGCGCGGAGCTGATGCAAAAAATCTACAAGCAGGTGGTGGAGCTTGGTGCTGAAGTAGAGTTCGAGGAGGTCGAGAAGATTGAGAAGTTGGCAGACGGATTTAAAGTAACGACTGAGGATGGTGAGTATAAAGCGGGGGCAGTGATTTTGGCTGTGGGGGCAGAGCCACGTAAACTCAGTGAAAAGCAAGCTAAAGATGCGGGCGAGCGGCCGATTTCTTACTGTGCAACTTGTGATGGCGCGCTCTATAAGGGTAAGCCGGTTGTAGTGGTAGGGAGTGGAAATACCGCAAAGCATGAAACGGAATATTTGGGTAATATTGCCTCGAAAGTTTATCATATCCATCACGATGACCCGATACCGGAAGACGCGGCGGCGGTATTTGTAGCGATTGGACGGGTGCCGGCAACCGAGAAATTTGCCGAGCTAGTAGATTTAGACGAAAAAGGTTATGTGGTGGCTGGTGAAGACTGTATGACATCTTGTGCGGGTGTATTCGTGGCAGGAGATTGTAGGACTAAAGAAACTAGACAGCTAGTCACGGCGGCGGCAGATGGTGCTGTGGCGGCGGAGGCGGCAGTTAAATATTTAGGAAAATAAATGGCAGACCAAGAGACTGAGGCCGAGTGGGCAAAATCGAAAAGAATCGAAGCGGAGCGGATGAAAGCAACGAAAGCTTTGGCTGAAACCAAGGCGGATAATTCTAATTTGGCATATTTGGATCCTAGGACAACCAAGATAAAAGGTTTTAGCCGTGGGCGTGAGGCGATTTTGTTGAGCGTTGAAAGATTGGGTAATTTTAGTGCAGTGATGGTGGTTGGCGGTGTGATTATTAGGCTGGTGATGTTGTCGGTAATCGGTCTAATGTTGAATAGTGCTGGCCAGTATATGCGTGCAATAATTGATAATATTGGTATGGGGGCGATTTTGGTGGGTATGTTCGTGGCGGTTTTTGTTCTTTTGGCGGCGGCGTGGTTTTATCATAGGTATCAATTTAGGCCGAGGTCGCCTATTTGGACGGCTGGTTCGGCATTGATTATCGGTGTAATTTACACCGTGGTTAGCGGAATTTTATGATATAATGGAGGGGTGCCCGAATGGCGGAATTGGTATACGCGTTCGACTTAAAATCGAATGGAGAAATCCATATGGGTTCAAGTCCCATTTCGGGCACCACCATTTGAGTTGAAAGACGCCATCTCGGCGTTTTTTCTTGCTTGCTCGATCAATAATCGCGCTGCGCAAGAAGAAAACACCAATCTGGCGCCTTTCAATCTCAAATGGCACTATTTTGAAAGACGCCATCTCGGCGTTTTTTCATGTATAATACTAGTATGAATATATTATACTGTGGGGACAGGGGGATTGCACGCGGGGTGCTAGTGTCGATTTTGTCGCTTCTTAAGTACAACTTTGGGGTTTTACATATTTATATTATGACGATTGATTATGAAGGGACGAAGCCGTTCTCTGATAAATCGACAAAGTTTTTGGATGCGCTAGTGAAAAAAACGAACCCAAAAAATTTTGTAAAGAAAATTGATGCGACTGATGTTTTTGTAAGTGAACTGCCAAAGCGAAACATGAAGTCGTATTTTACGCCGTGCTCGATGCTTCGATTGTATTTAGATAGAGTGCCAGAGATTTCTAGACTCGACCGGATACTATACATGGATTACGACGTGGTGTGCCGAGGTGATATTTCTGATTTTTATAATACGGATCTGACCGGTATTGAGGCGGCCGGGATTCTTGACATATACGGTAAAAATTTTTATTACTATCATGGACTAAAGCAGGATTATATGAACTCGGGTGTGATGTTATTTAATATTCCGGAATGCATTAAAAGTGGTTGCCTTAAGAAGGCGGTAAAACTATGTGCGAAGCGGTGGATGATGCTGGCTGATCAGGCGGCGCTTAATAAGGCGATTTCGAAACGTAAATTGATGCCACGAAAGTACAATGAACAGGGAGAAAAGCCGCGAGAAGACACAGTTTTACATCATTTTTCGAATAACTTTAAGTTTTGGCCATATTTTAGAGTGCAAAAAGTAAAGCCATTTGAGATTGATAAGATTCACCGGATTTTGAAAATTACAGAGTATGATGATATACTGGAAAAATACGATAAACTTAAAAGTGATTTATAATGGCGAAAGCAGAATTATTCCAAAAAGATATTCCTCAAGCTGAACGGGTTTTTTATTATGTTTCGGAAGAGGATGATCCTATCAAAACTAAGGAACAAGAGCAAAAAGAGAAGGTGACTTTACCGGATGGTTATGAATTTATTCCACGACACTGGTGGGTGAGACTGTATTCTGCGACACTGTTTCGTCTTTTTTGGGTGTTTGGGCAATGGTATGAGCGGGTATATTGGCAAGCGAAGTTTTATGGTCGGAAAAAACTGAAAAAAGCGCGCAAAACTGGTTATGTAATCTATGCAAATCATACGAATCCGTTTCATGACGTTTTTGGGCCGGGGGTGGCGGCAGATCGGCGGATTTTTACGGTGATTAGTCCAGTAAATTTGAAACTACCCGGTATTGGTAAATTCTTGCCGATGATTGGTGGAATTCCGCTGGGGACTAATGACGACGAAAAAAAAGCTATGAATGAAGCGGTGGACAAAAGGTTGGTAAAGCAAAAGAAATGTTTAGTGATTTATCCGGAAGCACATGTGTGGCCGTATTATACTGGTATTAAAAAATTTCCAGCGGGAGATAAGTCTTTTAAGTACGCCGTACGTAACAATTTGCCGATTTTTACAATGACAACAACTTACCATAAGCGAAAAAACAGTAAACGTGATTTGCCACGGATGGATGTCTATATCGATGGGCCGTTTTGGCCGGATGGAGAAAAATCCGAAGACGAAAATCGGGCGAAGCTGGCTCGCGAAGCCTATGAAAGTATGGTAAAATGGAGCAAGAAAAGCGATTATGATTATTTTAAATATGTAAAAAAGGCGAGAAAGACAAGAAATTCATGAGTATTTTTAATACTGGAATAAATCCATTTAAGAAAACCAAAGTTGTACCAGTGTTTTACACGATTACGGATGACTATGCGAAATATGCGGCGGCGTCAATTTCGTCCTTGATGAGACACGCTAACCCGGATCGATATTATCGGGTAATTATAATGTATGATAAATTGTCACTTTTGAACCGATGGCGTTTTCGCAATATGGTGACCAGAAACGTTGCAATTGAATTTCACAAGATGAAGTTTAATTTATACATGCAAATAATTATGCATTATTGTACGAAGAGGAGTGGTTCGGGTGATTTTTTTGCAAGGCCGGTTTATTATTATCGCGCGTTTATCGCAAGGCTTTTTTTGCAATACGAAAAGGGCATTTACGTAGACAGTGACACGATTTTGATGGACGATATTGGAAAGTTGTTTGATGTTGACTTGGGTGAAAAAGTAATTGCAGCGCGTGTGGATCCAAAGGTGGCCATGGTGCCTGAATTTGTAGATTATGTAGAAAAGGCTCTTAATGTACCAGCTTCGCAATATGTTAACTCTGGGGTGCTACTTATGGATCTTAAAAAACTTCGAAAGTTACACTATATCACGCAGATGACCGATCTAATTAAAGAGGACGTGGACCTTGTGGCACCAGATCAGGATTACTTAAATGTAATTCTAAAAGGAAAAATTATGCATCTTGATAAGGAGTGGAATTTGCAACCAGAAGGTGAAAATCCGGCTGGTGCAAAGTTGCTACACTTTAATTTGTCAAAAAAGCCTTGGTATCATGATGATGTAAATTGTGGCGAGGAATTTTGGAGGGCAGCAAAACATACCTGGTTTTATGGTGATTTAATGCGTGAAAAAGAAGATTATAGTGAAGAGCGCGCGGAAGCGGATGCGGAGAAAATAAAGGCTTTAATTGAGAAAGCCGATCGGTTAGCTAAAGCAGGAAAAGTGTTGATAAAATTATAAAAACAGCCCTTGGCCGTTTTTTGATAGGAAACAAATAATGGAGGCGCCTACCGGAATTGAACCGGTGTACGCGGTTTTGCAGACCGCTGCGTAACCACT
>CAMVFY010000025.1 GCA_947166895.1 uncultured Candidatus Saccharibacteria bacterium
ACATAGACGCAAGCCAAGACCTCTGCCCAGCCAACTGGAGAATGCCTACAGGTGGACCATTTGGCGAATATCCATATAATAAATACAGCACTACCATGGATGCCACTAACGTAGCTTCCTTACAATACAACCTATCTACCCCTCTGTCGGGCGTCTACAATATCTCGGCGGGCGATCAGAATGCATGGGGCGGCTGGTGGTCGTCTACTTACGGCGGTGGCTACGTGTACTTACTATACGTGGATCCGGCGGACGTCCACCCGAACGACTACGGCAGTCGCGGCCTCGGTTTCTCGATGAGGTGCTTAGTAGGCGAGTAGCTGGTTTTAGGTTGTTTGGTTCCTTTGGTTTTTAGGGGCGCCATCTCCCCGGAATAATGCGCCCCCTTCCCGCGAGCTACTGCGAGCGAGGAAGAGGCGGTGCGGAATGAAAAGGTTAGTTTTAGCGTATACTGGGGGTTTTGAAGATGAATTTGGTAGAGTGGGCAGTAGAGGTAGCGTAAGAACGATAACTTGAAGCAGCTTCGACTGATTTGCGAAGATTCATAACGAAGCCATTTAGGTCGCGGTTGGCAAAGTTCACAAGCTTGTCGATACCTTGATACTTAAAGGTAGTAAGACCATTTTGTAGTTCGATGGTACCAGCGTGAAGTTCGTTAGCGCCGTCGGCTAGTTGCTTGATGCCGTTAGTGTAGGAGGTGATGGCGGTGTAGGCTTCGTCGTAGTATTTTTTGACTGGAGCGGTTAATTTTGTAACCAGCTCGGGATCAAGGTCGTATTCTTCGATGATTTCGTTTGCGATGGCGGTAATGGTGGTGACGGCTTCATTAGCTTTGGTAAGAATTTGATTGTGTAAGGTAACAACTTGGTTTAGGCCATCTGCGAGCTTGGCGGCACCTTGGTTTAGACGATTGGCACCCGCTAAGATTTGATCAAGCCCAGCGGAGAGGCTATTTATAGAGCTGATAATAGAATCGATCGAAGTAAGTTTGGTGGTGTCGAGATCGGCAATAAGGTCATTTACGGCGATGGTGTAGGAATCACTGAGCCCGAAATCTGTAACATCGGCTTCGAGTTCAAAGCTACTAGGCAGGAGGTCGGTACCAAGATTTTCGCCGAGCCCAACTAGGGTGTAACCAGCAATGACTATTTGGCCGTTTTCGGAAATGATTTTGGCGTTTTTGGTTGTGAGGTTGGTGAATTTGGCGCTATCGAGCGTGAGAGCGGTGACGGTTACGAACGGGACGAATTTGCCCTGATATGTTTTGGTGGCGGTGTAGCTATAGATTATACGAACGTGACCGGACTTACCGATGAGTTCGGAAGCCGGAGTGGCTACGCCATCTAAGTAATAGGTAATGTCGAGGTTGATTGGCAAAGGTTCTGCGCTGGTGTTCTCGAGGTTACCGACGTATTTTTTGTTGACGCCACCAGAACGATCGGTGATAAGGTAAACAGTTTCGTTTTTGGAATCGAGAGTTGGGAGAGCTGTGGCCGAGGTGTCGGTGAAGGCTAGGGTAGAATTATTGGTGGCGGTGGTTTTGGCATCGGCGTTTTTGATGGCGATGGTAGCAAAGCCGCCGCCTAGGATGGCCAAACTAATTAATGATGAGACGAGGATTTGCTTTTTCATTTTTTACTCCTTTTTACTAAACTTTTCATGTCTAAAGTGGTGCGGATGATAAGTGGATCGGCGAGGATAAGTAGGGGCGGCAAAAATAGCGGCACGACAATGATACTGATGATGGCGCCACGTGCAAGCAATAAACAAATGGAGCTAACGAGCGCAGCGCTAGAATAGATGGCCACACCGATGGTAGCAGCAAAGAGTACGGCACCAGAAATGATGATAGACGAAAGGGAGGTGGTAAGGGCAATTTTGGCGGCGATTTTGCTACTATTGCCGGCGAGGCGCTCACGTTTATAGCGAGAGGTCATTAGGATGGCATAATCAACTGTAGCGCCAAGCTGAATTGTACTGATGCAAATTGGGGCGATAAAGGATAATGTGGTGTCAGTATAATACGAAATTGCAAGGTTGATAAAAATGGCGGTTTCGATGAGGGTGATGAGAATAATTGGGAGAGAAAGACTTTTGGTGACTAGGATAATGATAATAAAGACTGCAATGATGGAGACGGTGTTGACGACTTGGAAATCGTTAGAAGTAAGAGTAATCATGTCGGCAGTGGCGCTAGATTCACCAATGAGGAGAGCCGAAGAGTCATAAGATTTGATGATTTGGTTAATGGCAGCGATTTGTTCGGCCATTTGGTCGGTGGCGGTTTTATATTCGGACACGGCAAGGGTAAGTTCGTGGCGTTCGCCTTTTAGGGTGCTAGTGATTATTTCCGGTAAGATATCAAGAGGGGCATTGTCGCCGGTAAGAGATTCGAGACTGAGGACGGATTTGATACCAGGGGTGTTTTTGATGGCGGTGGTCATGGCACGGGCATCATGTTCCGGTAGGTCGGCTCGGCTCAAGATCATGTGGACATTAGAAAGTCCAAAAGTTTCGTGAAGTTTGGTGTTTGCGATGGCGGAGGGGGTGTCGTTCGGGAGGCCATTCCCTAGAGCGTAGTTGACGTTTGCATTGGTTTTCTGATAGCCATAAATGGCGGGTGGCAAAATAGCAACAAAAATAATAACAAGAGCGGGTACGAGCTTAACGAGATGCGCTGAGAGTTTTTGAAAGGACGGTAAAAGTGGACGATGGTCGGCTTTTAGAAGGATTTTATTTAGTGCTAAAATGATGGCTGGCAAAACTGTAACGCTACCGATGACACCAAATAGAACGCCTTTGGCCATAACGAGACCGAGATCGATACCCATAGTAAAAGTCATAAAGCATAGGGCGATAAAACCAGCAATAGTAGTAGTGGAGCTGCCAAAGATCGAACTTAGAGTGTTTTTGATGGCGAGTTCCATGGCGTTGTTAATATCATCGGGTTTTTTCTTAAGTTGTTCGCGGAAGCTACTCCACAAGAAGATTGAATAATCCATGGTGACAGCGAGTTGCAAAACAGCGGAAAGAGCTTTGGTGACGTAGGAAATTTCGCCGAAAATGATGTTTGTGCCAAGGTTGATTAGGATCATGACGCCGATGCTGATTAAGAAGATAATCGGGGTGAGCCAGTTGTCGAGAAGAGCGAACATGACAATAAGGGCAAGGGTGACGGCGATAATAATGTAGTTAAACTGTTCGCTGTTACTAATTTCTTTTAGATCGAGTACAAAGGCGGACATGCCAGAAACTTTGAGATTATCCATGAGATTACGGATGTCAGAGACGGCTTTTAATGTTTCGTCGGCGGAAGTGGAGGTATCAAAAAACACCGCGATGATGGACTCACCGCCTTTTTTGAAGGTGCCATAAAGATTGTCGGGGAGTAGTTCGGCGGGCAGACCGGCGTTTTCGACGGTGCCGAGACTGAGGACGGTATCGACATGTTCGATAGCCTGGATTTTGGTTTCTGTAGTGGCGATTTCGTGGTCGGAAAGACCTTCGGTAATAATCATCGAGAAAGCGCCCTTGCCAAATTCCTCCTGTAAGATATTTTGGCCTTTTACGGTATCCATGTTGCCGGGGAGATAACTTAACATGTCATAGTTGACGCGGGTATTAATAAAACCAATAAAAGCTGGAATAATTAACGCAATGACGAGCGCCAAAACCAATTTGCGATATTTGACAATAAACTTACCCATAGCATGAAAATTATTGGGTAAATTATACCATTTGACAAATTGAAAGTAAAATGGTAAAGCTAATCTTCTTCGGGGATGATGGCGAGGTGGGATTCGTCAAGTTGAACTTGGTCAACCTCGGAAGGTGAATTCATCATGAGATCGACGCCGGAGCCGTTTTTGGGGAAGGCGACGATATCGCGAATATTGTCGGTGTTTTCGAGTACCATAAAGATGCGATCTAGCCCTGGGGCGCAGCCGGCATGCGGTGGAGCACCGAATTTGAAGGCGCTAAGCATGCCACCGAAACGAGCTTCAACATATTCGTTATTGTAGCCCAGGATATTAAAGACCTTGTACATGATTTCGGGATTGTAATTGCGGACGGCACCGGAACAAACTTCATAACCGTTCATGACCATGTCGTATTGGTCGGCTTTAATGCTTAAGAAGTCAGCCGTCCGGGACATGGTCTCAGAACGCTTGGCACAGACTTCTTCCAGAGCTTTCAGGCCACCTTTAGGCATGCTGAAGGGGTTGTGACCGAAGTCGAGCTTGTGGTTTTTTTCGTCCCATTCGTAAAATGGGAAATCGACAACCCAACAGTAGGCAACTTCTTCGGGATTTTTTAGGCCCATGTGGTCGGCAAAAGCGATGCGAAGTTGGCCTAAGACTTTGTTGACTCTGGCTCGCTCATCGGCGCCGAAAAAGACAGCGTCGCCGGTTTTGGCGCCGGTGAGTTTTTGGACGCTTGAGATTTCGGATTCGGTCATAAACTTAAGAATAGGAGATTTGGCGCCTTCTTCGGTATACAATATGTAAGCAAGGCCACCAGCGCCTTCTTTTTTGGCTTTTTCGGTGAATTCGTCGATTTTGCGGCGAGTGAGCTTGGCGCCACCTTTAACGCAAAGTGCTTTCACGCAGGGGGCTTTGAAAACTTTGAAGTCGGTATCTTTGAAGATTTCAGTGAGGTCGATAAGCTCCATGCCGTAGCGAAGATCGGGCTTGTCGACACCGTAGGTATCCATGGCAAAATCAAAAGGCAAGCGTGGGACGGGAGAATTATCCACGAGATATTTTTTGGCGGGTTCAGAATTTAGGACGAGTTTCTTTTGGCCAAAGTCGGTAGCAAGGGAAAGAAATAGTGGTTCGATGGCTTCGCGGACAGTTTCGCCGCTATCCACAAAGGCCATTTCCATATCAAGCTGGTAAAAGTCGCCGTAGAGACGATCGGCACGAGGATCTTCATCGCGGAAGCAGGGGGCGATTTGGAAATATTTATTGACGCCGCCGACCATGAGAAGCTGTTTGAACTGCTGGGGAGCTTGTGGAAGGGCATAAAATTTGCCGGGGTGGAGCCTGGATGGCACGAGGAAGTCGCGAGCGCCTTCGGGGCTAGAGTTTGCTAGAATCGGGGTGGTGATTTCAGTAAAGTCGTGATTATACATAAATTCGCGGATAAAGCGATAATATTCGGAACGACGCTTCAGAATTTTTTGCATGGATGGGCGACGGAGATCGAGATAGCGGTACTTAAGGCGCATTTCTTCGGAGGATTTTTCGCCATCGTCATGAGTGTTAACCGGGAGAGGTTCGGATTTGTTGAGAAGAATAAGCTCATCAACGACGAGTTCGATTTTGCCGGTGGTGATGTTGGGGTTAATAAGGTCGGGTTCACGTTCACGGAGCTTGCCAGTAGCTTTCAAGACAAATTCATCACGGATAGTTTCGGCAAGCTTAAACGAATCGACGGTTTCGGGGGTGACAACGAGTTGCAAAATACCAGTGTGGTCGCGAAGATCGATAAAAATAAGACCACCATGATCGCGGCGAGAGTTAACCCAGCCTTCGACAGTGATTGTTTTGCCCAAAAAGTTTGCAGATTCGTTTGCTAAAATTCTCATAGTGCATATTATATCACTAATCCAATAGATAGTCTAATAGTGTTTGGATCGTGAAGCAACCGACGGTGATGTTGTGAGAATCTTTGACCAGAAAATAATAACATTGGCTGCGTTCGATTTCTTCGATGGCATATTTGAGTGAGTCGGTATCGTGGAGAAAATAGAGGGTTTTGTCCATGTATTTTTCGGCGCGGTCGGTTTTTTTGATTTCGAGGGCGTTCAAGGCTTCGGTGTGAATGATGCCGACGACTTGGTCGTGGTTGTCGACTACGGGAAAATTAGTAAAACCGGATTTGTAGAGTTTGTCAAGCGCTAGAGGGCCAAGGATGTCTTTAGAGTTGACAAAAACAAGGTTTTTCTTGGGAATCATAAGGTCGCCGACTTTTCGATTGTCGAAATTCATAATGGCAGCGATACGACTACGGTCCTTGGCGCTTAAGATGTTTTTAGGGGTGCGGCGAAGAACGTCGATAAATTCTTCCAGGGATTTTGGAGCATACTTGGGCGCGGGGGCTTTCTTGGGGCGATATTTTTCAAGTTTGGGATCGATAAATTTAACAAATTTTTTTATCAAACTTTCGAACATGATATAATCATTATAACATAAAGGAGTTATCATGAAAAAACGAAAAGGTTTTTCGGTTGTTGGCGTTGTTGTGGGCGTGGTAATTGTGGTGCTACTTGGTGTGGCGACCTGGGCGATTATTGACGGGAACAACAAAGCTGTAAATTACAGAGAGTATGACTTTAATACGATAATTGGTCCAAATAAGGATAATGGCGAAATCGGCGACCATGTGAAGGGCGATAAAGATGCACCAGTGGTGATTATTGAGTATGCCGATTATCAATGTTCGGCTTGTGCGTCGATTAATCCGCGTGTGCGCAAGGCAATTAATGAATTGGATGGTAAGTTAGCAGTAGTATACCGTAGTTTCTTATTGTCTTATCATCAAAATGCTACGGCAGCTGCTTCGGCGGCCGAAGCAGCCGGGCTGCAAGGATATTGGGAAGAATATGGCGATAAGCTATTTGAGGAGCAGTCGGAGTGGTATTATGCTACGGCATCAGAACGAACAGAACTATTCAATAAATATTTTGCTGAGGTAACGGATGGCAAGGGTGATCTTGAAAAGTTTAACCAAGACATCGCGAGCGAGGCTGTTTCGAAAAAGGTTAGCTTTGATATGGGGATGGGAAAGCGGATGAATTTAGAGGGGACACCTTCGTTTTATATTGATGGCCAGTTGATTGAGTGGAGTAACAAAAATGGCGGGAGCGTGACAGTGAACGGAGAAGTGGTTTCTTGGACTGAGCAGCAGACGGGGGAAAAATTTGTAGAATTAATCAAGAAGATTGTGAATACTAAGTTGGGAAATAAATAGGCTCATGCTCACCAAAAAATCCCCAACTGGGGATTTTTGTACCGAAATTAGATTTCGATAAACTCTTGCCATTCGGCAGGAACAATTTTGGACTTTTGGTGTCTTTTGGCACGTACGAGTCGTTTGATACGCATGTATCGAAATTTCTCCTTAATTTTTCGCTCTTCGACCGACCCACCTCGCGAATTGGTTTAGCCATAAACCTTTGGGAAAATAATGAGCGATGGGTAGTATTTTAGCAAAGGTTTTTGAATAGTGCAAGCACAAAAATGATATAATGGTGGTATGAAAAAGCGTGGGCGCTTTAGATTTAGGAAATTCAAAATAAAAACTTGGCAATTACTACTAATGTTGGTGCCTTTGCTTTTTGTGGACGCAACACTTCTTCGGATGGATCATATTAGGATGACTGAACTTCGTGATGCGGTGCTGGCGGCAGATGAAGCAGAGGATGAAGAAGAGTTAGCAAAGGCACTAAATGAATTGAAAGATTTTACGTTTTCAAACATCGTAATAAATGTCGTGGATGACAATGGTATACAAAAAATAACCTTCGGCACGGGGCCGTTTTATCTGGAGCATCAATATATCAGGGCGGCGAATGTGGCGTTAGAAGATGCCGAGGCGCAGCTTTCGTCTGATACGAACCCGAATGGAAATATTTATGCGGCGGCCTCGGCGGTGTGTCGCCCGCAAGCGATTGCGGGCGGGTGGAGTTGGAATGATTCGCGGTATATCAATTGCATGATGACAGAAATTAATAAATACCCGGCAGCCGATGATGTCCAGGAT
>CAMVFY010000026.1 GCA_947166895.1 uncultured Candidatus Saccharibacteria bacterium
CCACAAACAAAACTTTTTTCATAACTACTCTTCCGCCACCCTTTTACCACTTCGGTTTTTTAATGCATCGAGCTCGTTATGTATTACTTTCTTATTCGACGAAGCGCCTTTTCGGGTTAGCACCGTCCCAACGGTCAACACCACCACCTTCACATCCTGGCTCAGCGAATAATTTCGTACGTACTCAAGATCGTATCCAATCTTCTCAAACACCGACAAGCCGTTTCGACCTTTGGCCGCCGCAAGCCCCGTAATCCCCGGACGCACGCTCACACGCTCCCGTTCGGTAGCATTCATATTCTCGTAGTACTCCGGCACCCACGGCCTTGGCCCGATAAACGACATTTCGCCCTTCAACACATTAATTAACTGCGGCAACTCATCCACCGACGATTTACGAAGTTTCTCCCCAAGCCTTGTATATTTATCCTCACAAGACGTATCGCGAATATCATTATCTGCCACCATACTCCGAAACTTCAAAATCTCAAATTCTTTACCATTCTTACCAGTTCGCCTTTGCCGAAAAAACACTGGCCCCGGGCTATCGATTTTAATAGCCACAGCAATCACTAGCAGTGCTGGCGATAGCCCTGTCAACAAAAATAGCGCCATTACAAAATCAAACCCCCTTTTCATCGCACCAAAAGTAGCTACCCTCACTGCGTGAATTTTACCAACCCCTGGTAAAACCACTTGCGCAGGGTACAACAAACTAACTTCGTTGCACATGTAACTCGCCTTATCTTTTTTTGACATCAATACTCCACGATGTTCGTAGTTTTCTGCTACTATCCTATCATAACCCCAGTCAAAAGTCAACTAAGCATAAGGTTATTCCAGCACCAAAAATCCCCCACTCTCATGGGGGATTTTATCGCGTCTACACCTAAGCCACACCACACCTAATCGTAGTTTTTATTTTCGCCTTGTTAACCTCACCGCACCAGCAAGTACAATCAAAGCAAACATATTACCTGCCATCGTATAAGACGTACCATCGACCACGGCGTTATTTCCACTAATCTTAGCCATATCAAAACCAGTATCCGGCGCCTTCGGCAACTCTTCAATATCCGTACCGCCGCCACCACATCCGCCATAAACCGCACACGGGTCCACTACTCTATTTGTCACCACAAAAGTGTTATTCATCGCATCCCAACTATAATCGTCGCTCCCTTCCACCGTAAAGGCAAACACCTTTTCAAAAGTATTTACAAGTCCATTCACACCAGCTAGCTGACCTTTTCCGCTCGTAATCTTAATTTCTGCAAAACCTTCCGCCAAACCATATCCATGCGCCGTCTCAGTTTCTGTAATCTTATAAACATGTTCATCGTTCCACACATTTACATTAGTAGGAAGGTTAGAAATCTCGATTCGGCCCTCCGCATCCGTCACTAGCTCACGTTCAAAACCATTATTACCAGTCATCACAAACTTAATTCCCGATATCTTGAGAGGCTTCCCATTTTGATCCACCTTTTGAATATAAAACTTCGGTGTACCAATAAACTCCGAACTCGCCGCCGTCCACGAATTTGTCACCGTCCAAACTTTGCCGCCACAGTTACCGACCTCAGTCGCCGACCACTGGCCCTCAACTTCAGTTTCCCCGGTAGCCGTTTGTTCCGCACCATACACCACAAAACCATTTCCAACCATCGTCGCGCCAAACACCGCTGTTTCCTTCACCTCGTAAGCAATCGTTTTGCCATTTACGGTCTCCCTCAGCCCATTCCAGACATATGTCCAGTTATTCGCCTCACTGAGTTCCGCCGTTTTGCCGTCTACCGCCTGGCCATCTCTGTATAGTTGCACCGTCACCGACTGCGCCGTGTTATTATCGGCCCAAATTTTGCGCGCGGTCACGCTTGTCTGCTTCAGAGTGTTTTCAACATTTAAAATCCCGTTTTCATAATACGCATTCTCCGTATTAGAAAAAGCTACCGCAAATTCATAGCGATAAGTGTTAGTCAGCGTACTCGTATCCGCAGATACAAATTTTTTGCTCCTGGTAATTGTTACTACGATAGGCTCGGTCGGCAAAACATAGTCCACCGGCGCCTTGGTTTCTTTTAACTGATAAGTCCCCGCCTCAAGATTGCCAAATTCATACTCGCCATTTTCTAACACCGCCGCCTCTACCAGCTCACCACCGCTCATTAAGGCAAATTCTGCACCATCCAAAATCTCACCCGTTTCCTCAACCTTTCGGATTCTAAACCCAGTCGTTCCAGACTTCTCATAAACCTCCTTCGCTGGAGTCCAAGTGTTAGTTACCACTAAGCCTCTCGCTAGAGCCGACCATTTCCCCATCAAAGCACCGTTTGCTGCGCTTCGGATAATTAATTCTCCGTTCGTCAGTGCCACTCCATCAATTGCTGTTTCAACCACCGAATATGTATATTCGTGCCCATCCGCCGGATCGATTTTTTGCAACCCCGAAAAGATTCCCTTCCACCCTCTTTCGGCTGTCAAGTTCATAGTCTCACCCGTACTCTCATCATCCCGAAGCAAAGCTACCGTCACCGAGTCAGGCAATACTGTCGCACCTTCCCATTTCTTCTCCACCATCACGGTAGTTTGTGAAAAATAGTTCGTCAAATCCTCCCCCTTTATCCGCATGTCTATGCCTTTTGTATCCCAAGTTTCACTTCCCGGGCAAACATTATTGCTGCTACTATAAGAGTAGTCGTCACCCACAAATACTAACGTCTCGTTATTACCCGCTATATTAACGCTCAGGGTAAACTCCGCAAAATACTTTACCTCATTTTGTACTATATGATTATCGCTATAATATCGGTCAAATTTACCTTTTACGCTATATTCCCACTCTCCGCCATCTTGACGCCAACTTCCGTTCACCGGGATATTCTTCGTTGTACCATCTAGATTCCTCTGGAAAAGCTTAATGTTATTTAGCTGGCCAGTATTTTGATGAAAATTGATATTCACCACCTGGCTTATTCCATCTACATTATAAGTAAATGACGCTGCCGACCGTATATCGATATGGTTAAATGTTGTTGGTTTTTGTTGCGCTGCCGACACTAAATTCGCCGGCAAAATACCCACCATAAGAAAAACTCCTAACACACAAGTTAGGGCCTTCCTCAAAAAAGTCTTCACACTCTTCATAAAGGGTTGCACCTTCCTTTTCTTTAATGTTCTGCCTCTAGATTATCGAATCCCCAATCAAATGTCAAGCATAAGCAAAAAATATCACCACATATAATATGTAGTGATATTTTAGCGTAAAGCGGTCAAATTTTATTTAAGTTTGTTAAATTATTACCAGACCTTAACCAAAATTTCGCCACCAAGGTGATTTTTCTTTGCCTCACGACCGGTCATTAAACCTTTAGAGGTCGAAACGATCACCATACCACGGCCAGACTTTACTACGGGCAGATCTTCCGCCGCTGAGTAAACTCTGCGCCCTGGCTTCGATACTTTTGAAATCTCGTTAATCTTTGCATTCGTTCCGGCTTCGTTGATCGTGATTTTAAGTACACCGCGTGGGCTACCTTCTTCAATCGCGAATCCTGCAATATAGCCATTCTTGGCAAGTACTTCCACCACGCCAGCCTTCAATTTAGAAGTAGGAACGAGGATTTCATTCTTGCCAACGCTCACCGCATTACGAATGCGGGTAATGAGGTCGGCGATTTGATCTGTAGATTGTAATGACATAATTCTCTCCTTTCTCCTACCAGCTACTCTTAGTTACACCAGGAATCTCGCCTTTACTTGCTTTTTCCCGGAAATTAATACGTGACAAGCCAAACCGGCGCATGTATCCGCGTGGACGACCATCAAGCATATCACGATTTTTAAGCCTCGTTACCGAACTGTTACGTGGTAGCTTTTGGAGTCCCTCAAGATCGCCAGCAGCTTTTAACTCAGCCCGCTTGGCAGCATATTTTTCATACATTTTACGACGTTTTTCGTCGCGCAAAACCGCTGATTTCTTAGCCATATTACTTAGCCTCCTTCTCAAACGGCATTCCGAAAGATTCTAGCAATTTGTAGCTTCCTTCCTTTGAACCATTTTTAATAATAAACGTCACCTCAAGACCATGAAGCACTGCTGCATCCTCAAAAGTAATTTCAGGAAATACAGTCTGTTCCTTTAGCCCTAAGTTGTAGTTACCTTGCTTATCAAAAGCCGTACGACTTACGCCATGGAAGTCACGCACATGTGGCAATGCGATGTTGATCAAACGATCCACAAATTCATACATCTTGTCATTGCGAAGGGTAGTTAAATAACCAACCGGTGCACCCATACCTTTACGAATTTTAAAGGTCGCAATCGATTTCTTTGCAAGCCTCGAAGTTGGTGCTTGACCGGTAATTTTAGCAATGGTTAGTTCTACCGTTTCAGTAAATTTCTTGTCTTCGCGTTTCTTACCAACACCACAAGATACAACTACCTTTTTAAGTTCGGGAACCTGGTTGATATTATTAAGACCAAGTTCTTTCATTAGTTTCGCCTTGAGCTCTGTGTTATAGAGAGCCTTGAGGCGTGGTTGTGTCAAGACAGCTTTTTTCGCTGAAGTCTTGGCAGCCGTTTTCTTTTCCGCCATTATTTAGCTCCTTTCTTTGCCTTAGCGTCATTTTTACTTGCAGATTTGTCAAGTTTTTTCACAGCAGCCTTCACGGGTTTTGCCGCTTCGACTAACTTCAAATTCGACAAATCAATCCCTACATGGATAGTTTTCTTACCGCCAGCCGGGTTAACATATGATTTTTTAAGATGTCGTTCAATTACGCCAATTCCCTCAATCATAGCCTTACCAGCCTTACGATCGATTTTAACAATCTTAGCTTCCGTACCTTTATGGTCGCCCGAAATAATTCGGACTTTGTCGTTTACTTTCAAACCTTGTGCCATTTTATAGTACCTCCGGAGCTAAGCTGATAATCTTAGTAAATCCTGCATCACGAAGTTCTCTAGGAATCGGACCAAAGACACGGGTGCCTTTTGGAGTCTTATCATCGTTCACGAGCACTGCAGCGTTTTCATCAAAACGAATTGTTGAGCCATCCGGACGCCGAATTGGTTGAACCGTTCGCACGATTACAGCTTTTACAACTGCTTTTTTCTTCACGCCACCAGTCGGAGATGCATCTTTTACCGAGCAGGTCACGATGTCGCCAACCCGAGCATATCGAGCTCTAGTACCACCAAGTACCCGGATTACTCCAAGCTCCTTAGCACCACTATTATCGGCAACTTTTAGTCTTGTTTCTTGCTGTATCATTTTATTCTTCCCCCTCTTCTTTAGTTTTAGCGGCCTTAGCAATTTCGTCGGCCCCAACCTTTTCTGGAAGCTCGACTTCGTTCACGTCATCCTTCAGCTCAACTACGCCACGAGATTTTTCCAAGATCTTGGTAAGCGTGTAAGCCTTGGTCTTAGACAAAGGACGAGTCATTGCGATTTCTACACGATCACCTACCTTTGCTTCATTCTTTTCATCATGAGCAGTATATTTACGAGTCTTCGTGTACTGCTTACGATAAAGCGGATGTGTTTCGCGACTAGCGATGGAGACGGTAATGGTCTTATCACGCTTATCGGAGGTCACAATCCCAACTAATGTGTGTGCCATCTTAGAACTCCTCTTTCTTAATAATTTTACATTTTACTGGTAACTTGTGCGATGCAAGACGAAGAGCTTCTTTAGCTTGTTCCTCGGTTACATCAGCGATCTCAAACATCACAGTTCCAGCTTTGACCTTCGCCACAAAGAACTGTGGCTCACCTTTACCGGAACCCATTTTTACATCTAGCGGCTTCTTGGTGACTGGAGTGTGTGGGAAAATCCGAATCCAAATCTTACCGCCACGTTTAATGAAACGGGTGATTGCCTGACGTGCAGCCTCGATTTGGCGCGAATTAATCCGCTCGTTATCGAGCGACATTAGCCCGTAATCGCCGAAAGCTACCGTGTTGCAACGTGTTGCCACGCCTTCGTTTTTACCTTTGCGTACCTTGCGGTGTGCAGTTTTCTTTGGAAGTAAAATAGCCATTTTATTTCTCCCCCTTATAGATCCAGACCTTCACGCCGACGATACCAGCAATTGTTGGTGCGTGATGGCAGTAAAAATCAATATCGGCTCTAAGTGTATGTAGGGGCACCGAACCCTCAATGAACTTCTCTCGGCGAGACATTTCTGCGCCATTCAAACGTCCTGAAACTTCGATACGTACACCCTTAGCCCCGGCGTTCATCGATGACTGAAGCGCCATCTTTACGGCACGGCGGAAATTCATCCGCTTGCCAAGCTGGAAACCGATATTCTCAGCAACTAGTTTTGCTGAAAGCTCTGGTTTTTTAACTTCCTCGACATTAATCCGAATTGGGCCCTCGACGATTTTTTCGAGTTCCTTTTTCAGTTCATTAATGCCAGCTCCTTGCTTACCGATTACCGCGCCTGCTTTGGCAGTCAAAATGGTAATAGTAGTAAGATTAGCGGAGCGCTCAATACTGATCCGCGCGATCGTTGGACGGCTTTTGAACCGATCCTCAATCATTTCGCGGATCTTGACGTCTTCCACCAACCAGTGACGAAAATCAGACTTCCTGGTAAACCATTTTGAAGACCAATCTTTGCTGGTTTGGAGACGGTAAGAGATGGGATTAACCTTCTGACCCATATTACTTTTTCTCCT
>CAMVFY010000027.1 GCA_947166895.1 uncultured Candidatus Saccharibacteria bacterium
CGGCTGCGATATAAGATTAGCTTCGCGCTGGTAAATCGTGGTGGATTATATTGTGAACAAACAAAAATCGAACAAAAACAAAACTGCCGAAGTTTCTAGTTGAACGGTCTCAAACAATGTATAATATAGATATGGAGAAACTACATATCCCAGTATTGCTATCGGAAGTGCTAGCGGCCCTGGATCCGCATCCCGGAGACAAGTATTTAGACTTAACTGCCGGCTACGGAGGTCACGCTAGAGAAATTTTGGATGCAACACGACAATATAAGGATTCAGTTCTCGTTGATCGCGACGAATTCGCTATTAATTATTTGAAAAACGAATTTCCGTCCGACATCGAAATAAAACACACGGATTTTTATGATGCGGTGCTGCAACTTTACGAGTGTGGAAAGACTTTCGATTTGATTCTGGCCGATTTTGGAGTTTCTTCTCCGCAACTAGACAGAAAAGATCGTGGCTTTTCGTTCAAATACGATAGCCCCCTCGATATGCGGATGGATAGAAGGCAAACCCTCACGGCTAAAGACGTAGTAAATAAATACAGCGAAAGGGAACTAGCAGAAATTTTTATCAAATATGGTGAGGAAAAGCCAGGACACGCCAAATTGTTAGCTCGCGAAATCGTACATCGTCGACCAATTAATACCACAAAAGAGTTAGCCGAAATTATTGCACATAAATCTCACCACTCTAAAACCCATCCCGCTACCAAGGTTTTCCAGGCCATTCGTATTGTAGTCAATAGCGAGCTCGAGCAAATCGAAAACACGCTCCCGCTTCTACCAAAACTACTAAACAAAAACGGACGCCTCGGAATCATTACCTTTCATAGCCTAGAGGATCGCTTAGTCAAGGATTATTTTAAGGAAGCCGAAAGCCACGGTGAAGAATCAGAGCTAAAGGTTCTCACGAAAAAACCCATTGTTGCGGAAAACGTGGAGTTAGTTATCAACCCGCGCGCTAGGAGTGCAAAACTGCGAGTAGCAACGCGGAATTGATAAAACAAAAACAACAAATAAAAAGGAGGGCAATATGCCAAAACAAATTTTAGTTGCGAATAAATCCCGCAAGCAGACCATCAAGGTCAACTTCCGCTAAATTCCACGCCTAGGCAAAACCTAGGCGCGACATGGACCAGAGTGTGGTCCGCCAAAACCAATAGAGTTCACAAGAAGTGTGAAAAATGTATGACCTACCGGGATAACCTCTTTAGTTTACTTATAGCTCTGGCTAAAGAGGCCCCGGACTAAGACAGAAATAATTATAAAAAACAAAAACAAACATCAAGCGAGGAAATAAAACATGATTAACCAAACCACTTACGTTTCGCGGCGAGGAACATTTACAGGAAACAGCTTTGCCCGCAACCGTAACACCGTCCGTCACACCAAGAGAAGCCTTGGCTCTATCTCTCAGATAGTCATTGTTAGCATGCTCACTCTAGTTTTTGGTTTAATCTATGTTGCCGAAGGCACCAAAGCTACCGGTTTTGATTATGAACTTTCCTCTGTTGAATCCGAAATCACCGAAATGAATGCAAGATTAGACGACCTTGCTGTCGAGAAAGCCCGTCTTACCTCTGTTGCTGCTGCCAAAAATAGTACGGTTGCTGCTGCAATGGAAGACGCTGTAGTTACCGGTTATGTTGCCGAATAAAATCGAACTTAACCGTATTAAAATTTTAAAAGGAATTATTTTTGCCGCTCTAGCCATCATCTTAGTGCGGCTCTTTTTTATCCAAATTGTTGAACACGGCGACTGGGTAGCCAAAGCCGAGGAACAACACACCCTACTCGAAACCATTACCGCAAAACGCGGCGAAATATACATGATGGACCACGGCGAACCAGTCGCCGTCGTATTAAACCAAACTACCTATCAGATCGTTATTGATCCAACTGTTACCAAAAAAGAAGACATTGAAAAAATTATCAGTACCTACGCTAAAGATTATTCCACTGCCGACTTGAACGAGATTTATAATCAAGAAGGTTTGCGATACTCAATCGTTGCTAGAAATATCCCCCATAGTATAGCAGAGCAAATCGTCAGTTCCGAAACCCCCGCTATCTGGCTAAAGAAAACCAATCAGCGTGTTTATCCTGAGGGCGAGTTGGCGGCAAACGTTCTTGGGTTCGTAAACGCTGATGGCATCGGACAGTACGGTGTCGAAGGAGCCATGAATGATATTCTGGCGGGGAAAGACGGACTCTTAAAGACTACTGCCGATATCAATAAAGTCGCCCTTTCGATTGGTAACGATAACGTCAAGATACCGGCCGAGGATGGTAAGAACGTCATACTTTCAATTGATCGGGGTTTCGAACAGGGCGTCGAAGAACTAACCAAAGCTGCACTTGCAAACAGCCCAGCCACCAACGCCGCTGTTCTTGCCATGGACCCAAACACCGGTGAAGTTCTTGCCATGGCTAATCTCCCTAGTTATAACCCCAGCGATTACGGCAATGTTAAGGATACTTCTTCTTACATCAACTACACCACCGAAGTCCCCTACGAACCCGCTTCGGTTTGTAAAAGCTTTACTTTTTCTGCCGCCATCAACGAAGGTAGGATGAACCCTGATACCACCTACGTCAACCACGGCTATGAGATAATTGACAACCAAACTATCAACAATGCTGAAAAACGTGCCTCTCTAAACGGCGCTATCAGTATGCGCACTGCACTTTATTGGTCTCTTAATACTGGGTCTATTCACGCTCTCAAACTCCTTGGTAATGATACCGAAAATATTACCGCGGAGGCTCGTGAAAAACTTTACGACTATTATTACAATAAGTTCCGCCTTGGTCAACCCACCGGTATTGAGCTTTACGAGGCGGAAGGTTTTGTTTGGGATCCACACGCTGATATTTACGGCCTTAACGCTGCCTACGCCAACATGACTTTCGGTCAAAATCTTAGCCTTACTATGATCCAAGTAGCTTCTGCCTTCTCGGCAGTTGTAAACGGTGGCACTTACCACGCGCCCACGGTGGTAAAAGGGACCAAGACTGCCGAACAGGAAATTTTATCGAACGAAACTAGTGCTACCATGCGAAGCCTGCTCGTAAACAACCGTAGCAATAAGGTTCTTCGCGGCATCGATCGCCCTGGTTACTCTGTCGGTGGCAAAACCGGTACCGCCCAAGTCATCAAAGATGGCGCCTACACTATGGATGAGTATGTAGGCTCCTATGCCGGATTTGTTGGCACAAATGGAGAGTTGCCAAAAATTGTAATAATGGTTAAAATATGGGGAGAGGGCCAACATATCGAAGGGAACAAGGAACCGATGTCACTCTTCGACTCACTCTCAAACTACGCAATCGATTATTTTAAAATTAAACCCGGAGTTTAAAATGAATCTTAACGACGAAATGTTTTACGGCTTACTACTAGCACTGGCTGGATTTTTGTTTTCGATGGCCTTGACACCATTTTACACACATTTTGCCTATAAATATAAGTTTTGGAAAAAACAGAAAAAAACCACAGTTGATGGCGAAGCGCTTCCGGTTATGACGAAACTTCATGCCCATAAGTTCAAACACGTTTTTCCAACTATGGCCGGCCTCATTGGCGTAGTCGCTGTCACTGTTGTTACTTGGGTTTTTAACCTTGACCGTGGTCAAACTTGGCTACCGCTCGTTGGTTTCCTTGGCGGCGCATTGGTTGGTGTAATCGATGACGTCATCAACATCTTTGGCTCTGGTCGCGGTGCTGCTGGCCTTCGTGGCCCGGTCAAATTCTTCCTAATTACGATTGTGGGTGTAGCTCTTGGCTGGTTTTTTGCCGTCAAACTCGGCTGGACCAGTATTCTTATTCCGTTTCTTGGTAATCTCGAAATTGGTATAGTCGCCATGATTATTGTTTTTGCTTTTGCCGTTGTGGCGACATCCAACGCAGTCAATATTACCGACGGCCTCGACGGCTTGTCTGGTGGGCTCTCAATGATGGCTTACGGAACATTCGGTGTTATCGCTCTATTTCAAGGCAATATGCTACTCTTCGGCTTTTGCATGACGGTGATTGGTTGGCTCCTGTCGTATATTTGGTTCAACGTACCACCAGCCCGGTTTATGATGGGTGACACCGGTTCGTTTGCACTTGGCGCTGGGCTTGGCGTGGTGGCCATGATGACTAATTCGTTCCTCTTGCTTCCAATTATTTGCCTTCCAGCGGTGATCGAAACCGGCTCCAGCTTGCTCCAACTCATTTCCAAAAAATTCTTTCACAAGAAAATCTTTATCTCGGCTCCACTTCACCACCATCTCGAAGCTATTGGTTGGGGTGAAGCCAAAATCGTGATGCGTTTTTGGATTTTTGCAGGTGTCTGTGCCATTGTTGGCATATTCATTGCTGCTACTGGGGGTGCAATTTGACTACGCGTAAGCATAGGCCGGATTTGGTGATTTTATTTTCAACACTTGGCCTGATGGCGCTAGGTCTCATTGTCATCTACGCAATCGGTCCGATGCGCGCGAATGTCCTAAATAACACCTATGGTACCGACTACGATTCAAACTATTTTTTCTTGAATCAACTTCGTTCTGTAGTACTTTCGTTAATTGCTCTCTTTGTCGCTTTTAAATGGGTTCCGTATAAATATATCAAAAAATATGCCAAACTCATTATGATTGTTGCACTCGTGATGTCGGGATTATTATGGTTACTCGCAATGTCCGGTTCCAGCCTAGCCAGATGTGAGCTTGGCGAGTGTCGATGGTTTAATTTGGGGTCCGTAAGTTTTCAGCCAGCCGAATTTCTAAAACTCGCTCTCGTAATTTATCTAGCCAACTTTCTCGCTCGTAAAAGAGAAGAGGGGAATATCGGCAAATGGAAAGAATTTTGGCTGCCACTCCTGATCGTTTGTGGTCTGTCGTTATTTTTAGTTGTTATTGCTCAGGGTGACCTCGGTACTGGGGTTGCTCTAATTGCAATTATTTTTGGCACTCTTTTTATCGCCGGTGTCCCCACTAAGCAATATCTCATCATGTTAGCCCTAGTCCTTGCAGTCGCAATTGGGGCTGTCGCTACCTCTAGTCATCGCATGGAGCGTGTTGATGCTTGGCTCACCACGCTTTCGGGCGGAGAAAGCACCGACTCTACCTACCATATCGAAAACGCCATGCTCGCAATCGGCGTGGGTGGATTCTTCGGTGTAGGAGTAGGGAATTCCGTCCAGGCCACTGGCTATCTCCCCGAATCCATCAACGATTCGGTATTTGCCATTATGGGGGAAACCTTTGGCTTTGTTGGACTGCTACTGGTTATCTTGGTTTTTGGCGCTTTACTGGTCCGTACCCTTAAAGTTGCCGAGAGAACGCCCGAGCTTGAAGAGCGCTTGCTTGTTGTTGGCATCTGCGCTTGTACTTTGTCTCAAGTCGTAGTTAATATCATGGCTATGACTAGCCTCGTTCCGGTTACCGGGATTACATTACCACTTCTTTCGTATGGCGGCACTAGTATGGTCTTTATTGCTTTTGCTTTGGGCATTGTTTTACAACTTTCGTGCTATACTAGTAGAGAGGTAGACGTAGAAACTGTAAATATTAGGAGTCTGCGGGGGGTTC
>CAMVFY010000028.1 GCA_947166895.1 uncultured Candidatus Saccharibacteria bacterium
TTCTAATTCTATTATTTGATAATCCATCTATTTTACCTCTTTAATTTGTGTGCTGCTATAAACTCCGTATATTTAATAAAATTTGGATGCCAATTTTTTGATGCCATAGTGTCTACTATTGTAGCATATAACAACATGAAAATCAACCTAACGCAAGAGTAGAATACTAAACACCAGCCCGTCAGGACTGGTTATTTTCTTGTGCTTAAAAAATGGCTACCTACTTGGCTTTTGCCCAAACCTCATCAAGTTCTTCGAGCTTTTTAATCCTAGCCTCAGACTCGTCTTTCATTAACTGTTTGTGTTCTTCTTCGTTTAGGCTCTTAATCCAGAGTAACTCTTTCATTTCACCAGTATAGAGCATTTCGTCAGCCTCAACTTCCATAAGGTTTATGCGATTGTCGACCTCGTTGTCTGGCATATCTATTTTCGGCATCGAGCGATATCGAGGTATGCCTTTCTTATCTAAATATTTCATTAAAACTAGTTTTTTCATAAACTAATTTTTGTTCTATTGGTAATTTTGATTGTTAGACGAGGCTCGGTAGCATATCAGGAGTTAGCTCTACAATCGTTCCGTCGCAAAGCTCTATTTCGCCATCAATTTCACACAGCTCGCATTCTATATTCGTCATAGTAAATTAATTATCCCCCACTTAGTCCCCGTAATATGGTAAACGGCAAAACGGACAAAACGGCATTTATGACATACTTATTTAGATTCTGGGTCATAGTCCTCTAGTCGTTGGCGGATGTCTTCCTTGTAGATGGTTAAAGCCTGCTTAATTTTGCCCAGCCATAGAAAATACCCGAGCATCTGCTCGGGTATTTTCTATAGTTAGATAGGCAGGATGAGAACCGTAGGTTCGCCCGCTGTAGGAGCCGAGCATAAATCTAAAGCAGGCTTTAGATTTATCGAGGCGACGCCCAGCGGTTTAGTTTCGCGAAGCAAAACTAATACCTGCCGGTCCAGCCATTTTTTTGCAAAAAATATAGAATTCTGTTATAATATAATAAGACGAACCCTTTTGGGGCTTGTACTTTTTTAGAAAGGTTGGTGGTTATGTTTGGCTAGAAGCTACGAATTGGACATTCTGAAATCTAGAGAGCAAGATGCCTTCGTAAGGAAACAAGAAGCATGGCAAAAATACGCCGACGCAAGAGATCGAGCAAGTTCAGCTCACGACGAAATGGACTCCGCCTGGCAAGAACGTTGCTCTACCCGGGAAGAAATGAATCGCGAATATGAAGCAATGCAGTCTTCAAGCGATCATTACCGTGAAACCTGGGACGAATATGGACGAACCCGCGATTACAACAATTCGCGGATTGAAGCTCTGCGCGCCGAAGCAGACCATGAACACCAAGAGATGATTCGCTGCTTTGATCAGGCAAGTTTTGAGTACGAATCTGGAGACAAATCCATGGCTCCAGTCTACGCCGAAGAGGGGCGCGAGCACAAAGAACGTCGGGACGAATTAAACACCGAAGTCAGCACGCTCATCCAGGAAATCCGCGATGCAAAGACAAACGCCGAGTGGCGTGCGCCTAAAACCGATGCATCCGCATTTCGCCGAGCGAGGGAAGCTTTTATGGGCGCCAAGTCTCACCACGAGGCTGCCCAGGCTAAGTTTAAGCGCCTCAAAGACGAGCGCGATCGCCTAAAAGCCGAATTCGATTCTGTTCAGGCGGAGCACGAACATCTAAAGAAAGCGTTTCAGCAAAAGCTAGAAGAAGTCAAAACCCAAAATCAGCGCGAGCGCGACCGAGCATTAGACCAGGCAGGCGTGCGCTACTCCGAGCGAAAAGACGCGAAAATCGTCAAAAAGCCGGATGGCACCACGCAGATTTATCATGGCGGGCTCGGCAAAGGTGATGGCTATGGGCATGGCCACACCGCTCTCGACCAATTTGGCAACAAAACCTATGATCGTGACGCATTTGCCGAGCATGGACACCAGAATTTCACTAACGATGGAGCAAATACCTGCAAAACGCTTGCTGTCGGTACTGATATGTTTGACGGCAGACCAGCAAAGGTTCGTCACCGTAAAGACGGAAGAACAGATATCTTCTTCACTGACTCTGGGAATTATGGTGACGGTCTCGGCCATGGCCATATCGTTCTTGATCGCGACGGAAGTACAATCTATATGCGCGATCGATGGCAGGACAAAAGTCAGGGACAATATCTGATCGACGAATCAAAAGAGGACCACACCAAAATCTAATCCATTTTACGCACTTTTATTAAGACCAGTCGTCTTCGGCTGGTCTTTTCCTTGCTAAATGATATAATAATAGATATGAATAGGATCGATGAAGCCGAACTTAAAGAAATAATTGAATCTTACGGGTTAGATAATTTAGTTTTTGAGGCCTTTAGACAAGTGGAGCCAGACACGGCTTTATACATATTTCACAATAAAGATAATAAAAAAATTAAATATTGTCTAATGGCATCCGATTTTCTAGATGACGACATTGAACTTCCGTGTGATTTTGAATTTGATTATTACCCAGACAATGTGGTAAAGTTTAGGGCCATCCGCATTTTTTCTTACGTAGATGGGGCTAAGAAAAAGGCTGAAGGATATATTGACGACAATCATTACCGAACAATATCCAATAATGGTGGCGGTGTTTGTATGCTTTTTGCTGTAGATGAATTAAAGATGTAAAATTATTCCAACTTGAGATTGTTGAGCTTTCGTAAAGCCCCAACACCACACCAAAACACCAGATTCCTTTTGAGTTTTTCCCTAAGGTGTGCTATAACTAGTCTATGGCTAACCGCAAGCGCAAATCTACTAGGAGAACCAAACGCAAAGAAGCTCCCGTCGAGCACGAACTTCCCGGCGGTTTCTGGCGCCAAATTAGCGCTGTTCTCATGATCGCCCTTGCACTTTTCTTTGTCATCACCTGGTTTGGCCAGGGCGGCACCATCCTAAATGAAGTCCACAAAGCCATCCTCCAGGGCCTCGGCTCTGCCACTTATTTCATCCCCGCACTCCTCGTTTATCTCGCCGTCAAAATTTTCCGTTCCGAAGACAACCGCGTCGCCATCCCAGTCTACATCGCCAGCATCCTCATGACTATCTGGATCTCCGGCATCGCCGCCATCTGGCATAGCGGCGGCATCGTTGGCAACTGGCTTAACTCTCTCGCCACCAACGTTCTTTCCCAAGGCGTCGTCATCTTTATTTATATTGTTCTTATTTTTATCACCACCGCTTTTATCCTTCAACTCTCCCCAGTCACTTTCTTCAAAGGTACCAAAAATCTCGTCAAACATAGTAAAACCCCAACCGACTCCGACGATAACAAAAAAGGCAAAAAACTTGGGAGCCTCGAAATCAAAGTCAACTCCGGCCTCGGCGCCATGGAGACATCAGACTCACCCAAGCTAACTCGTCACGCTGACAGTAAAGCTTCAGCCAAGCCCGAGCCAGCCAAAGAACCTACTGCTCTCGTCGCCGTTTCCGACCCTGACTGGAAAATGCCCACCACCGACCTTCTCGAGAAAAAACAATCTCCCGCCGATGCTGGTAATATCCAACAGAACGCTTATATTATTAAATCCACCCTCGCCGAATTCGGCATTGATGTCGAAATGGAAGGTGCTAATGTTGGTCCTCGCGTCACTCAGTACACCATGAAGCCACCAGCCGGTGTCAACTTGAGTAAAATTTTAGCTCGCGACAAAGAGCTTGCACTTAACCTTGCAGTTGATAAAATTCGTATCGAAGCACCCATCCCAGGCACTCGCTCCGTCGGTGTCGAAATCCCTAACGCTCGCTCCGCCGACGTTCGTCTCCGCAGCGTCCTCGAATCCAGCGACTGGAAAAAAGCCGCTGATCCCCTTACCTTTGCCGTAGGGAAGGACATCTCCGGCCGCGCCGTTGTTGCCAACCTCGCCAAAATGCCGCACCTGCTTATAGCTGGTACTACTGGTTCTGGTAAGTCAGTCATGACCAACACTCTCATCACCTCACTCCTCTATCGCAACGCCCCTTCCGACATGAAACTCATCATCGTTGATCCAAAGCAGGTCGAAATGGCTCAATATCAAGACATTCCACACCTTCTTACTCCTATCATCACACAAACCGAAAAGGCCCTCAGCGCCATGAAATGGGCTGTCGGTGAAATGGAACGCCGCTACTCGTTGATGGCCGAGGAGAAAGTCAAAAACATTGCCGACTATAATGCCAAAATGGCCAAAACCGCCGCCGAGAACCCCGAAAAAGAAGGTAAAATGCCCTACATCGTTGTTATTATCGACGAAATGGCCGACCTCATGATGATGGCAGGCAAAGACCTCGAGATGCTTATCGTCCGCATCGCCCAAAAAGGTCGTGCTGCTGGTATCCACCTAGTATTAGCCACCCAGCGTCCAGAAGTAAAAGTTATTACCGGCCTCATCAAAGCCAACATTCCAGGCCGTATCGCTTTCGCTGTCGGCTCGCAAATGGATTCACGTATCATGCTCGACCAAGGTGGCGCCGAAAAACTCCTCGGCAAAGGCGACATGCTCCTCCTCACTACCGAAATGATGGGCAAACCTCGCCGTATCCAAGGCGCCTGGGCCTCTGACGACGACATCAACAAAGTCACCGACTTCTTACGCAGCCAACGTCCACCCGAATACAACGACGAAGTCATCGCCCAACAAGTCGCCATTAAAGGCATGGGGGGTGGCAGTAGCGACTTTAGCGATCTCGGTCGTCGCTTCGATCCCCAGGATCCTATCGTTCGTAAAGCCGTCGAGATTTCGCTTTCTAAAGGTAAATTTTCTACCGCCATGCTCCAAACTTATCTCGGCAAAGGCCACGGCTTCGTTTCCGGCCTCGCTATTTGGTTCGAAGAAATCGGTGTCATCGGTCCGCAAAACGGCAACAAACCCCGCGACCTTCTCATCACCTCTATGGATGAGTTTGACCAGCTAGCACAATAAAAACCCTTGACTCACGGGGGGGGGGGGGGGGTTACTATAATATTATTAACAT
>CAMVFY010000029.1 GCA_947166895.1 uncultured Candidatus Saccharibacteria bacterium
AACCCGCGTTGTCGGGATGAAAACCCGATGTACTAACCGTTATACTACGAGACCTTACAAAATATTATAACAAATTTCAGTTAAGAAATCAACTTCAAAAATGCATGTTCATCAATGGTTGGTATTTTTAGTTTTTCAGCCTTTTCCGTCTTCGACTTTCCAGGTTTTTCCCCAACAATTAGGGCCGTAGTATTTTTTGTGACCGTCGACGTCACCGTCGCACCAAGTGCCCTCAGTCTATCTTCCGCCTCTTCCCGCCCCATACTTTGAAGCGTGCCAGTCACAATATACGATTTTCCATGAAGTGGCAAATTATTGCTTTTCTCTTCAGTTGGCGATACTCCTAGCCCCTTCAAATCCGTGAGTAATCTAATATTATCTTCGTCCGCAAACCACGCCAAAATCGACTCCGCCACCACCTCTCCAATATCTGTTATATTCAAAAGATCGTCCATCGTCGCATTAGCTAAGTTATCCAAAGTTTTAAATTCGCGCGCCAAACTAACAGCTGTCTGCGCCCCCACATGACGAATCCCAAGCGCCGTAATAAACTTCGCAAGCGCTGGAGTTTTTGACGCCTCAATCGCCGAAATCAAATTATGTGCTGATACTTCACCAAACCTTTCGAGTTGAGCTACTTTAGTCTCCGTTAAGCGATACAAATCTGCCACCGAATTTAAAAGTCCTGCTTTAATCAACGCCTCCACGTTTTTCTCACCCAACCCTTCAATATTCAACGCTGGTTTCGAAGCATAGTATTCAATCGCCCGTTTTAGCAGATAATTCGACGATTCCCCCTTCACTCGATAAACCACCTCGCCCTTCGGCCTCTCAAACTCAAGTTCCGGATATTGTTTTCTTAGAGCCTCTTTATAATTAAACTTCTCGGATTTCTCCGGACGAAGCGTTGTCAAAACTTCCTTCACCTGCGGAATAATATCGCCTGCTTTGTAAATAATCACCGTATCACCAATTCTCACGTCGAGACGTGCAATCTCATCCGCATTATGGATTGAGGCATGTTGCACCGTAGTACCAGCCACCCGCACCGGGTCAAAAATAGCTACCGGTGTCGCGGCACCCGTTCGCCCAATCGATATTACAATATCACGTACTTTAGTAGTAGATTCTTCAGCTGGAAACTTAAACGCTACCGCCCCTCGCGGAGTCTTACCAACAATCCCCAGCTTATCATAAACCGCACGATTATTAATCTTAATCACCATGCCGTCCGTGTTAAATGGCAGAGTCTTACGATAATCGTCCAAGTTATCAATATACTCAAAAAGTTGTAACTTTTCCTTTTCATTAAATACCTTATCCTCATTTGAAGTCTGAAAACCAAACGCCCTTAACTTTTCGTATGCCTCATGCCAGGTAAAGGAATCCGGCGTCACCAAGTCGTAGGCGATAAACTTAAGCGGGCGACTTGCGGCAATTTTTGGATCAAGTTGTCGAATTGAACCCGCCGCGAGATTCCTAGGATTCGCAAACTCCGCCTCACCCTTCTCACGTTGCCGCCGATTCAACTCCTCAAAATCTTTCTTAAATATCACGATTTCACCGCGTACCTCAACCTCAGAGGGTATTTCTTCGATCGGAGGGAATCCGGAGGCTGGCAAGCCGAGGACGAGCGCCGGCCGCCCATGGCGATGGGCCGGCCGGACGCGGCCCGACGATGAAGAAATACTTCTGAGGTTGAGTGGTACGTTCGTGATGGTTTTCACATTTAATGTTACATCTTCACCAACCAACCCATCTCCCCGCGTCACCGCCTGATAAAAAACTCCGTCACGATACTTAAGCGAACACGCCAAACCATCCATTTTAATATCCGTAAAAAACTCATCAATTTTGCCGCCAGGGATCAATTTCTCGTTTCTCAAAATCCAATCCTCAATTTCCTGTCGCGAAAAAACGTCCGCAAGGCTAATCATCCGCTTCTCGTGACGGATTTTTGTGAATTTATCCAATGGTTTCCCAGCCACTCGCTGCGTTGGCGAATCCGGCGTAACAAGTTCCGGGTACTCCTCCTCAAGTAAAGTCAACTCATGTTTTAGCGAGTCGGCCGCCGCTTCACTCATAATTGACTCATCTAATACATGATAATGGTACCGATAGTCATTGATTATTTCTCGCAACTTCTGGGCACGTTTTCGCGCTTCAACAATATTCATATTTATTATTCTACCACTTCTAACATCCATCTATAATACAAATATAAATATGTAGCCACATAAATATAAGTAAAGCTTGTCATGACTGTAAGGCAAATTGGCACAAATGGAATTCCCTCCGTCCATTCAAAGGTTTTCATAAAGAGATCAAACACTATAAGCGGCAGCATCACGATTACCCATACCAGTGCCAACGTAATAACAAGTGCAATAAGACGAATAATAAACTTCACCCGCCGCCCCATCATTAAATCCGAAGCTGTACGAAGTGCTTTCATCGGATACAGACCTGGCGCCGATACCGCCACGAATGCCATCAAAGACGACGATAGTAAATATCCTGACAATAAAATCATTAGCGCCGCAAAAATAAAGAACACCAACGCATAAAAAGGCGTGGCAAGAAACTCCGTCTGCACCGCCGCCGAATATACTATCACCAAAATAAAAATTGGGACACACTGTATCACCGCCACCACAAACACCAAAAATGTCGATATTAAAGGCGTCATCGCATTATACAAGCCATCGCGTAGTTTTACTTTATGCTTTGCCAATCTGTGTCTTAGCAAAAAAATCGTCGTCAACCAGACAATCAAAAAAATCAAAACTCCAAACACTGTCGCCGCTTCGCTCGACTCTCCCGACAACCCCCCAGTCGTAATTGTAGATATCAAAAGTAATCCTGCCTTCGCGACATTCCCAATATCACCACCGGCTACTTGCACACTCGTTTCGTCCAAAATATCCTGAAATTGCACATAGTTCGCCTCACTCATAATCCCCACAAAAACCACGTTCAGTATCACCGTGATAACAAGAAGCGGTAAGAATAATTTCCAGTTTTTAAAGATAATCTTAAAACTCGCAAAAATATGATGCATAATCCCTGGCACCGGCGTCTCGCGCTTATAATCTTCTCGATACGACCGCTTAAACGACTTGTGCGGATTGGTGCTAAAAGACCGCTGCAGTTTATTGGTCCAGAATAGTTTTACTCGGGACCATAAGCTCGGGCGAGCTCCCTTGAGCGTGTCCCGAGTGGAACTATTTTTAGCCTTATGCTTAGAAGCTTTTCTTACCATGCTCAAGTCTTTCTATGCGCTTCTCAATCGGCGGATGCGACGACAGCAAATTGCTAAAGAACCCTTTTCGTAAAGGATTATTAATATACATAGCTTCCGTTGCGATATTTTGACTACGCATTGGTTGCGAATGATTTTGGAGTTTTTTAAGTGCCGCAATCATTCCCTCTGGATATCTCGTAATGTTTGCCGCCGAAGCATCAGCTAAATACTCGCGCTGTCGTGAAACCGCCATCTGTGCCACCGCCGCCACAATTGGCGACAATACCGCCGCCACCAAAATCAGCACATATCCCACCGGGCTACCTTCATCATTGCGCCGCCGATTTCCATAAAACATCATTCGGAATGCTAAATCCGAAATCAGCCCCACCACGCATACCAATCCAAACACAATCATCGACACACGGATATCGTAATTTTTGACATGCGACATCTCATGCGCCATCACCGCCGTCAACTCCTTGTCATCCATAATATCAAGAAGCCCGGTCGTCGCTGCCACCAATGCATGCTTCGGATCACGCCCCGAAGCGAACGCATTTGGAGCCTTGTCATCGATAATATAAACCTTTGGCATCGGGAGTCCAGTCGTTATCGACAAATTTTCCACGATATTGTAAAATCGCGGATTATCTTTTTTATTAATTTCCCTTGCTCCTGTCATTGCCACGGCAAGTGAGCTCGCATAAAAATATTGAAACACCGCATAGATAATTGCTACAACTAGCGTCCAAACTGCAATCCACGGGTCCTTATAAAAATACGCAAAAGCCCCCGCAATCAAGGCGATCAAAATCACAAAACCTATTATGATAAATACGGTTCGACGCTTATTTTCCGCAATTTGTTTATACATCTAAACCTCAACGTTATGTTTTGAAAACATAAGGTTAAGTTTTAAAAACTTAACCTTAAGATTTTAGAACTTAACTTCTGGTGCTTTTTCGATTTTCGCCTTTTCACTTTCGGCTACTTCGAAATAATCACGCTTCTTAAAATGCCCGATTATGCTATTGATGATATTAGTTGGGAAAGTCTTAATTTTAGTATTAAGTTCTTTCGCCCCGGCATTATAAAATCTACGGGCCGCCTGGATTTTATCTTCTACGTCTTGCAATTGTTCTTGAAGTTTTACGAAGTTAGAGTTTGCCTTTAGTTCTGGATAAGCCTCTGCAATCGCAAAAATTCGCCCAAGAGCGCCTTGCATTTCTTTCTCTGCCTCGGCAGCTTGTTTCACGGTCTTAGCACCCATCACCGCAGAACGAGCTTCGGTCACCATTTGAAATGTTTCTTTTTCGTGCTTGGCGTAGCCTTTTACCGTTTCAACTACATTTGGAATCAAGTCCGCACGATACTTTAATTGCACCGTAATATCCGACCATGCTTCGTTTACTCGCTCATCTAGCTTAACTAAACTATTATAAATTCCGGCAATCAACCCGACAATCACAACGATTATCACGATAATCACCAGAAGTACGATTCCCCAAGTTGGCATTTTATTCTCCTTTTAATTTATACAACCATTATAGCATGGTTTTTCCCACAAAATCAAAATCTATGATATAATAATACCAACGTGCGAATGTAGCTCAGTTGTTTAGAGCGCTTCCTTGCCAAGGAAGAGGTC
>CAMVFY010000030.1 GCA_947166895.1 uncultured Candidatus Saccharibacteria bacterium
GTGATAACTTTATTTTATTTGTGTTCCTTTTTCATTTTAGGGAACTCACCTTTTTTGTTTATGCTTTAGTTAAGCTCATTATACAACTACCCCCCCCCCCCCCCCCGCAAGTCTTGATTTTTGTAAAAATTATGATATAACTAACTATTTATTCCTGCGCAAAAACTTTGGCTTCACAATCTCAAAATTAATCGCATTTTTTTGGAAGGTCACCACCGCAAATCTAATTGCAATTATCGCCGAAACCACCACTACAGCAATGCCGATGCAGTATTCTACCACCGAAATCGTCCCAAATCCACTACGGAGCATCAACGCAATCGGCGCCGTAAACGGAAAATACGTCATGATATGAACAATTACAGTCGGTTCGCTCACCATAAACATCTGCATAAAATAAAGCGGAAACACCATCAATATAATTGCCGGCCCAATAAACTGCGAAGCATCTCGCGCTGTCGACACCAGTGATCCCACAAACGTACACACCCCCGCATAAAACAATGCCGAGGCGACAAACAGTAAAATACTTAGCGTAATCATGAGTGGATCAATCTCAATCGCACTAAGCATCATACTAATAAATTGATTCTCGCGATTCAAAAAAACTATTGCAAGTACAGGTATCACTAGCGCCGCAATCTGCACCGCACCTAACGCCAGCATCGCTACGATTTTACCCACAATCAAGTGTTTTGACGATACCGACGTCATAATCATTTCTGAAATCCGATTTTCCTTTTCTTCCACTACCGTCATGAGGAATCTGTTTCCGCATAGTGCAACAAACATGAAAAACACTACACCAATAAAGAACGGTACGATCGCCTTGCCTAAAGCGTTCGAATCCTCCCCATCTACCGACAATTTATTGTCAACTATCTCATAATTCCCAGTTAGGGCAATTACGTCTAATTCGTCAACTCTCCCCTGCGCATCATTTAATAAAAGCCCCTTCAAAATATTTCCATCATTATTAAAAACATCCAGCCCCTCCGAAATATGATAAAATTCGGCCTTCTTACTATCTTTAAAATCTTTCGGAATGTAAAAATACAAATCCACTTCACCATTTTTTACCATCTCAATGCCGTATTCCTTGTCGCCATTTATAATAAATGGTGCCTTTGCCGAAAAAACTCCCGCATCGTCCGTAATCGCGACCGTCATGTTTTCATCTAATGTCGGATTTCCTTCGACATCTCTCGCCGACATAAAACTAATAAAATAAATCCCACCAATTAGTGCAGGCAAAAGTAATGTTGCCGCCCAAAAAGCCGGCTTCTTAATCTGCCGCATAAATTCAAATTTAAAAACATTCAGTGTCGACTTATTCATCTACCCCTCCATAAACATCCACAAAAATTTGATCTAGGCTCTTGCCACCAAACTCTTTTTTAATTCCAGCAATTGTACCATAGGCTCGTGCCACACCGTCTTTAAGAAGCAAAGCCCTATCGCATAATTTTTCCACTTCATCCATGTAATGAGTAATCATAATTACCGCTGCACCCTTAGCATGTAATTCCTCAATAATCTCCATCAAAAGCCTTCGATTCATCGGATCAAATCCCTTGGTCGGCTCATCAAGAATCAGTAACTTTGGGTTGCCCATAATTGTAATCCCAAGCTGGATTTTTTGTTGTTGCCCGCCGGATAATTTTTCTACTTTCTCGTTAAACTTATCAAGAAGCCCCACTCGCTCCAAATACTTCATCGACCATCCACGCGGATCCTTAAGCCCCTTCATTTCACCAAAATACACCATCGTGTCGATTACGTTTTCCTTGCGATAAAGCCCTCGCTCCTCCGGCAAATAGCCCACAGTCACATTGGTATTTTCTGGATCGTATTTTTCCCCATCTATCAAAAGCTCTCCAGCCGTTGGCGTGTAAAACCCCAGCAACGCCCTCACAGTTGTTGTTTTACCCGAACCGTTCGAGCCAAGCAAACCAAATATTTCCCCCTTCTTCACTTCAAAACAAAGGTCCGAAATTACCTCTTTATTCCCGAACTTCATTTTGAAATTTTTAACGGATACAATATTAGCTGCCATTTTATTGATTAAACCCTGGTAGAGCCGGCTGGAATCGAACCAGCATTGTATCCTTAGAGGGGATATGTCCTATCCGTTGAACGACGGCTCCACTCCCCCCATTATACCTTATTCCTCAGGTTTTCTCAACTTGTAATAGATTGACGGCGCAAACCGAATCGGCGCAAGTACCGACTGAGCTTTATCCTCCATTTTCACCAGATTATTAGTTTTGAACAGTTTTTTTAGTCCCCGACTCCGAAAATTCGATACCGACAAAACTTTCTCAATCTTAAATCCAGTTTTGCCAAAAATCTCTTCCACATATTTTGGGTGGTAATTATAAAATCCGTCTTTAGAAATTTCCTTATAATTAGCCACTTTCTTATCAAATGGGTTTACCTTTGATTTTCCCACCATAAACCTTGCAATTTTTGGCAACGTCCTTTTGTTGGCTACTTCTATCACCGCCACACCGCCCGGCTTCAACACACGATAAAGCTCCGCTATCGCCTTGTCCATGTATTTCAAATGATGAGTTACCCTTACCATCATTAATCCGTCTAACTCATCATCCTTAAATGGCAGCTCATAAATATCGCCAGCCCGAGTTTCAATCTTGTCACCATAAATTTCCTTGGCCTGCTCAAGCTCTGTTTTCGAATAGTCAAAAATTATTACCTTGTGTGCTCTTTTTAAGTATTCGTTAGCAAGACGTCCGTAGCCACCACCAATATCCGCAAATTTTGCCATTCGTTTTGGCAAAAGTTTCCTGATTGCCATTCTGTCAGCTTGGTCTTCATACTCGCGATCGGCATCTTCCCAAAAAATTTTTTTGTAGTCGTAGCCATTATAGTCAGAAATAACTTTTTCACTCATGGCTACATTATATCACACGTGAGATTTCTTCGAGCGTCGTTTCGCCCCGAAGTACCGCCAATATCCCTTTTTGCTCCAAGGTCAACATACCATTTTTACGCGCAGTAGTCTCAATTGCCTTTGTGTTGATGTCTGCCACATCACCCCGAATAAACGCCTGAATCTCATCAGACACCACCAATTGCTCCATTATCACAGTTCGCCCACTATACCCGAACGGCGCTTCCTCAGTCGTTACCGGATCATAAAGCAAAATATTCTCAAGGTCAAAATCCGACAAAACATCCGCCGACACGCCTTCCAACGCTTCGCGGATATATTTCATTTCCGCTTCTGTCGCTAGTCTTTGTTTCTTTGAAGCCGACAACTTCCTTACCAACCGCTGAGCAATAATTAATCTGATCGAACTCGCAAAAATCGGATTCACACCAATCAAGTCAATCATCCTCGCAAACGCCGCCGATGTCGAATTGGCATGAAACGACGATAACACCAAGTGTCCAGTAATTGAGGCCTGAATCGCAGTTTTTGCTGTATCTGCATCACGAATCTCGCCCACCATCACCACGTCCGGGTCCAGACGCAACACCGAACGAAGTCCTTCTGCAAACGATCCTCCGGCATTTGTATTTATCGGAATTTGCGAAATTCCTGTAATCCCATATTCTATCGGGTCCTCAAGCGTAATTATCTTTTTATCAGTCGTGTTTAACGCATTCAGCATTGAGTATAAAGTCGTTGATTTACCCGAACCAGTTGGCCCCACCATCAAAACCAGCCCTCTCGGATGCGAAATCACCTCATTAATCTCCGCCCGCTCCTCTTTAGACAACCCCAACAAATCCAAATTCAAAAGCGACTCATCAAAATTAAACAACCGAAGCACCGCATCCTGACCATACATAGTCGGAATCGTTTCCACACGAATGTTTAATAAGTGCGTTACTCCATCCCGTGTAATTTCTTTTTGCATATGACCAGACTGCGGCTTATTCGAAGCCGTCGAAACGTTCGCCCTCGACGACAATTCACCCATAAAAATACGATATCTGTCCTTATCGATCGTCGCCACCGGATGCAAAAGCCCATCCACCCGCATCCGAATTCTAATCTCGTTCCTTAAATTCTCGATGTGAATATCCGAAGCCCCCAATTTATCCGCCTGGTCCACCAAAAAATCAAATACTTTTTCCGTCGACACTGTCGACAAAGTCTGCGACACGCTTGCAATTGTTTCCGAATCGCCCTCTCCTGCAATTTTAATGTCATCGTATTTAATTTCCTTCGGCGGATCATAGCGTAGCATAAAAACTTTGTATGCAGAATTTGAAATCAAGAAAAAATCCACCCGTTCACCCTTATCGCTGTATTCCTGGCGCATTTTTTCAATCAGAGTACGTGGCGTTTGGCTCGTCACCATGAATTGAAAATGATCTTCTTCGCCACCTTTTTGCAACGGCAAAATAAAGTTTTGGTGCATTTCCGGAATAGTAATCAACCCGTCAGTTAACGGTATTTCGTTCTCAAAACTCCTCGTATCAAGATATGGTAAACCCAGTATTCGCGCTCGCCCTCTCGTCGCCTGCTCTTCGTTCTCTCGTCGTTTTAACTGAATTTCATTTTCATCCATAACCTAATTATAGCATAAACAGTTTTAGTATCAGCTTAAATATGCTATAATTTTAGCCATGGCAAGAAAATTCAAGATGAAAGTGGTTAGCAAGCAAAACCGCAATAATAATCACAAACACAGCGACAAGCGCAAGCACCCCCGCCTCAAAAACGGCCGGTAAAAATAAAAGCCCCTCGGGGGCTTATTTTTTAGACAAAATGGCGGAAAGGACAGGATTCGCATTGAGCGCGTCAGCGCGAAATACGAGCCCTGCTTTTTAATGCGTTGCTTTAGCAACGTGGCGGAAAGGACAGGATTCGAACCTGCGGAGCTTTCACTCTCTGGTTTTCAAGA
>CAMVFY010000031.1 GCA_947166895.1 uncultured Candidatus Saccharibacteria bacterium
GTATTTGCGATAGTAGCCGTAATAATATGGTTGGTGCTTCGAGCAAAATCTCGCAGGACGCGTAGAGCAGAATAACTAGGCACTAGGTAGTAGAAATACCGTCGCCTTTATGCGGCGGTATTTTGGTTAATCGATGTGAATTTATTATTTTTAGTCTAACGCTCGTAAGCGTTGCAACGCTACATATGGTGTGCTATATTACTAGCAAGACACTAGATGTAGATATTAAGCACAATAGAAAGGAAAAATAATGGCTTACGAAATTGACTTTATTGGCGGAGGTACGGATGTAAAACAGGATGCTAGTGCAATTTGTATGCGCTGGAAGGTGTGCGGTGGTGACGGGAATGAAATTTATAAGGTTGCGGTTTATGATGGTGGGTTTGAGGAGCATGGTAAGCGTATGACTAAGCATATGAATGAATATTATTTTCGTGATCCGAATAATGAGAAAAATGCTTCTGATAAATTTATCGATCTTGTGATTGTCTCGCATCCGGATCGAGACCATGCAACTGGGATAAAGTATATCTTAGAGAACTTTAAGGTAGGGAAATTAGTAATGAACCGGCCGTGGTTGTATATTGATGAACTATGGGATAAGGTGAACGATGGGCGCATTACCAAGGAGAGCTTAGAAAAAAGGCTACGAGAGCAGTACGGGGTAATCGCTGAATTAGAAGAAATTGCCAATCGAAAAAAAATCCCAACAGTAGAAGCTTTTCAGGGTGAACTGCTAGAAGACGTAATGATGGTTTGCTCTCCGGGAAAACAATTTTATTTAGATTTACTAGCGGAGTCTGCTAAAACTCCATTTGAAGGAAAGGTTGGTGCAGGGGCTACGATAATTCAGCGAGGGTTGAAAAAATTCAAGAATTATATTCTTTCCCTGGCTGAATCTTGGGATAAGGAATTATTAAGAGAGGACGTTGAAACTTCGGCTGATAATGAAATGAGTCTTGTTATTAGAGGGGCGATTAATGGATCGGGGTTTTTGTTATGTGGTGATGCCGGAATTAGGGCGCTTGATGCGACCATTAACTATCTGAATACACAAGGCGAGGATATTAGGGAGACGGTTTCGTTTTATGAGGTGCCTCATCACGGAAGTAGGCACAACGTTACTCCTTCTATTCTGGATCGATTAATTGGGGACAAAGTGGGATATAATGATGAAGGAAAAAACACGGCTTTCGTATCTGCGGCCGTAGAATCGGACCATCCTCTCAGGATGGTGACAAATGCTTTCAGACGGCGGGGTGTTAAAGTATACAAGACGTCTGACGGCATAATTTGCCATCGTGATGGAGATATGCCTGAGCGTGGTTGGAATAGTGTGGAAGAGATAGGATTTTATGAAGAGGTGGAGGAATGGACGTAATGATTGCGGAAATATGTAAGACGATTATGGGTCGGATTTCGAGTTACGAGTTGCTAAATAATCTTTTGCCGGGAGCAATTTATGTGGTTGCCGTAGAACGTTTGACGGATTTCCGTATCTTTACAGATGATGCTTTGAGAAATATTATCATAAGTTATACTGTGGGATTGATTATTAGTCGAATTGGTTCGCTTGTAATAGAGGAATTATTAAAGAAGATTAAAAAAGGTAAGTGGCTAGAGCGAGTTAATTATGAAGAATATGTAAGAGCGGAGAAGAGAGATGATAATGGGCAGTTACGCAGGCTATCTATGACGAACAATGCTTACAGGTCGCTTACAGCAACTTTTGTTTGTATATTGCTAACAGTGTGTTTAAGCTTGATTTGGCCAAATATTTCGACGTTTCCTTGGATAAGACAGATTTTTGTGATACTAGGATTGATAATCGTAATAACAGTAATTTGCTTTTCTTATAAAAAGCAGACTAGATATGTGACGAAGAGAGTAAAAACGATGAACAAGGAACCGTAGGCTAGAGAGCGAGCTGACGATATCAGTAATCTTGCGACTGGTTTTTATAAAGTTGTATTAAAGTTTTGGAGTGCACCGAAGATGTAAATACGGTATCATGCTTTGTATTTACGCTAACGTATTCTTGCTAAATAAGCGTAGGCTTCTTTTAAAGGTTGAAAACTTGTTGGTGTTGTGCTAGGTTGGTGAGAATTAAAAATTAGGTTTATGGGAGATGAAGAAGCATAAGAAGATTAAAACTACCAAGGCGGAAGAGGCGCAGAGATGGTTTAGGGATAGCGTGACGTACGAGGGTGAGCCATATCTGATCGATTTGGAGCAGGCGGAGGCGGTGGTGGATGCGTCGCTAAATACGATTGTGGTGGCGCGGGCTGGGAGTGGTAAAACGCGGACATTGGTTGCTAAGATAGTATATCTAATTGCAAAGTGCGAAATGAGGCCAGACGAGATTATGGCATTCGTGTTTAACGCGAATGCGGCGAGAGAAATCAACGAGAGACTTAGTAAGATGCTGGTCAAGGGGACACCAATTATGGGCGGTGCCGTGCGGGAGCTGAATAAGCCTAGCTGTGAGGGTGTGGATGGATGCCCGAAGATAGCGAGTACGTTCCATGCTTTTTCGCGGAGAATAGTGTTTGAGGTGTGCGACGGAAAGGATAGATGTGGGAAGATTTTGGCGGGTGAAAAGGAAGCGTATATCAAAATGATTGTGCGAGAGATGACTAAAGGCTTATCGGAAGATGAATTGGCGACGCTTTCTAAACAAATGGCGAGTTTTGTGAACCGAGCGCAGCAGCAGTTTCTTAATGGCGAGAATACTTTGGCAAAAAGTGTCACGGATAGATTAGCAGCGGAAGATATTACTGAGGAGGAGCAAAAATTTGTTCAGCTAGGTGTGGAGGTTTATCGACGGTATCACTGGTATTTACTAAGGAAGAAAAAGTATTTACCGGAATATGGGACGGATTTTAATTTAATCGTGTCGTGGGCGAGCAAGCTGATAGCTAATGGCGGACCTGAGATTAGGGCGATTTTAGCACATAAAAAATACATACTAATAGACGAATATCAGGATTTTTCGCAGCTTTTCTTGTCGGCGGTGATGGCAATCAGGAGAATTGCAGTGGATGCCAAGTTGTTTGTGGTGGGTGATGACTGGCAGGCAATTAATCGCTTTGCGGGGTCGGAGGTTGAGTATTTCAAGAATTTTGAGGGGTATTTTGGAGACGATTGCCGGCGGCTGGAGATATCTACAAATTACCGGTGCGATTATGAGATAGTTGATGCGGCACGAAGGTTTATGAAGAAGGCGATGAAGGAAACCGGGAGTTTCCGAGCTAATAGTCGAAGAGCTGGCGCAGTGGTACTAGTGAACCCGAAAGAAACGGAGTTGGGTTTTGCAACCGTTAGTTACGATAAGAGAGTGAGTGCCGCAGATAGGATTTATCAGTCGGCCGTAATGGACATCCTTGGTAAAATGCCCAAAAAATCCACAGTGAAATATTTGAAGACTGTGACTGAAATTATTGAGGCTAACCGGCAGGCGCGTGAAATATTGATATTGCACCGCAACAATGAGACTAATTTGGAGGGGATGACGCTCAATAGTTTTGAGCGAGGACTAAAAGAAGTTTTGACGAAGCTTGGGAAAATGGATAAGGCTGAATTTGAAGAAAAAGTGGAGCTAATGACGATGCATAAGTCAAAAGGGCTTGAGGCGGAAGTGGTAATCATATTGGAGGCTGATGAGGGGGTAATCCCAAAAATACATCCGGACACTAATTTGTATAGACTATTTGGCGAAACGAATGACGTGGCGCTTGATGATCAAAAACGGCTATTTTATGTGGCGATGACGCGGGCGAAAAAACGACTGTATATTATACATAATGGTAATAACAGGGACGGATTTATTAAATTCTTGGGGAAAAATCTCGAAAAATGGGGAGAATAGAAAAATTGAAAAAAGTCTAAAAAAGGGGTTGATTTTTGAAAAAGAGTTTGATATAATGGGGAAAGTTTAAGCAAGTCGCCTTTGCGACCTCTACAGAAAGATAAGAAAAGCGAGGAATCTTTTGAGGTTGCCTTGGGCGACTTTGAAATCTTTCTTTACGACTTTTCGATTAACAATTTGGAATAACGATGAAAAGATTTTAATTGACGGTAGCGATCGAATGTCGATTGCTAGTTAAGTCAATGCATAAAAAGGTAATTAAGGGCACTGATAGTGGATGCCTTGACAATCAATACCGATGAAGGCCGTAGGAGTCTGCGATAAGCCTCGGGGATCTGACAGCGAGAAATGATCCGGGGATTGCCGAATGGGGAAACCTAATACAAGTCATGTTGTATTGTTGCTACCTGAACACATAGGGTAGAAAACGGGAACGGACCGAACTGAATCATCTTAGTAGGCCCAGGAAAGAAGAATAACTAATGATTCCGAAAGTAGTGGCGAGCGAAATTGGAACAGCCCAAACCTAAAGATAACCTAACGGTTTAACGACCTGAGTTATTAAAGGGGTTGCGAAATTAGATAATTTTTATGCTGAATTGTAGAGTTTTCGACAGTTCGGCATAAAAACCAACAGCGTTAACTGAGTGGATAAAGAGAAAATCCTTTAGATTGTAGCAGAAGCTCTTGGAATGGAGCGCCAAAGAAGGTGAAAGTCCTGTACGCGAAACGGTCTTAGGCTTTATATATCTATTTTCAAGTAGGACGGGGCACGAGAAACCCTGTTTGAATCCGGC
>CAMVFY010000032.1 GCA_947166895.1 uncultured Candidatus Saccharibacteria bacterium
CTCAGAAGCAAAAATCACCCTTCGCCGCGCAATAAACTTCGGATCCTCTCCTGCCTCCACCATCCGCGCAAGATAATAAAGCGCTGCATCCGTATCAGACCCGCGCATCGATTTAATAAACGCCGAAATCGTATCGTAATGATTGTCTCCCTTTTTGTCATAGCCAGGCATTTTACGACCGGCCGCCTCTTCCACTACCTTCTCATCCACTTGATGCGAAAGCGACAGCGCTAATTCTAGGTCGCCAAGCGCACTCCTCGCGTCTCCACCCGAAAGCTCCGCAATTAAGTCTAGAGCCTCAGCTGAAATAGAAGGTTTATTATCGGCTCTCGGGCCGCGTCCGGCCGGCCCGTCGCCACGGGCGGCCGGCGCTCGTCCTCGCCTTGCCAGGCTCCGGATTCCCTCGAGCCCGATAATAACACCTTCTTCTTTGCAAGCACGCCTTAATACTTTTTTAATCGCAGCTTTCGACAATGGCGCCACCACTACTACGCGCGAGCGTGACAACAATGGTGAAATTACTTCAAATGATGGATTTTCGGTCGTCGCCCCAATCAAAGTAATCAGTCCGGATTCCACGTGCGGCAAAAATGCATCTTGTTGTGCTTTATTAAAACGGTGAATTTCATCCACGAACAACACCGTTCGCGTTTTTAGATTCCAGTTTAATTTTGCTCGCGCCACCACTTCCTCTACATCTTTCTTGCCAGCCGTCACTGCAGAAATCTCCACAAAATCAGCTTCAAACTCTTTTGCCAAAATTCGCGCTAAAGTTGTTTTGCCAGTTCCGGGCGGACCCCAAAAAATCAGATTTACCGGTTCACCACGCCTTACAATCTCCGTCAAGATTTTACCTTTACCGATAATTTCATCCTGCCCCACCACTTCCGATAATTTTGTCGGGCGCATTCGCTCCGCCAGTGGTACTCTATTCATATAATATATTATATCTAAACTCTTTACTTTTTTGAATCTTTTATGCTAAAATTAAGACAGTATTAACTAAAGGAGTTATAACATGTCCGACTATGAGACATTAAAACTATTAAACGATTTGAGCAGCACAGGCTCAAGTAGCGCAAGTGCAGCGCAGGGAGCTGGCATCTGGATGATCATTGCGGCAATTCTTGCAATCGTCGGCGGCATCCTCGTTTATTTCTTGTTCGTCAACGCTAAAGCTGCACCAAAAGGCAAGTTCCTTGTTTGGCTAAAGGATTTTCTCGCCTTTAAGATTATGTGGATTGAGCCAATTTTGAAGGTCGTTTACTACGTTGCGACAATCTTTATCGTACTCAACTCATTCTCATTCCTCGCCCTCGGCGGTTCAGGTGTGTTAATGTGGCTACTCACCATGATTCTAGGACCTGTCATCATTCGTGTCCTCTACGAGGCAACCATGATGTTCATCATGATTTGGCGCAATACCCGCGACATCGCGAAGAACACCGAAAAGAAATAATCAATCTTTTCAAAATCCCCTCTTCAAAGAGGGGATTTTTTTATTTCATCTATTGCTCGTTTCACTTGTTTCGCCACCGCCACATTGCCATCTATTAAAACTGCCTTTGGAAAAAATTCTTGAATCTTATTGCGTATCAGCGGGTAATGTGTACAGCCTAAAACCACAGAGTCGTATTCTTCAGCCTCCGCCAAAACCTCCTTCAAGACATTTCTTAAAGCCAATCCAACATCGCCATCATTTTCTATCGTCTCCGCTAATCCCGGACAAGCTAAAAGTCGAATTTCCTGACCAATTTTTCTATTTTCATTCAGTAAAGCCATCGTTCGTTCAGATTTTATCGTGCCCGGAGTCGCCATGACCAAAATTTTCCGCGAACCAGTATCAGCCGCCAGCTTAATCGCTGGTTCCACGCCAACAAACTTAAGCTCAGGGTATTTATCTCGTAAATCTTTTATACAATTTGTTGTGGCTGTATTACAAGCCACCACCACAATTTCAGCACCCCACTTTTTTAACTCATCTACAATCCCACTGGTAATTTCAAGAAGCTCCGATTTAGTTTTGTTGCCATAAGGACAATTTTTCGAATCCGCAATATAATAATACTCTTCCTCCGGCAAAAATCGCTTTATCGTTTCCAGCACCGTTGTTCCACCTTTTCCCGAATCAAAAACTCCAATTTTCATATTCTTATTGTACAATAAAAATATAATAATAATTTAGCAGAAAGGTGCAATATGCTAACTCCTGAGGAAATTGCCGACAAAACTACTGAGGTCGGTATTCAAAAATCTAAATTAACCACTTTTAAAATGCTACTTCTTGGTGTTTTGGCAGGAATGTTCATCGCGCTTGCTGGAGCTGGCTCCATTCTTGGCAACGTATACGGCGGCAAGTTAATCGGTGCCTTGATTTTCCCAATTGGGCTTATCATGGTTGTCATTGCTGGCAGCGAGTTATTCACTGGCAATAATCTCATGATCATCGCATTGCTTAGGAAAAAAATCACTTTACGAAAATTACTTAAAAATTGGCTTCTAGTTTATATCGGCAATTTTGTCGGCGCAGCAATTATCGCACTGCTTGCTGTTTATAGTGGGGTATTAAATGATGCTACGGATACCGTAGTTACGACCGCTACCAACAAAATTGATCTCAGCTTCATTGAAGCTCTTATTCGCGGAATTCTTTGTAATGTCCTAGTCTGCCTCGCTGTCTGGATGGCCGCTGGCGCCAAAACTATGATTGGTAAAATCGCCGCCATCTTTGGCCCTATTATGCTTTTTGTCTTATGCGGCTTCGAACACTCCGTGGCCAATATGTTTTACGGCCCTGCAGGGATCATCATGTCAGCTAGAAGCGACATCGCAATCGAAGGGCTAAGTGCTGGTTCGTTCCTCCTGAATAATCTCCTTCCAGTTACGATCGGGAATATCATTGGCGGCGCCGGCATCGTCGGCTGCAGCTACTTTCTGATTTACTCCAAAAAAAATAAACCCTCTCGGGTTTAGGTGATGGTGGGCGATAGAGGAGTCGCATCGGAGATACGACTCCGAACGATGCAATTTCTGGATTAGTGGTGGGCGATAGAGGAGTCGAACCTCTGACCTCGTCTACGTCAAAGACGCGCTCTAGCCAACTGAGCTAACCGCCCAAAATGGTGAGTCAGGTGGGGCTTGAACCCACGACACCGGGCTTAAAAGGCCCGTGCTC
>CAMVFY010000033.1 GCA_947166895.1 uncultured Candidatus Saccharibacteria bacterium
GCTGAAACCGACTGGATGGAACAGGAGAAAGAACGTGGTATCACGATTACTTCTGCTGCGGTAACGGTTTATTGGAAGAATCATCAAATTAATATTATTGATACCCCGGGTCACATTGATTTTACGGCCGAGGTGGAGCGGTCACTCCGCGTGCTTGACGGCGCCGTAGTGGTATTTGACGGCAAAATGGGTGTTGAAGCCCAGTCTGAAACTGTGTGGCGTCAAGCAACCAAGTATGGTATTCCGCGTATTTGTTTTGTCAACAAAATTAACCAAATTGGTGGTGATTTTTATAAATCCCTTGACTCAATTCATAAGCGCTTGTCTAAAAATGCAGTAGCAATTCATCTTCCGATTGGTTTTGAGAAAGACATTTGCGGCGTGGTTGACCTAATCGATATGAAGGCCTACACCTATAAGGATTATACCGATCACGAACTCATGGTAGGCGAAATTCCTGCCGACATGCTCGAAAAGGCTAAAAATGCCCGTTCGATGCTAGTCGAGGAGGCCGTTCAGGCTGATGAAGCTTTGATGGATAAGTATTTCTCTCAAGGTGAAGAAGCTATTACCGAAATTGAACTAAAGGCAGCACTACGCAAGCGTGTGCTCGATGGCGATTTCTTCCTTGTGACCGGTGGCGATGGTCGTGGTGTGATTGTCGAAAAAGTGCTCGATTTGATGACTGATTATCTCCCATCTCCGCTCGATCGTGACCAAGGTCAAACTGTCGGTACCGATCCAAAAACCGGTGACCAAATCGTCCGAAAAGCTGAAAACTCTGAACCTTTGACGGCTTTGGCATTTAAAATTGCAACCGATCCATTTGTGGGCAAGCTCATCTTCATCCGGGTTTACGCTGGTACTCTAAAATCTGGTGACACGGTTATGAATGCTACTACCGGAGACAAGGAACGTATCGGACGCCTTGTCCGAATGTTCGCAAATGATCGCAACGAAATTTCGGAAATCAAAGCAGGCGATATTGCAGCCGTAGTTGGGCTAAAAAACTGTACCACCGGTACCACAATCTGCTCACCAGCACATCCGATTCTCCTAGAGTCAATTGACTTCCCGGATCCTCCAGTATCTATCGCAGTAGAGCCAAAAACCAAGGCCGACCAGGAAAAAATGGGGATTGGACTTTCTAAATTGGCCGAGGAAGACCCAACTTTCCGCGTACATACCGATGAAGAAACTGGTCAGACTATTATTTCAGGTATGGGTGAATTGCATCTCGAAATCATTATCGACCGCTTGAAGCGTGAACACGGCGTTGAAGCTAACACCGGTGCGCCACAAGTGGCTTATCGTGAAACAATTCGTGGCACCGCTGAGGCCCAGGGTAAACATATTAAGCAGTCTGGTGGCCGTGGCCAGTACGGTGACGTTTGGATTAAGTTTGAACCAAATGAACCAGGGAAGGGCTTTGAATTTATTGATATGATTAAGGGTGGTGTGGTGCCCCAAGAATATCGTAAGCCGGTGCAAAAAGGTGTTGAGGACACTTTGGCAGGCGGCGTAATTGCTGGCTACCCGGTAGTCGACGTGAAGGCAACTTTGTATGATGGTTCTTATCACGACGTCGACTCTTCAGAGCTCGCCTTTACGCTCGCAGGCGCACTTGCGACTCGCGAGGGTATCAAGAAGGCGAGTCCAGTACTTCTGGAGCCAGTGATGAAGATGGAAATCACCACTCCTGAAGAGTTTATGGGTGACGTAATTGGCGACATCAACTCGCGCCGTGGCCGCATCGACGAAATGGAAGATTTGAACGGTGGCGCTAAGCTAATTAAGGCGTTTTGTCCTTTGGCAAACCTCTTTGGCTATACTGGCGATCTTCGCGGTATGACACAGGGGCGTGCAGCTTCCTCCATGGAGTTATTCTCATACGAGGAAGTTCCACCGAATGTTGCTCAAGAAATTATCGAAAAGCGTAATAGTAAATAGCTATGGAAAATCCCCCGGACGAAACCGGGGGATTTTTGTTAGGGGAAGACTGGTGCCTTAGTCAGCAAATTCCATGAGATTGCGAAGTTTCATAAAATCGTATCCTTGACCATGGAAAATCGTCTCGAGCAGGTAGTTGAGCGGTAATAACAGGCCGAAAAGGCCTTCCCGCCCAAAACCAAATGTCGTGAGGCCGTTTACTCCGGCGTAGCCTTTCATGTGGCTGTCGGAATAAAACATTACCGTGTCGGCAATGCTTGGAGTCGTCGCCTCAAAATGGATGTCACCCTGCTTCGTGCTGCATCTTCCGGGCAGCAGATCGAACTGCTTCAGGATGTAGTCTCGTCCGAACACTGTCGCCGCAATCTTATTCGGGATGAAGTGTCCAAATGGCCACCGGTTGAAACGCAGGAGTTCCCGTACGCCATCTCCATGGACCAAATCGAAGTAAAATGGCGTCATTTCGAGCGGTACGGTAATTTCCACGGTGCCGATGCGGTCGCGCTGTGCGAATGACTTGATCTCGCAGCCCTCAACCCGCATGTCGATAGTATCGGTGTCGTTGTCCAACACTGACACTTCGTCTTCCCTGACATAGATAAACCTATTAACGTACGTTGTGCTATTCATACTAAATCCTCCTTTTACTACTACCGGCCGCACAAATAGCCGTTTATTTATTATAGCACAGATTTTATAAAATGTCAATGCTTACTTTCCTCTTTACATTTTCTTAAAAATAGTCTAAAATAGTAGGGTAGAGTTTTGGAGCTGGTTTTTATTAGCGCTC